>JAKUPT010000142.1 GCA_022450595.1 Bdellovibrionales bacterium
TCCCGCAACATGCACAAAAGCATCAAAATTAATTTTAGTATCACCTCTTAAGGTGCTCACGCGAATGGGGACAAAATCTCTTGCTTCCATAATTATCACTCTGTTAGTCTAAGGGTATGGATGAAATTGTAGTCGATTTTAAGCAAGAGTCAAAGGATCTTATCAACGAGTTGCATGACATACTTGAAGAGATAGAAGGTGAGTTTTCACAAAAACAACGTCTTGAAGAGTTTGGTCAAATTGTTGATAGAATTATGGGCAGTGCCAAAAGTCTAGAGATGGCATTTGATGAGCCCACGCAAATAGAAAAAATAGGAAAGTACGCTGAGCTTTGTAAGCTCGTTGGTTATAAAGCTTCTCAGATTGAAGATAATGAACAGTTTTTTGATATAGTCGTAGCACTTTTAATGGACGCAACCGACATGCTAGAAGAAATCACTGAAGCTCTTGGAACGGAAAAAGAAAAGTCCATTCAAGAGACACTATCATCTACTTTTTTAGATCGACTGCAGTGGGTGTCTCAGCACTTTGATGAAAACACAAGAGCGAGTGTGGGTGTGGAGTCGAGTGATAAAAAGCCTGGGCAGGAAGATATTGATGCTCTTTTAAAAGCCATGGGACTGTAATTACAAAAAACTCACTTCTGTATATGTAAACCGTGCCTGGATTCAATTAACAATAAATTTTAAAACACTGCTATTCGAGACACGGCCTCCGTGCCTCGCAGCTTGCGGCCCGTCCTGGGCCGCTGAGGTCTCTCATAGCAGTGTTTTAAAATTTATTGTTAATTGAATCTCAAAAAGGCTTTGGTGCTTGGGTGGAATTTGTTTTTTATGAATAGATGAATAGAGTTAGTTAGAAATAGTTGTGTAGATTGAGTATTTGAGTGGGGGAATGATTAATGTATGTTTTTTTTAGACCAAGTTACTAAGTCATTTAGTTTTTCGTGATCTTGATATTTTTCTATGTGGGGCAATAGGTTTTTAAGTTTTAAGTTGGTGGCCACAATGATGGCGTTTCGTTTTAATTTCCAGCCGGCAGCGCGGCTTAGGGGGGTGCTTTGAAGGGATCTGGCAAGTTCTTTGTTGCTGCTTGTGAGGATCCATTCTAAGTCTTTTTCGTAAAGCTCAGATGAGAGAGTTTGTTCGGTGTCGCCAAAGTGTTTTTTGTTCCAAGGGCATACGCTTTGGCAGATGTCGCAGCCAAATAGCCAACTGCCAATTTTGGGCTTGAGCTCGTCACTGGCCACTGATTTTGATTCTATTGTTAAATAGGAAATACAAAGCCTTGCATCGATCACTTTGTCTTGTACGATGGCATCAGTAGGACAAGCGTCAATGCATCTGGTGCAGTTGCCGCAGTGGTTGGGATGCACGACAGGTGCGGCCTCAATGGCTTTAGTTGAGTAAATTTCAGCTATAAAAAAGTAACTGCCAGATTTATTAAGTATACAGGCGTTTTTACCAAACCACCCCAGTCCTGCTTTGTAGGCAAGATCTCTTTCTAGAACAGGTTTTGAGTCTGTAAAGCCAATAAATTCATCACCGGGGAAGAGCTCATTTAGTTTTTGACAGATTTGATTGATTTGATTTTGTAAATGAATGTGATAATCATCTGCATTTTTTGCATATAAAGCCACATGAGAGTTTTTTAAAGGCAAATCATTTTTATATGGATGTGGGTAATAGGGCACTAAAAACACTATGGCCGACTGGGCTTTTTTTAATAACAATGTGGGGTCTTCTTTATAAGGCAGGTGCTTTTCCATGTACTTCATATCGCCATGCATTTGTTGATTCAGCCAAGTTTTGTAAAACTCTAAGGTGATTGGCTTTTCAAGAGGGATCCACTTGAAGTTTTCGATTTTGTGTTCTTGGAAAAGTTGATCTATGTGTGGCATAATTTTTTTATGAAAATTTTAACCTCGCACCCACAATGGAACACAGTTGTAGAAGTATGTCAAAAACTCCGCGCTCAAGGCTTTCAAGCTGTTGTGGCTGGAGGGGCTGTGAGAGACGCTTTAAGAGGTGTTTTGCCAAAAGACATTGATCTTGCCACCAGTGCTCCCGCCTCGGAAGTGCTAAAATTATTTGAAAACAGTAAATATGTCGGTGAGCACTTTGGAGTGGTTTTAATTAATAATCAGTTAGAAATAGCAAGCTTTAGAAAAGAAGGGGAGTATAAGGACGGGCGTCACCCCGAGACTGTAGAGCTTTGTAGTATTGAAGAGGATTCCAAACGCCGCGATTTTACAATAAATGCTATGTATTTTGATCCCATAGAAGAAAAGATAATTGATTTGCAAGGTGGTCAGAGCGATTTAGAGCATGGGATTATAAGATCTGTGGGCTCTTCTCATAAGCGATTTCAAGAAGACCATTTAAGAATATTAAGAGCCTATAGATTTCAAGCCAAGACGGGTTTTGTGTTTGAGGAGTCTACTTATCAAGCGATTAAGGCTTGTCACAAGAGTTTGAATAAAATCTCTAAGGAACGTGTTCAACAAGAGCTTTTAGGAACACTACAAGAGCCTTTTTACTACACGGCTTTTTATTCAATGTATGAGAGCGGAAGTTTTCAACAAATCTGTAAATTAAAACTTCATTTTGACAGCTTTCATTTTTACTATGCTCTTAACAATTATCATTCCGCTGAGTTTCGTTGGGCAGGGTTGTTGAGAGATAACTTAGATGTTGAATCAGAATTAAAAACAATAAAGTTTTCCAATCACTTTATAAAATCAGTGAAGCAATATATTGAGTCATTAAAGTTGGTTTTTAGCGATGAATACGAGTTTGAAAAAAAACTGTTATATCTACAAGATGCTCAAGTGCAGGACTATTTAGAGCTGTATCAGGCTTGGTACAACACAGACAAATTTAGTGATTTGATTCAAAAGTTTTTAAAACTCTCTGACTCTGAACGTAGACTACCAAAAGCCATTATTGATGGAAAGTTCTTATTAAATTTTGGATTAAAGCCAGGTCCTGAGTTTGAAAAGTATATATCTCAGGCCTACTTGCTACAGTTAAAAGAAATTATTCGAACTCATGAGGACGCAAAGCTTTGGGTGCGGTCGAATTTAATTTAGTTTTTTTGACGACGCTCACGAGCTTTCATGCCGGAGTGGTTGCGCCAATTGCGATCAGGATCACTAAAGTAACGTTTTTGCCAAGCCTCCCAAGTCTCTTTTGGAAGATCATGACGAACGTTGTTGTTGTTGTCGAAAATTTTAGGACTTTTGCCAAATAAAAAATCTAATAATTTACTCATAATTTAAGCTCTCTTTTAAAGTCCTTAGATTATTGATTTTTACTCCATTCGTCAACTGGATAGGGGTCAAAGTTAAAGTTAAACACTTTCTCATAAAAAGGCTCGCCTGAGGAGAGCATGGAGTCACTGTTGTAGTCTATAAAGCCACATAGAGTGTATTCGGTATCCGGAGCAGCTACGGATATGGTTTCTTGGTTTTGATCTAACCAGTCAAAGCTTTGTCCAAAAAGCCCCTCTGTGTTGGTGAAAACTTGAACTCTGATATTGTATTCAAAGTAATTATTAAAATTTGTGGGATATAAACTGTAGATATCTTTGCAACTGTAGCCATCAAAACGAGTCTTTAAGGCCAACAGAGCGGACCTACTGGAGTTGGCAGAGGTGCAAGTGTCAATTTCATCTGACGAGCAGGTCACAGACAGTGTGGGGAGAA
>JAKUPT010000143.1 GCA_022450595.1 Bdellovibrionales bacterium
CAGGGGGATTTTATGTCAATTCTACTATCATTTTTACTTACGTCATTTACAGCACAAGCTTGCCCACAAGTTGACGGAGTTTACACTTGCACAGATCAAGATGAGGTTTATGAGTTAATTGTTACTCAAACAGTTGAAAATGGCGTATCCGTTTATGAAATTATTGATGATGAAACTAAAGAGCAGCCTTTTGATTTAAAATTCATTACCGACAATGTGACAAGAACTCAAGAAGAGCCTCTTGTTGATGATGAAACGGGCCGCCAAATCGGCATGATGATCGTGACAAAAAGAGCTGCCTGCAGCAATGAAAACTCATTGAATTTTAACTTAGACATGACCATGAAAGTAATGGGCATGGAAATGCAAAATTTATTTTCTGGAGACTTAATTGCTGAAGATGCCAATAACTTTGTTGTTGAAGCTGTTGAAGTCAATGTTGAAGCCAACGGCGAAAAAACCACTAAAGAATCACGTTCTGTTTGCGTAAAAAAATAGGCGAAATAGATACGAAATAGGAATCAAGTTACTTTTTGGGCCACTTCGCATAAAAGTGGCCTTACAGTACGAGTTTTAAAATAAGCACCAAGTTCCTTCGTAAATAATAATCTTATAGCTCTATTCTAGGCTCTGTATGATCTGAGCAGAGTATTGGTTGAGATGCTAAAGTCTAAAACACATTTGTTGTAGTAAATTTGTGCGGTGTGGCCCGAAAAGCAACTTGGCACCTTAAAAGATTGAGATAAATACTTTTAGGGCGAGAATAGTTAGGAGTGCTCCTAGTATGGCTTTTCGGAGGCGCTCTTTCATATGGGTTTGGTACTTTCTGGCGACCCAAGATGAAGCCATGGCGGCTAAAAATAAAATTAAAACATAGTCTAAATGTATTTCTCCAAAAGTCCAACTTTGTCCAAACTTAGAAAAGTCACCGGCGTAAGCCAGTGCCGCTGAAAGTGTTGTAAAGATCATAATGGCATTGCTTGTAGGTGAAAGATTATTGTTAGGCATCACTTTGTAACCTAAAAGCACGGCTCCAAAAATGGTCCCTGATCCAATACCTGTCACCCCGGAAATAGCCCCAGCAACAAGTCCCCAAAATGACAACTTGGCTTTTAATTTTAAAATCAATTGGGCTTTTTCAAGAACTGGCTCTAATACCAAAAAGAAAGTTCTTACCGCCATTAGAAATAAGACCACTGACATTATAATCTTTAAAATGGTCTCAGATGTGGTCAAAGCCCATTGACCAGCTAAATAACTAGTTGCTGCCGTCATAGGCCCCATGATTAAAACCACAGGCCAATGAATAATTCGCTGTCGATGGAAGTGAATGGAGTTATTAGTTACAACCAATAATATTGTCGCAAGAGAGGTTGCAATCACCTCTTGCTGAGAAAGCCCCGGCACAAAAAGTGGGAGAATAGGAACTATAAGAGCCCCTCCTCCAATTCCTAAAAAGGCGGAGACCACTCCCACCAAAGCCCCTAAAAGAACAACGGCAAAAACATCCACTTAAAGCTTACCTATTGTGCATTAAGGTCTTTTCACCCTCACTAAATAACACAATGATTCTGTCGCTTAAACTTTCAAGCACAAGACCTTCACCAAACTTTGGATGCTGAAGTAATGCCTCTTTAGAAAAGTTACCTTTGATGGTGTACTTTTCTGGAGTTTCAGACTCAAGTCTTAGTACTACATCAGCCCATTTAGAGGCTGTGGTCTTTTTTCTAGTTCTGGTGGTTTTTTTCCCAGTCGTTGAAGTTTTTTTCTTTTTAATAGAGTAAGATTTTTTAGACTTACAGACCTCACACTCTATTTTTGCAGAAGTTGAGGTTTTATGAGCTAAGACCTTATGATAACGATCTGTATCGCACTTTTTACACATAACATAAATATTTTTAGCCACGGCCGGCAATGTTTCTTCACTCATCTTTATCCTTATCTGTTTATGGGTCTATAAATTTTAATTTTAGCCTTCAAATCATTAGTTCTTAACTGTTGCGAGTCCAAAAAGAATGGCCCTTCTTTACGCTCAATCATACGATGAAAATCAATCAAGCTCTCTTCATCAGTTGGGTCTATTTCAAAGCCTGCTGACTCAAACTGCTCTTGAAACTCCAAGGACTCTTCTTTGGTAAAAAACCGGATCCAATGAGAGGGACTCACCTTTAATCTGTATGTTAATGTCTTAGCATAAGAATGGGCCGGTGTGTAGGCTGTTAAAACTTCAAAAAAACCATAATGAGAATGAAGCCGTATGGCTGGAGACATCCACTGAGTCATGCCACAAGCCACCTAAATATTTACCCACGACAAACCAAAGGCTTTAGACAAAAAACCTAAACCATAAAGTCGGTCTTCAGCGGGCACAAGAGCATTCATTGAGCTTAAATTGTGGGCCACCCATTCTTTTTCCACCATTGTTGGAATAATGATAAACATCGAGATGGGAGTCCACTCCCCAAGAAGGTTTTCTTGCCCTAAAACATTACGAACAGAAGGCTTAAGTGCAGACGTTCTCATCGCAAAGCCTGCTATAAAGCCAGGCATTATGGAGCAGTCGTAAAACACCCATCTTGGCATGGCCATATCACTTTTTTGAAAGGCCTTGGCCTCCATATTCATCAATGCATTTGAGAAGTACACATCATCAATTTTTAAGGGATCCATCATCAGCGGTTCGTTGTGAAACCATTTTAAGTTAAAAAACTTACCGGGGTTTTCAACACGGCTTTCTTTTCTGCAAATTATGTAGGGCTTAATGTCGTCGCTATTAAGCCAACTTAAGCGATCACTTAAATCAATTAACTCTTGCACACTATAACCCCAATTCTTGATTTAAAATTGAAATGACTTGTTTATGAGACTCACAAACATGATACAAATTGTCTAAATCTTGTGAAATCATACCATGCTCTTTAAGATAAACAAAGCTTTCAAGCTGGGGTTTCCAAAAGTCCATAAGGTCTAAAAACACAATGGGCTTATCAATAAGACCAATCTGTTTTAAGGTGATCACCTCAAGAGCTTCATCCAAGGTGCCCAATCCCCCAGGGAAAATCACAAAAGCATCACCTTGTTCAATCATTAATTTTTTTCTCTCAAACAGGTCTTGCGTGTGATGCATTAAACTGAGGTGGTCATGTTTTACGTCATCATTGTTAAAACAGTCCGGTAAAATACCAATCACTTCACCCTCTAGCTTTAGGGCTTGATCCGCCAAATGCCCCATCAAACCAGACTTGGAGCCTCCATATAAAACTCTATACTGGTTTTGCACTAAGGATTTTGCAAGCTCCCCAATTTCAGAAAAAAATATGGGACTCACATTAGAACTGGAACTACAAAATATAGTGACTGACTTCATTTTAAGTTTGGACCAATCATATTCTCAGGTCTTACAAACTGATCAAATTGCTCTTCTGTTAAAAGTCCAAGTTTTACGGACTCTTGCTTTAAAGTGGTGCCATTTTCATAGGCGGCTTTTGCAATCTTTGCGGCGTTATCGTAACCAATGTGTGGATTTAAAGCCGTCACAAGCATTAAAGAGTTTTCTAAGTGCTTGTTAATAAAGTCAGTGTTGGCTTTGATTCCACTCACACAGTTATCAACAAAAGACTCACTAGCATCAGAAATTAAACGAATAGAATTCAACACGTTAAAGACCATCACTGGTTTAAAAACATTCAACTCAAAATG
>JAKUPT010000144.1 GCA_022450595.1 Bdellovibrionales bacterium
AGTTATCAAGGACTTGGTTACTATGTTTCTCTATTAGCATTAGCAAGAAAACATAAGGTCTATCCAGATCCCATTGTTATACAAGATTTAAAGTCGCAATCGATGAAAAAAATATTTTCTGAGGAACTGGATGAACTCATTCAAAAAAAATTAAAAAAATTAAAATCAACTGAATTTGAGTTAAGTATTTATTTTGGTCAAAACATAACAGGAAGTTATGCGGATCTTGCAAAAAAAATATTTTCTTTAATTAAAGCGCCATTGTTGAGAGTTTATTTTACAAAAAATGGCGATCAGTGGGACATTCAATCTATAAAACTACTTAGTTTTGAACAAATTAATAGCGTGCATAAAGAGTTTTTAGCGCAAGCTATACATAATTTTTTATCCAGAAATGGCCGAATTGGAAATTATGAAAAAAATTATTATTATTCAATGGCCATTATGTACAACCCGGAGGAACCAGCTCCACCTTCTGATTCAAAGTCTATTGATTGCTTTATAAAAGCCGGAAAAAAATTAGGTATATATGTTGAAACCATAGAAAAAAAAGATTTTAGCAAAATTCTTGAATACGATGCTTTGTTTTTAAGAGAAACCACAAATGTAAATCATCACACATACAGAATTGCGCGTAAGGCAAAAGCAGAAGGACTTGTGGTCATAGATGACCCCGAGTCTATCGTTAAGTGCACAAATAAGGTTTTTTTAGAAGAGCTTCTTGAGAAAAATAATATTCCTCGTCCAAAATCAATTATTATTCATCCGAAGAACTATGAACAAAAACTATCTGAAATTAGTTTCCCCTGTGTTGTTAAAAAGCCAGACAGTGCTTTTTCTCAAGGGGTTTATAAAGCAAAGAGCAAACAAGAGTTTATGATTTTGGTTCAAAACCTTTTTAAAAGTTCAGAGCTATTGTTGGTTCAAGAGTATCTGCCCTCTGATTTTGACTGGAGAGTGGGGGTATTAAATGGTGAAGTTATTTATGTCTGCAAGTATTATATGGCTAAAGGACATTGGCAGATCGTAAATAATGACCAGGTAAAAGACAACGAGGGTGATTTTGAAGCTGTTGAAATTAACAAAACACCAAAAGCAGTATTGGATATGGCATTAAAGGCGGCCAAACTTATTGGCAAGGGCTTATATGGAATTGATCTTAAAGAGATTGATTCAAAAATGTATTTAATAGAGATCAACGACAATCCAAGTATTGATTATGGCATTGAAGATAAAATAGATGGCATAAAGTTGTATGAAAAAATCATGCAGTATTTTTTAGATGAAATGAACAAGCAAAGAAGGCTTATCACAAATGAAAAATCTTAAATTATTTGAAGGCTATGGAATTGAATCGGAGTATATGATTGTCAACAAGAGCAGTCTTATGATTGAGCATTTCACCGAGTACCTTCTAAAAATTCAAAACAAGGACGTTCTTCAAGATGAAATTGAATACGGAGACGTCTGTTGGTCTAATGAGCTGGTAGATCACGTGATTGAAATTAAATGCAATGGCCCACAGTTAGATCTTAAAACTATTGAGCAAAATTTTTATCAATCTGTAAAAATGATTAATCAGCACTTGAAGTCAAAAAACGCCATATTAATGCCGTCGTCTATGCATCCTTTTATGGATCCAGACAAAGACATGCAATTATGGCCGCATGGCCAAAAAGAAGTTTATAAAAAGTATCATGAGATCTTCAATTGCACAGGACATGGATGGTCTAACTTGCAGTCTGTGCATATAAACTTACCTTATTCAACTGAAGCAGAGTTTGAAAGATTACATGCCGCTATCCGAATGGTGCTACCCTTTGTTTCTTATTTATCAGCTTCCTCTCCAGCTTTTGAACAAAAAATTCAAGGTGTGCCGGACAATCGATTAAATTTTTATGAACTCAATCAAAAAAAAGTTCCATCTATAACCGGGCAAGTGATACCAGAGCCTCTTTTTACTTTTGAGGACTACCATAAAAAATTAAAGGAACTTTATAAAGACATCTCTCAATACGACCCAGATAAAGTTTTACAACATCAATGGTTAAACTCTAGAGGAGCTATTGTTAAGTTTGATGTGAAGGCCATTGAAATCCGCACTATGGATATTCAAGAGTCCCCCTACATGGACTTTTCCCTAATAGCCTTTTTTGTGGCATGGCTTAAGTCATTAGTAAGTGAGAGCCTTGTGAACTTAAGCACCCAAAGAAGTGTTTCAACTGAAACCTTAAGGTCGGTATACGACCAGGCCAATAGCTATACGAACCATCAAATTTTATCAGAATACCGACAGCTGTATCCTAATCATATTGATGGTGAAAACTTTAACCAATGGTTAGAGAGTCTTTATAACCACTTAAAGCCTGATATTCTAGCTCATTACCATCAGGGCATTGAGTTAATATTAAATGAGGGCAACTTATCAAAAAGAATTAAAAAAGCCTCAGAGTCACACTCTTTAGAGTCTATTTATAAAAACTTAACAACTGTGCTGAATGAAAATGACTATTTTAAATTATAATTTAATTTTAACCTGTGAGCATGCTGGCCAGCGAATTTATCCTGAGTTGAAAGGTTTTAAGCTTCCTAGGTACTATAAAAACTCTCATCAAGCGTATGATTTGGGGGCTCTAAAACTTGCTCAATTGCTTCAAAGTAAAACCAAGGCCCCTTTGTTTTATTTTAATTACTCACGTCTAATAATAGATGCAAACAGATCTGATTCTAACCCAGCCGTTTGGGGGCCATTTGGTAAAAATTTGAATTTAAAACTTAAACAAACAATAAAGCAAAACTATTACGATCCTTTTAGAGGGAATGTGTATTCTCGTATTAAAAAATCACCAAAGCCAGTTCTGCATTTAAGCATTCATAGCATGGCGGCGAACCTTAATAATGTTGATCGAGACTGTGATATTAGCTTTTTATATGACTCCAAAAGACAAAAAGAAAGAGCACTCTGTTTAGATCTGAAATCTGTATGTGAGCTTTTCGGACTGAAATGCCGTTTAAATTACCCTTATTTAGGAAAAAGTGATGGGCATTGCACTAGTTTAAGAAAGTTCTTTTCACAACAAGATTACTTAGGTATTGAAGTAGAGGTGAACCAAAAAAATATCGATCATATAAACGTGATTTCGGATATTATTCACTTTGGTTTGAAATTACAGTCTTAACGGGGGGCCAGATGAGACTTATATTTTTATTTCTAATTTTTCCATTAACAAGCTTTGCCATTTCACCAAGTGATGTTTGTAAAAACGTGGCTTCAAAGTCTGTGGGAGAGGCACTACGTTGTAATGAGCTTATTAGTCAGGATTATTTTTTTGACGCCTCAGCGGTCTTTGGTTGTCATAAGATGTCTCACTGGACAGCCAAGGGGAGTGTTGATTGTTTAGTGGCTATTAAAAATAGAATTTATCCCAACCAAACGGCCAAAGCCTGTGTAGAACTTGCCAGTTACCATTTTAAAGCGGTTGAGTGTTTTCAAAGATCAGGCCGGGCTTATGATGACCCAAATCTTTGTTCTGATGAAAGTCTCTTGTATAAAATTAATGAGGCAAAATCATCTTTGTTGAATAAAAACTATAGGCAAACCTATCGAATACTGACTGAGATTGAGGCCGAAGTCTCAAGCTCACTCAGGAAATAAA
>JAKUPT010000145.1 GCA_022450595.1 Bdellovibrionales bacterium
TGTCTAGGAATGACAAGTCCAGTAGAGTACCGAAAATCAATTAACCTAGGTGTCTAGTCAAATGGGGGCCAAAGCAGAATGGCTATAAGTTATTGGGTTGCTGAGCTTGGTCTAGGGCTATGGCTTGCCTCGATTTCATGGCTATCTAAAAGCTTAGCTGCAGGAGCAATTTTTTTAGAACTATTTAGTCCATTAGCAATATTTCTGAATAAGATATATAAAAAGATATTTATACTGGCCCATTTGTTTATGAGCATTAGTTTTTATTTTGTATTAACAGAAGGTTTTTTTAATATAGTCGTACTTTATTTTTGTTGGTTTGCGGATATGTTTTATAATTTGTTCAGTCATTATTTTCGCAAAAGGGGGCATTAAAACCATTTAACCATTTTTTAAGTATTTGGCATCTTTTTTGGATATTATCATTTTTAAAATCAGACATCATATTCCAATCAATATTTACTTTATCAAATAAATACCATGGTGGTGTTTCTTTCCAGAGCTTATCAAATTTAGCATCTAAATAATATGGAAGTGTTGGTTTGTTCAAAGAGTTCACAGGTGTGGAGTGTAAATTCTTAAAGCTTTTTATGGGAAAAAGTAGATACTTTAAGTTGTTAAAAGAGGTTCCAGAAATGCTTTTGTTGTGTTCAATTTGAACAGATTCTATGTAACCTTTTGGTAATTTAGTTTTTATGCACATAAGGTTGCTATATAGAGGATGAAGGACGCCAATATAGCAGTTTGAAAATTTTTGGGAAATTGTTTTTAGTATTATATTTGTCGACTTATCGTTTATTCCTGCATTTAACCATACGGAAAAGACACCTTCATTATTTAATTTATTATAAATAATTTCAATGAACTCCTGAGTCCAAATTTTTGCAGCAACACTGTACCGTGGTGTTGGTACATTATTAACTATAAGATCATACATTTGATTTGATTTTAATAGAAAGTTGAATCCGTCATCAAAGAACAAATTTACATTTTTTTTATCAAAAAGACCGTAGTTGTAGTTGGTTAACATCTCTTGCATATCCATAATGACTGGATTAATCTCTACAGCATCGACATTTTTAAAAAACATACTGTTTGCAGTTATTGTTATCCCTGATCCAACCCCCAGTATTAATGATTTCTCTTTTTTTTGGCTTAAAAAAGCTTGTAACGCCCCCATTACAAATTCATATTTGTTTCCTGAACTTAAATTTATCTGTTCAAAGCTATCAACTAAACTATTATCAGTTTTACTGATTCTTAAAGATCGATAACCATCAATAACAACAATCTTTCCGCCCAATGTATTAAGTAGGCTCACCTCGCTACCGGCTTTTCGGAAGCTTTCAATACCCGTGGTCATTTTTAGTGTCTGTTCTAAATTTTTAGGTGATCCAAAGTGTGTATAACTTAAATGAAAAATGGTAGAATTAAAAAATAAAGTCCATATAGCAATTAGACCTAATGATATTAATATAAATATGTTTGAAAATTCATTTTTTATCCACAGGAATGCAATTATGCCAATGCTACAAAAAAGAAATAAAATCTTAAGTGGTATCAACTGATGTAATATAAACATAGAGAGTATAAATCCAATAGCATTAAAAATACTATTAAGAGCAATGCTCGTTTTAGTATCAAACTCATCTCTTTCATGAAAACAGGGAAGAAGTAGGCCAAAGAGTACGTATATTGGTGTGTATAAGATAAACATCATTGCAAATCTTGTTATTTTATTCAGCATATTTATTTCAAAATTTATGAGATCATTTATATATGTTATGGCATGTACACCAGCCCATAAATAAAATAAATAACTAGCAAGTGCTAATGGGAGTGCCTTAAGCCATCTTTTCTTTTTTAACTTAAAGCGTTTTACAATGGCAGAAGCCAAACCAAGGCTTAATATTGAGGTGGCTATCATAAAGGTGAAATTTTCCGGAAAGGGTCCAAAAAAGTGGTAATGTGTTTTAAGAATGCCAAACTGAATAAAGCCACTAATTAGACTTATAATTGAAATTAAATAAACTTCTTTTGAAGTTAGCCAGCCTCTTGTGACTTTTCCAATATATTGAACCTTAGAAAGTTTTAGAATCAATAGCACTAAAAGAATAATCGAACCAAGTAAAATAAATCCAGATTTAATACCCATAATTGGGATCCACCATAAATCTAAAGAAATTAGAATAATTCCAGCTCCGATATGATAGGCAAGATAAACAAAAAGAAACGACTGTTTTTTATTAGAATTATCATTAAGTGTTTTAAGATCTGTCAAAATAGGAATTATTGTTCCGATTAATAGTGCGCCGGGTGCTACTATGAATATAGTTAAAAGAGCTCTTATTAGCAGATCCTGATCTGATATGATCTTTAATAAAAGGTAATCATTCCATAAGAAGGATAAAAGAAAACTAAAGACGCCTAAAGCAAATAAAATATAATCTAGATGGTTTTTAGCTCGGTCTGAAATTAATGCCCCAATACCAGCAAATAAAATAAAGCTAAATAGGATAACGCCTTGTAGGTAAGAGATGCTACCGAACATAGTAGTTAGTGTTCGATTTAAAAGAATCTCATAGGCAAAACCACATATTCCTGCTAAAAATGTTATTACTTGAAACATACACAACTTGTCTTTAAAAAGTGTTATACAAATTTATTCAATTATAATACTCTAAAGCCTAAATACTCAATAAAGGTTAAGTAGAAAATGCTAAAAATTATTAGTTTTTTTATGGGTATCTGTGGATTTTCATATGAGGTTTTGCTGAACCGTAGTCTATCAACCATTTTTGGCTCAGTTGTTTATATTCAAGGTGCAGTACTTTTTAGTTTTTTACTTTTTATAGGACTAGGAGCCTTATTTGCGGATCGTTTAAGGCGTCACTTGTCATTAATTTTTCTAATTTTAGGTGCATTTACAGTTTGTCTATATTTTTTATGGCGTGCTGATACGATTTCACTCATTCCAAAAATTCATTCAATCCCGATAAGGGTAATTTTGTCTGTTATTTTAACCGCTCCGGGTGCATTTTTAATAGGAACAATAATACCTATTTTAACAGATCTTCAGATATTGAATAACAATTCCACTAGAAAGCACTCTTTTGTTGCGACATATTTGTTTTATCATTTGGGTGCAGGAGCCATCATTGTTCTGTTAGACCTTTGGTGGATACCTGTTCTTGGTATAAAAGCAGCATTATTAGTTTTAGCTACGATTATTTTTATAATAAGCTATATTTTTAACAAAAATATATTTATTGAAAATGGTGATTTTCATTTTGAACGATTGAATTCAATAAAATATACTATCTTTGCCATCGGTCTTGTGAGTGGCATATTTCAGCTTGCGCTTTTAAAAAGTCATTTTCATTTTTTTGGCCCGTTTCCGGAAAATTTTACTTTTATGATTGCTACTTCAGTTATAAGCCTTGGCTTCTCTTCTATTTTAATTAAATCAGGTCTTATAAACTTAAAAAGGTGGTTAA
>JAKUPT010000146.1 GCA_022450595.1 Bdellovibrionales bacterium
AAAAATTTCATAACGAAGATCACCAGTATATTGATTATCTGTGGCGGCACTCCAGTTCAGCTTAATGGCTTGGTCGGCAACACTCCAATCACCAGCTAAATTTGGTGTAAATGTTGGTGGATTACCATCTTTAATAGTGACGGCTTCCCATGACACTTGTGGATTCGTTTGTGTTTCATTACCAGCAGCATCAACAGCTCTTACATGAAATCTATACTCTCTATTTGGATCCAAGTTGCCCACATCACAGGAGAGGTCAGTTGGACTCACGCAATTTCCAGGGCTGGCACAATTGCAACTTTTTAAAAGTGTTAAATCATATTTGGAAGTGCTGGAATTATAAACAGAGTTATAAATTCTAAACCCAAAATAGTCACTAGACCATGGGGTTGGTTCATACCAACTGAGAGTAGCAACGCCATTTGAGACTGTAGATGTGGCATCAGAAATTCCAGTAAAGTTTTGTGGTGGCTCTATGTCTGGTGGAATAATAGACATTGCTAAACTGTCGTCATAATTAGTACAGTTCATACTTCCATCAGGAATGTTGTCAGCATCATCACATGCATTCACAAGAACATAAACTCGAGTGCCTTGTCCGTAATCAAAGTCTGTTCCATTGGCAATTAAAGTGCCATTGTCAAAATCAGAGTTTGAAGCATTTCTATTAATAGTTTTTAAATCGGATGCAGCAGAAGAGTCAGCAGTATTAGACCAAAGTTTAAGCTGGTAATACTTCACATTAGAGTGAAGATCAGAAGCCTTGTTCCAATCAACCTTTATATGATAAACACCATCAGGAGTGACACCACTTAGGCCTTGAATACCATCAAAAACAGGAGGTGCTGAATCAAGTGTTGCAACAGGAATCGTAACACTAGTACTTAAATCCCCCGACTCATTACCGTAGGCATCTTTTGCTCGTACACAAAATCGATAATAGGTTCGTGGGCTTAATCCATTCACAGTAATTGTAACACTTGTACCTCCGGCGACACCGCCAGGATTGGCAGTAAAACTGGATGAGTATCTTGTGCCCTCTGTACATGGGTCTGCAGGCCAAGTGGTACTACCATCAATATAGGGGGTTTGAGTGTATTCCACCACATAACTAGAGGCCCCCGTTGGGTCATTATCAGGAGCACCTTCAGTGTTAGATGCAGGAAATGTAATGTCCATAGCCGTTGCAGGTTGTAGCGAATTCGGTGATATATCAGTGATTCCAATAAAATTTGGAGGTGTTAAGTCATAAGTTTGCAACTCATAACGGATAACAGTAGACGTATTGCTATTGGAGTCTTGATCCACAAGTGCAAAGTAGTAAAGAGTATTTTCTTGAATACGACTGTCCACAACTTCAAAAGTAGTCATACCCTGCATATAACTTTCATTTTTAAGATCACTAGATGAGATATTAAAAGCTCGAATCTGTGTATAATCGGCCAAATTTGTACTATTAGAGGTTCCCATATAAAGCACACGTTTTGTGGTTTCCCCCATACTCTCATCCCATGGGGCGGTTACTTTAATACCTCCACTTAAGGTTTCAATATTAGAGATACCAGGAGTTTCAGGCTTTCCATTGTCCAGTGTAGAGGCGGTTTTATAAATATCAGATCCCGCACAAATATCATTATGTGTACAAGCTAAGACAGAAAAAACGTAAGGGATTTTATCTCCTAAGCCCTCAGTCACTGTATATTCTGTTGCTGGAGCTGTTACTGTTGCCACAGGATCTTTGCTAAAGTCTACATTTGGAGTCATACTTCCAGTGGCTCTATTCATATTCGCATAAACTTCATATTTTATAACCTTAGGTCCAGAGGAGGCTGGAGATTTCCAGGTGAGTTTGGCATGTACATTATTTTCAATACTCACGGTTTTTAAACCTTCAAATATGGGGGCATCTTCGGGAGTTGTTCGTACAGTAGGCTCGTTATAACCAACCAAATCCTCATTAGGAGTGATCGCCTTACAAGAGTACTTATAAACCTCACCTTGAACAGGCAGTAGGGTGTCATTAAAAATATTGTTTTGTGAATCACCAGGAAAAACCGAACCAACAAGTGTGTTGTTTCTAAATATTTGAACTTCAGTGGCTTGAGAGGGCATATTTACCGAAACTTCAATAGAGTCTTTGCCGGTGGCAACGGCATCCAAGCATCCTACATATCCGCTTCGTTGTGCTAATGGAGCCTCTTTTTGTTCTCTTAAACATGCTGTAAAAATCAGACTCGATAAGATTGCTACTATCTTTATATTTGATAATGCTCTTTCAAGTTTCATAAACGTCCCGCTTTCTCACTAAACTAACTTATATTTAACGTTTCTTAAGAGTTCTATTCGGTCGTAAAAGCTGTTGTATTTAGATAGTGTGGAGAAATTCTAAAAAACATGTTTTGTTATGAGGCAAAACAAACCATTCTTTAAAAAAAATAAAGATATCTGTATTATTATGAATCAACAGTAAAAAACAAAATTTATTTCAATTTTATTAATTTTTTGCAAATAAATCTTTTATAAAATGCAAAACTTTTTGACAAATAAGGGGGTAATTTTGATGAATAGATAAATATATATTGTGTAAAAAAACAGAGAATACAACATTTGTCTAAATATTCTTTAAATTTTTAGAATTATTTTATAAAAAGACAAACAATTACATTTTCCATTAATATTTTACAATTTCAGAAGGCAATAGCTTTAAAATATAAACATATAATAAGTATTGATCTGTGATTTCAGCATTATTTTCATTGAATATTTTTTGTGATTTAAAAATCAATAATTAAATGTGCTCTTTTTATATGTTATAAAGTAACCGTTCTTATAACTTAAAAAGGTTTTTTTGAAATGGAGATAATAAATAAATTCATAGACATTTTATCAAAGCCACTTTTTAGCTTTAACAACAATTCCATTACAATTGCTAAAATATTGATACTCATTCTTTCATTTGTATTGCTTTTTTATGCTAGCAACAAATTCAAGAACCTTTTAGCTAAAAAATTACTCAAAGGACGTAATTTCAGTGAGGCCAGCAAACAGACTATTGCCATACTTTCCAGATATTTTATTTTAGTTCTTGGACTAATTATTATTTTAAATCAAATTGGAATCGATCTAAATTCTCTTGCTGTTATTTTTGGAGCCCTTGGTGTTGGTATTGGTTTTGGCCTTCAAAATGTAATTAATAATTTTGTCAGCTGTATTATTATAGTGTTTGAGCGACCTGTTCAAGTCGGTGACCGCATAGAGGTTGCAGATGTTGAAGGCAATGTTTTAGAGATCAATCTTCGCTCAACAACGGTTCGCACTAATGACAATGTGAACATCATTGTGCCTAACTCAGAGTTTATATCTAAAAATGTAGTTAACTGGAGCCATAGCGACAAAAAGGTGAGACGCAGAATATCAGTGGGAGTGTCTTATCAAGAAGATCCTGAAAAGATTAAAG
>JAKUPT010000147.1 GCA_022450595.1 Bdellovibrionales bacterium
AATCTCTAATCTCTAATCTCTAATCTCTAATCTCTAATCTCTAATCTCTAATCTCTAATCTCTAATCTCTAATCTCTAATCTCTTCTTAAGTCGAGTTTGAGGTCACTTTCAAGAGGGATAATTTTAAAGCCTATGTTAGCATTAAGTGGATAAGGGTCGTGTTATGATTGCTGATTTTAAAGATTGGATAAGTTTACAATTTAAGCAGATTGATCAAGGTCTTTTGCTGGTGGTTTTATTTTTAATTGGATTGGGCTTAGTTCAAGTTTACTCGTCTAGTTTTATTTTTGCCATCGAGTCTTATGGGGACGGACATTACTTTTTTAGAAAACAGCTGCTTTTTTCAGTGATGGCGGTCTTTATTCTTTTGACCTGCATTTTAACTCCATGGAGCTATTTAAGAAGGCTAGGTCAAGTTTTGTGGGTGTTGGCCATTGTGGGAGTGGTGTTAACCTTTATTCCAGCTTTTGCTGTAAAAGTCGGTGGGGCCCACAGGTGGGTGCAGATGCCATTAAGCTTTCGATTTGAACCAGGGTAGATGTTAAAGTTTAGTTACCCTTTTATTGTGGCTTGGTGGTTTGTTCGTTTCAAAGCTATGCCAAACAGATTAAATTTAATTGCCACCACCGCAATTTTATTCACACCTTTGTTGTTTTTGTTAAAACAACCAGATTTTGGCTCCTTTGCAATTATAACAACTTTGATTGTTTTCACTCTATTTATTGCAGGCTTGTCATTGGGGTATTTTGCAGGGCTTGTAGCTATTGTATTGCCAGCTTTTTACTTTTTAGTGGTGAATGTTCCTTACCGTTGGGCCCGAGTACAGGCTTTTTTAGATCCTTGGTCGGATCCACAAGATAAAGGCTTTCAGATCATACAAAGTATGTTGAGTTTTTACACTGGCGGCATCACAGGCAAGGGCCTTGGTCAGGCACAGGGAAAGCTGTTTTTTCTGCCAGAGGCACACACTGATTTCACTTTATCTATCTTTGCTGAAGAGGTTGGTTTTATTGGGGTGATTCTTTTAATTTTGCTTTATGGTTTTTTGATTTTTAAAGCCCTTAGGATTGCGGCTAGAGAAAAGCAGCAAGAGGTTCAGTATATAGCATTTGGATTGTCTGTCGTATTAGGCCTTTCTATTTTTATTAATATGGGGGTGGCCATGGGGCTTCTTCCCACTAAGGGTCTTACATTGCCATTTATTAGTTATGGTGGTAGTTCTCTTGTCTGTGTGAGTTTTGCCTGTGGAGTGCTTCTTGCCATTGATAAACGGCAAAAGTTCTTCAGTAAATGGTATCAAATATAATTTGAGGCATTTGAATAGTATGAGTCAAAAAATAATGATTGTCGGTGGTGGAACAGGAGGGCATGTCTATCCAGCCCTCTCCATGGCCGAAGCTTTTAAAAAAGCCGACCCTAAATTAGATGTCCACTTTGTTGGGACACGAAAGGGCATGGAATTTAAATTAGTTCCTGAAGCTGGATTTAAATTGCATTTGGTCGAAATTGGCCGAATGAATCACAATGTCTCTAAAAAAGAAAAACTCATCACCTTATTAACTCTTCCCTTGGCTTTTTTAAAAAGCTTATTTTTATTATTAAAACTTCGACCAAAAGCGGTTGTTGGTGTGGGTGGATATGCCTCAGTCCCGGTGATGCTAGTTGCAGCAGTTCTTGGATTTAAATGTTTTATTTGGGAGCCAAATGCGATTCCCGGTCTTGCTAACCGAGTTTTATCTAAGTTTGTGAAAAATGCCTTGCTGATTTTTGATGAGGCTAAAAAACATGTGAAGTCTCCTAATGTATATAATGTGGGACTGCCGATTAGAGATGACATTGAGCTGCAAATTGAATCTAAAAACTATGATTATAAAAAAAAGAAATTAAACCTTCTCATCTTTGGTGGCTCTCAAGGCGCACGTGCGATTAACGAAGCTGTGTCCGAGATGTTGTTAACAGAACCAAAAGTATTTGAGTATTTTAATGTTGTTCATCAAACTGGCAAGCACGACATTGAAAAGATTGAAAAAATTTATAAAGAAAACAACACACCGGTTGATGTGATGACTTACATTAGTGATATGCCTGAAAAATTAAAATGGGCCGACATTGTGATTGCAAGATCTGGAGCCAGCACCTTAGCGGAACTTGCCGCCATGGGGCTTCCTAGTATTTTAATTCCTTACCCTTTGGCTTCAGACAATCACCAGCAAAAAAATGCCATGGCTTTTGAAAAAGCCGGTGCTGCAAAAATGTTATTGCAAAAACAACTCACCTCAAAAGCTTTATGGTCGCAGTTAGAAGAGTACTATACAAACAATCATCAGTTGGAAGAGATGTCTAAAAAAGCTAAAGGCTTTTACAAAAAGTCAGCAGCAGATGAAATTGTAAGCATTGTTTTAAAAAACAGTTAGAAATGAGAGATAAATGAAATTAGCACAATCAAAAGTTCATTTTATTGGTATTGGCGGGATTGGTATGTGTGGTCTGGCCGAGCTGTTGCATAATATGGGCGCCACTGTTACTGGGAGTGATCTGTCTGAATCCAAACAAACTCAGTATTTAATAAATCTCGGTATCAAGGTGTTTATTGGTCATCAGCCCGAACATGTCGGAGATGTGGACGTGGTTGTTTACTCCTCAGCGGTTCGTGGACACAATCCTGAATATTTAGAAGCCAAAACCAGAAAAATTCCTTTAATTCCAAGAGCAGAAGCCTTGGCCGAAATGATGCGTTTAAAAAGGGGAGTGGCCATTGCCGGGACCCATGGAAAAACCACCACCACAAGTTTGGCTGCTTCTGTGTTTTTACATGGCAACTTAGATCCAACAATTGTCGTTGGCGGAAGACTAGATGTGATCAAAAGTACAGCTAAACTCGGAGAAGGTGAGTGGCTGATTGCGGAAGCTGATGAAAGCGATGGGAGCTTTTCAAAGTTAAGTCCTGAGGTGGCCATTATCACTAATATAGATGAAGATCACTTAGACTATTATGATGACGTGGCTCATTTGCATAAAGCTTTTTTTGATTTTGCCAACAGAATTCCCTTTTATGGAAAACTGATCGCCTGTGGTGATGACGAAAATATCAAAACGATTTTTAAAGACTACTCTAAGCAGTGCTTTTATTACGGCTTTGAAGATCATAACGACTACCGTATTGAAGGTAAAGCAGGTGAGTACAAAGTTTATTTTGAAGATAAACTTTTAGGCAACATGTCTGTGCCCATTCCGGGGCGCCATAATGCTTTAAACGCTTTGGCTGCCATGGTTGCAGGGCTTGAGGCGGGAATTAGTTTTGAAGACTGTGCACAGGCCATTAATAACTTTCAAGGTGTAGATCGACGCTTTCAGTTTATTGCCGAAGAGTCGGGAGTTAAAATTTACGATGACTAT
>JAKUPT010000148.1 GCA_022450595.1 Bdellovibrionales bacterium
TTTCTGTTCAAAGGGTTTTAAATCTTTAAGTGATTCTTTTGCAATGTGGCTTGTGGCAAGCTCTGAGAGCTCTTGTAAAAGGTGCTTCCAGTCCAATGCGCGCAGTTCATTATGTGTTTGTTTTTTTGTCATAATTACCCTTGTATCTTATCGCTGTAATGAGTCCTATCATTAGCAGCACTAAAAAAACAGTATTTAACCATGAGAATTTTTGAAAAAAAGTTTTTTGAGGGTCACGGATCGGAATTTTAAAAACATGAGCCCACTGTTTGTAAATAGGAGAGCGCTCTTTAACTTCTCCATTGGCTAAAATAAGGGTGGAGATTCCTGTGTTGGTAGATCTTAACAGGGGAGTTCGATGCTCAATGGCGCGAGCCAAAGTCATAGTAAGATGTTGGTGGGGCTCGGAGCTGTCGCCATACCAAGAGTCATTAGTGAGATTAATAATAAGCTCAACACCTTTTTGGGCAAGCTCGGTGCTAAAATCTGGAAAAAGGCCCTCATAACAAATTTGTAGGCCAATTTTAGTGTTTTTATAATTAAAAACTTTAGGGCCCTGACCTCTTTCAAAATCAGCCACTTGAGGCAGTAGTTCTTTGAGCTTAGGAAAGTATTTTGAAAAAGGCAGATACTCTCCAAAAGCCAACAAGTGAGTTTTTTTATACACATACTTGATTGTTTTTTCATTCAGCCAAATAAACGAATTAGATGTTTTCTCACCGTACTGCTTTTCGTAAAAGGCTCCAGAAAACAAGTCGACATTGTAGGTTTTTAATAAATTTAAAATTTGACTTGGGTAGTAGGTTTGTAAATGAGTGGGGCGCATCATCACTGGGATGGCTGTTTCAGGCCATACCAGAGCATCAATGTTTGGATTTTGTTTGAGTTGCCTCTCTGATAAACCGAGGTATTTGTCTAAAATCACCTGTTGAAAACGAGCTTTGTGTTGGGCATAGAACTTTTCTTGATTGCCAACATTGGCTTGAATCACAGCTAAGTTGAGATAACGCTCTGTTGGGCTAAGTTCTGGACGATGAATGTGCCCAATAATATTAAGTGCTAGAAACACTCCCAGTGTCCCGATGAGCACTATTGGTTTTTTCAACTTATAGGCGATCAGTAAAAAAGCATTAGAAAGAAGCACATAAGTGCTTAAGCCTTGAAATCCTGTAATGTCAGCCAATTGATAGATAGGCCACTTAGCGGAAAGAAAGCTGTAGCCAAAGTTCCAAGGGAAAATAGTTTGGCTATAAACCTCCAGCAAAGAAAAAATCACAGCAATCAACAATGCTTTGATCATAGGCGATGGAGAGTATTTTTTATCCAGCCACTTCCAAATTAATAGACTTAAAGGGAAATAATACATGGCGGATAAAGAAAAAATAATTAAAACCACAATAGATAGGGCAAAAGGCAGGTGTCCGTGTTCTGTGGCAACCACAGTCACCCAGTGAAAGCCAATCAAGCTTAAAATAAACTGAGTTGTCAGGCCCTTTAAAAAAACTTTTTTATAAGAGCTTTCATTCCAAACAGATAGCCACAAGGGAAGAAAACAAAATAAACTCGCCCATGGAGGAAAGGGCGTATAGCTTGTGCCAATCAGCACACCAGAAATTGCTGGCAATAATAATGGTTGCAAGATGAATTTAATTTTTTGTATCATTGAAAATGAGCTTAGCATCAAATATTTAAAGGGAGTAGTTGGAATCGATGGAAACACAACAGCATCATAATGAATTTACACAACCAATATCCATGCGTTGTCCAGAGTGTCTAAAAGCCTACCAAGTTGACGCCTCAGCGATTAACGATGAAAAACCCACTTTTAAATGTCACGACTGTGAAAGCTTGTTTTGGTTTCCTTACACCGAGGCTGTTGGAAAGCCAGAGTTTATAGCCTTTCCAATGAACTGGAATGAAGAAGATTTGGATCTTATTTTTTACAATGAAGAGCCTCAGGATACTGCGCCAAGTCAACATTCTCACGACACTTCTGAGCAAAATTTAGCACAGTCTGAGCAAACACCAAGAGCTGAAGAGGAGTTGTCTGAAGAGCCAAAGGTTCAGTTTGCCATCCAGCCTTCAGAGTCCGTTAACACTTGCCCTAAGTGTCATTTTGAATACATTGGTGAGCAATCTGAGTGTGATTCTTGTGGTGTAATATTTGAGAAGTTTCATAAGGCTCAAAAAGATTTCGATGGCGCTCCAAATGAGATTCAAAAATTATGGACAGATGTGCTTGAAGCTTATGATCAGTTGTCTTTACATCAAGACTTTGTAGATGCATGTACAAAAACCAAAAATTTAGAGTTTGCTGCCAAAAAATATCATCAGGTTTTAGAAGCAAATCCTTCTGACGATATTGCACAAGCTATGCAAAAACAGATTACGGCTTTAACCACAGTTATTGAAGGCGCTCAGATTGCGGATCAGATTCCCAAAAAGTTAAGTGCTAAGTCGCCAAAATTTAATATCACTTTAATTATTTTATTTTTGGGTGGTTTAGTGATTGGCACAGGTTATTTGGTGCACCCACTAAGAAACCTAATGGGTGTCGGTGTTGCCATGATCTTTTTAACACTTGCACTCAGAGTGTATTTTAAAAA
Organism: Bdellovibrionales bacterium; assembly: GCA_022450595.1. Taxonomy (GTDB): domain Bacteria; phylum Bdellovibrionota; class Bdellovibrionia; order Bdellovibrionales; family UBA1609; genus JAKUPT01. The sequence continues at coordinate 2,607 of JAKUPT010000148.1, forward strand.
AAATCAGTAGTTCACCGGTTGCCTGTTATTATCGCTGTCTGATAATTTTTTTTCTTTGTTAATAAGCTTTGATAACTCTTTAGCAAAAGCTGCCATATTTGAAGGCGATCTTTCGTCGGTGATTTTTACCTCACTGTCTGTTGATATATTAAAGCTTTGGCTTGTGTTTTCAGCCATCACACCATTAAGGCTTGTGCCCTGATCTAAAATAGTCAAGGCTCTATATACATTCAGAAGCCTTTTATGTCTTGTTTTAGAGGTAAGGCCTTCGTTGTAATCTCCAGTTTTTAGTAAATATTTAATAACTCGGTCTGCTTTGCGAAACTCTTTGTTGTGTCCCATAAGTAAAGCGCCAACTCCTGTCACAAAGGCTGTGGCTTGGCTGGTGCCGGTCATAACACCGTACTGTCCACCAGGCAGAGTGGAGTAAATGTCATTACCAGGAGCGGCGACGTCGACGGTGTTTACACCGTAGTTACTTGAGCTTAATACATTGCTGTTTTTATCAATGGCTGTGACTGAAATAATATTGTCTAAATCATAATCGGCTGGATAGTATTTTTGTTGATCAGAATTAGAGCTTTCATTCCCTGCGGCGGCCACAAATAAAACTCCCTTGTCTCTGGCTTTTTTAATAGCTGCCAGTTCTTGGGCGCTGGGCTCAAGTCCTCCACCAGAATAGTTAATAATATGGGCATTCATTTTAACGGCATACTCTATGGCTTTGATGGTGTTTTTTAAGTTGTTATTGCCTTGGCTTGTTGGATCATAATATTTTAAAATCATTAGG
>JAKUPT010000149.1 GCA_022450595.1 Bdellovibrionales bacterium
GTCAGTTTTAAGGGCTGCAAAAGCATTCCATGTACTAAATATTTCTTGAACACCGCCGCTTAAGTTAACAGACTCAGAATTGCCTCCAGATAACATATTTCCCCAAGTCACCACACTGCCGTCAGTTTTAAGGGCTGCAAAGGCCTCTCTGTTGCTAAATATTTTAATTGTACTCTTTGGTTTTTTAAACTCATATGTAATTCTTGTATCAATACAAGGAAGATCCTGATCGTTTACCATAGCTTTTATATAAAATTTGTATTTTCCAACTTCAAGAGCTTGCTCAGTTTCTATTTTTCTATAACTTTGTATAGAATCTACAGACTGTTCAGCTATTTTTTCAGCGCAGCTAGAGTCTTTGTAAATTGAAATTTTATCACCTAAACTTAAAAACTCTTTAAATAAAATACCTGGAGTACTATCACCTGTCCTATAAATAGAATCTGTATCTAAACTAAACCAAGGAATTTGCTTAATATAAGCTTTAAAAAGTTTATCTTCAGTAATATCTTTTCCTTTTGATTTAGTACTTATTATCACTTTAAACTCATAATCTCCACTTTGGTTTTCGTTAGGAGTCCAGCTAAAGTCCCCATTTGTAGTGTTAAATAAAAAATCCTCTAAATTATTACATTCTGTGGTTGAGTTCACAGAATTATTTAAGGTTTGATCATAATAACAGCTGTATTTATATTCAACATTGGGCTTTTGAGATAGTTTGCTTTGACTACTGATAGTGATGGGTTCATCCATCTCTACAAAATAAGCAAAGTCATTATATTTACTAAGATTGAGAGTAAGCTTTTTATCAGCAGTTTTAAAAACAGCGGTACAAGAAATATTTAAAAAGGCTAATAAAACAATTAAACGTACAGACATAGGTCCTTATCGGATGATGAATATAAATAGTTTAAATACAATATTAGTTTATTTTACAACTTAGAAATATTTGATTGTTCTACTCACAGGTCAAAATTTTTATTTTATCTCAATTTGATACATGAATCACACTAATTGATGTTCCATTTTTAGATTATTAATTTTTTTTAACAAATCTAGGCTTAGGCATTTAGTCCAGAACCACTTCTCCCGATAAACAGAAATGATGTACGTATTTAGAAAAATGACCTTTATTATATATTTAAGCATTGCACTTTTAAGTGTGTCTTGCACATCTGCATTTGATCAGAGTGGATCAAGTTCAATGTCTTTGGCTTTAAGTAAATATTCTAATTTCGCACACTTTGCAGAAATTAATGATGCGATTACTTTTACTTCTCAAACCAAACTAAATTCTCAATCTTTAGGCATAGAGTTTAGGTGTTATTATGACTTAACAGTCGACAATAGTGTTAGCACAGCTCTCCCCTGCAACAATCTCAGCAACTTTCTTTTTAATACTACCAATGGTGATTTAAGTTGGTCACCTTCTGATAAACAAGTTGGAAACTATGAATTTCGGGTAGATGTAGCTTCTAATGATAAAACTTTAAGTAAATTATTTAATGCAAAAATTATATCTACCCCAGGTTTTAGCATTAAAAATGATTCAAAGTACGAGACTGGTGATAATAAACCAGAAGTTTTATTTAGTGATTTTTTAAATTCTGGTGATCGAGTAACTTTTTTTAAAGACTCAAGTTGCTCTGAAATTATCCTTGACACAGAAGTTGGTGAAAACACTGAAACTTACAGGAAATTGGAAACTCCTGAACTTACAGAAGGTAATTATAGTTTTTATATGCAAGCAACGGTTGATAACTTAAAACTCCCTTGTATAAATACAAATTTAACTCATAAGTTTAAAACTCCAAAAAGAACAGTTAAAATCTTTAGCTTAGATTCTAGTTTTATTGCTCTTAAAGATGATGGCAGTGCTGTAGCTTGGGGTACTACTGGGGCAAAAAAAGAATTTCTTGAAAAACACTTAGGTTCAGGCGTAGTGGATATAAATCAAAATAGTTATGCTGGAGTTATTGCTGTTCTTAAAGATGATGGCAGTGTTGTTACGTGGGGGAGTGATTATTTTGGAGGCGATACATCTGCAGTTGATTTAAGTTCAGGAGTTCAAAAAGTTTTTAACACAGACAAAGCTTTTGCAGCACTAAAGTCTAATGGCAGTGTGGCCACTTGGGGTGATAATGGTTACGGAGGTGACTCCAGTGGAGTAGATATAAGCTCCGATGTAATTGATATTATTAGCAATGGGGGAGCATTTGCTGCTATTAAGTCTGATGGCAGTGCTGTAACCTGGGGAGCAGCAAATTATGGTGGCGACTCTAGTGCTGTAAGTGCTGACCTAAGCTCTAATGTGCAAAAAATTTATAGCACCGATTCGTATTATGCCGCATTTGCAGCATTAAAAACTGACGGTAGTGTTGTGACTTGGGGGCACGCCGACTATGGCGGCAATTCTAGTAGTGTTGATGTTAGTTCAAATGTAGTAAAGGTATTTAATACAGCACGTGCTTTTGCGGCTTTAAAGTCTGATGGCAGCGTAGTGACTTGGGGTGATAGCTCATATGGCGGAGACTCTAGTGCGGTAAGTGCCGATTTAAGCTCTAATGTGCAAGAGATTTATAGTAATCCGAGAGCATTTGCTGCAGTTAAAACTGATGGTAGTGTGGTCACTTGGGGTTACTCAACTAGTGGTGGCGACTCTAGTGCTGTAAGCGCTGATCTAAGCTCTAATGTGCAAAAAATCTATAGCACAAGTTCTGCCTTTGCAGCCCTTAAAACTGATGGCAGTGTGGTCACTTGGGGATCCGCCACAGATGGAGGCGACTCCAGCCTTGTTAGTGCTGATTTAAATTCTAATGTTGATCAGATTTTTAGCACAAATTTTGGAGCTTTTGCCGCACTAAAAAGTGATGGCAGTGTCGTCACTTGGGGTGATGCTAGCTATGGCGGAGACTCCACTGCAGTTGATTTTTCAGGCGGCGTACAAAAAATATTTAGTAATAATTCTGCCTTTGCGGCTCTTAAAAACGATGGCAGTGTCGTCACCTGGGGCGATGAAAGAGATGGAGGGCACTCTAGTGGAATTGATCTAACAGAAGGCATTCAAAAGATTTTTTCGAATGGCTCTTCCAAAGCAGCATTAAAAACTGACGGTAGTGTGGTCACTTGGGGTAATAGAACAAGAGGTGGTGATTCCACTGGAGTCGATTTTTCTGGAGGTGTACAAGAAGTTTATTGTA
>JAKUPT010000015.1:0-43534 GCA_022450595.1 Bdellovibrionales bacterium
AGATTTCTTTCTACAATTCTCCAAGGACGAACAGTCATAGTTAAATTAAGTCCTCCGAGTGTTAAACCAGCCAAGGCTTTGAAGCGATGACTGTTTGCAAACGCACGAGTTACAGCTTCAGGAAACTTTCCTCCAACATAAAAAACAAAAGCATCAGGAGGAAGGTCAGTTTTAATAAAATTTACCACTGAACTTACAGCATCGAGATCTTCAACCTTCATTTCATTAGCTTCATAAAGGGAATCTAGCAATTCATTGTATGAACCCAATAGTTTATCAATATCAGAGTGTGATTTTAAAATGTCTTTAATGGCTTTAGCTGGATCGTCAGCATTTTGTGCTTTTTGAATGATGTCATAAGCAGAAAGTTTTATCTCTCCGCTTTTAAGTTTTTCATTTAATTCTTCATAGGAAAGCTTGTCTAATTGAGAAGGAGAGTAGCCTGAGTGTTGCTGTTTCACTGCTTCTGCAATACCAACATGCCATTCTTTAGTAATCATTGAGGCAAAGTTTTGTGCCTGTTCATAAGCTTCTTGTCTTAAATCAGTTTTCCAAAGAACATTAAGTGGAGTCAGTGTGTAAAGGTACTGATTGGCTCTAAAGTGAACTACCTTTTTGTCGGACTTAATTTCACGAACCTTTTCCACATCAATATGGGCAAATACTGATGAAGACATAAATAAACATAAACTTGATAATAAGATTTGACGGAATGTCATAGATCCCCCTCTGATTGTTTTGTTGAAGTTTTGCTAAAGGCTCCTTCAAAAGTCAAAAAGTGGGACCTGTGTTGAAAATAGTTCATGCAAATATGCATAAATTTATAAACTCCATAAGAGTTATTGTTGTGGAGTTCTTTTATAATACGCGTTATAAGGCTTTTATGGGGATAAGGGTTCTTGCCAGTTTTTTATTGTTAATTTCTATTCAGGTGCAAGCACAATCTATGTGCGTGGGTCTATTTAGTTCAAGTATTTATAATGTTAAAACCACGTCCTGGAATCAAAGCCTTTACTTAAAAACACTTTCTCAGGTTCATGAGTCACAAAAAATTCCATCTTCTAAAGAGTTTGGCCAAATAGAAGTACAGCTAGGGTTTATTCAGGCTTTAGTGAATAGATCGGGTTTGCAGGGGCAAGTTCATCTACAACAACTTCCAAAAAAGTTTCAGTTTAAAAAGCAGGTCAGCGAGTATAAGGCTCAAAAGTTAATTGAAAACCTTGTAAGTCTTCAAAAAGAAAAAATGTTTTTTATCAAAAGATGGTTCACGGTGCATAGAAAAGAAGTCAGTGAAAAACATATTGATAATTATTTAAAACAACAGCTTCTTCTCAGTGAATTTTTATCTCTATTAAAATCAAATGAGCTTTATAAACCAAATTCTAAGTTTGAAAAAGTTTTGCAGTATATTAATGACAACCAGTCTTATCGTAAGTTATTGACTTCAGTTCTAGTGAATTACTTTAGTATTCAGTGGTTTGGCTTTCCGATGTACTTACCGGAGTTTCAATTTTTACATCAAAAAAAGCTCACTAGCTCTGAAATAAGTAATCTTAAAAGTTTATCCCACAAACAAAGACTTGAGAGCATTAGGCAAAGGCATTCTGGAAGAGTGAAGTTAGATCGTATTTTGAACTTTCCGAGAGATGCTTTCCCTGCCTTTATGACCTTAACTTTGCTCTATTATGCCTTTAATCCGATTGTATATATTCCAGAGTACATCACTAAAAGTACTAACTCTGAGCTTTATCAAGCTTGGATGGAGATTTATAAAAAAGAGAATGGACATTACCCTAATGTATTTTTTAACTCATCGGATAGAAATGAGTGGGCTGGTCTTTATAAAAATATAGTGGATCAGTATTCTACACATTAAAGCGAAACAGCATCACATCGCCATCTTTAACGATGTACTCTTTGCCCTCTGAACGGTACTTACCAGCCTCTTTAATGGCCTGTTCACTTTTAAGGTTAAACAAGTCCTCACAGTGATAGACTTCGGCACGTATAAAGCCACGCTCAAAATCAGAGTGAATCACTCCGGCGGCTTGTGGAGCTTTGGTGCCTTTTCTGATCGTCCAGGCGCGGACTTCTTTTTCACCAGCGGTGAAGTAAGTTTCAAGTTCAAGTAATTTGTAAGCCTCGCGGATCAGTCGATCCAGCCCTGGTTCTTGCATGCCCATGCTTTCTAAAAACTCCATTTTTTCATCGGCTTCTAGTTGTGCAATTTCCGCTTCAAGAGAGCTACACACTGTGATGGTTTTGTTGTTTTCAGCCTCTGCAAAGGCTTGAACTTTTTTAACAAACTCTTGGCTGTCTTCAATGTCTTCACTCACATTGCACACATATAAAACAGGCTTAGTTGTTAAAAGCTGCAGGTTTTTTAAAAGTTTGAATTCGTCTTTATCATATTCAAGGGCACGAGCAGGCTTTCCGTCCTCTAGGCCTTTTAAGATTTTTTGCATTAACTCAAATTCAGCTAAAATGTTTTTATCTTTTGTGCCTTTGGCAATTTTTGAGGCTTTTTGAACGCGCTTTTCAAGGCTTTCAAGGTCAGCCAGCAAAAGTTCGGTATTGATGGTTTCAATGTCACGAATGGGGTCAATAGAGCCCTCAACATGAACCACATTAGAGTCTTCAAAGCATCGCACCACATGCACGATGGCGTCGGTTTCACGAATGTTGGCTAAAAACTTATTGCCCAAACCTTCACCTTTGCTGGCTCCAGCCACAAGGCCTGCAATGTCCACAAATTCAATCACGGTGGGGATTTCTTTTTGGGGCTTAATAAACTCAGTGATCTGTTTAATTCTTGGATCCGGAACGGTCACCACACCTACGTTTGGATCAATGGTACAAAACGGGTAGTTGGCACTTTCAGCCTTGGCTGAAGTCAGTGCATTAAATAGAGTGCTTTTTCCTACGTTTGGAAGTCCAACAATACCAACTTGTAAGCTCATAATAGGTCCTTTGAGTTAATTAAACTTAGTGGCGGTTTTCTGGTAGCCATCCACAACAAAACTTTCCACAGCATCTACTAATAAATTTAAATAGTCAGGCAGATTTTGATCTTCTTCCTTGGAAAAGTTTTGAAGAACATAGCTTGCCACATCTTGCCCCGGGTGAGAAGGGCGTCCCACGCCAGCTTTAATACGAGAATAATTGTTATGGCCAAGCTGTCCATGAATACTTCTAATTCCATTATGCCCACCATGACCTCTGGATTGTTGAATTTTAACTTTGCCATAGGGCAGGTCAATCTCATCGTGAATCACAAGCATATTTTTAGGATCTATTTTATAAAAATTTAAAAGAGGAATGACCGACTCGCCAGACAAGTTCATAAAAGTTTGAGGCTTTGCAAGTAGTACGGGCTCAGAGTTGATTTGAACTTTTGTGACTTCAGCTTTTAATTGAGATTTGTAAGGAGCGGCATCAAAGGCTTGGGCTACGGCATCTATGGCCATAAAGCCAATATTGTGTCTGGTCATTAAATATTTTTGGCCCGGATTACCCAGGCCAACAATAAGATGCATATAAAAATTTACCTAAATGTTATTCTTTATCAGCAGCAGGCTTTTTAGATTCAGCTTCAGTTGGAACATCAGCAGCTGCTACTTCTTCAGTCTCTTCCACTTTTTCTTCTTGTGGAGGGTTCACACTACAAATAGTAAGTTCTGGAGATGTAAGAATCTTTACGCCTTTTGGAGCTTGAGCGATATCAGACACGTGATAACTTTCATGAAGTCCAAGTTCACTCACATCTACGTGAATGCTTTCAGGGATGTCACTTGGTAAGCATTCCACTTCAATATCACGACGAGCGGCTGTGAATAGTCCACCGGCTTCTTTTGTGCCGATTGGTTTACCATCAAAGATCAATTCAACATTTACTTGAACAGTTTTCTTCATATCTGGAGCGTAAAAATCAATGTGAATTGGTTTGTGAGTGGCTGGGTGACGTTCAATGTCTTTTCTTAAAACTTCAATGCCATCTAAGTTTTTATCTTCAGACTTTAAAACAAACATTGAAGATTCATAGTGGTGTCCACCAAACTTTTCTGCTTGAACAAGTGGAATTGAGAAAAGTGTGTTTTCATTTTGTGGACCATAAATAATGGCTGGAATCATTCGGTCTAATCTAAGACTACGGGCTTGGCTTTTGCCAGGAGTTCTTGGAACAGCGTGAAGCTCAATAAATTCATTTGTTTTCATAGTTTTTACCTCTTCTTAAATTTAATCTTTAATCAAATAATGATGTTACAGAGTCATGGGAGTAAATTCTCTTAATGGCCTCTGCAAATACCTTAGACACACTAACTACTTCAATTTTAGAGCACTGCTTTCCTTGTTCACTTAATGGAACCGTATCAGTGACCCAAACCTTCTCAAGACCACTTTCTGAGATTCTTTGAATCGCAGGGCCAGAAAAGATAGGATGTGTCGCAATTGCAAATACCCTTTTTGCACCATTTTTTAGCAAGCTGTCAACTGCTTGTACAAGAGTTCCTGCGGTATCGATCATATCGTCCACAATAATGGCGTCTTTGCCTTGAACATCTCCAATTAAATGTAATGCTTTGGCCTCATTGGGGCCAGATCTACGCTTATCAATGATGGCAATAGGGCACTCAGCGCGTTTTGCGAAAGCTCTGGCGCGTTCTACACCACCAGCATCAGGGCTTACAACCACAAACTGATCTCCATAGCCCATATGCTCTCTCCAGCTACGGGCAATTGTAGGAATTGCAAAAAGATGATCCACAGGACAGTTAAAAAATCCTTGGATTTGAGCTGAATGTAAATCAATGGTCACAATACGGTCAGCCCCGGATGTGCTTAGTAGGTCTGCCACACATTTGGCTGAAATAGGGGCACGGGGGGCGACCTTACGATCCTGACGCGCGTAGCCAAAATAAGGAATAACAGCGGTGACCGAACTGGCACTGGCTCTTTTAAGGCTGTCCATCATAATAAAAAGCTCCATGTAGTTTTGATTTACTGGAGGACAGGTGCTTTGAATCACAAAAACATCAGAGCCACGAACACTTTCATGGATCTCCACTTGAACTTCACCGTCGGCAAAGCTTGAAATGTCGCTTTTGCCCAGTGGGATACCCACTCCGTTTGCGACTTTTTCGGCGAAGGCTTTATTTGAATTTCCTGAAAATATTCTTAAATTTGTCATAGGCTGGTTTTCTATCGTATTCCGCTTTATAAGTCCAGAAACTATATTTATATTTTTTACCACCTAATAATTGACGGTCTATACCAGAGTTGCAGATAATTAAAGCATGGATTTTGAGATTAAAGAATACAAAGATTGGCTTGTTGTTTCGGTTGAAAACCGTATGGACAGTTTTAATTATAAAGTGATCACAGATGCTGTAGATCAAGCCGTTCAATCTGGTCACAAAAAATTAGCTTTAAATCTCTCACGTGCAGAATTTTTAAGTCTGCCAAGCATAAAATACTTTTCGGATTTGGCAAAACAACTTGATAAATCGGGTGGGCAGCTGGCTTTTTGTGCCCCTAGCGAAAAGATCAAACGCCAAGTCTATATTTTTACATCACCTAAGGCCATTCACTTTTATAGATCCACAGATGAGCTTTACAACTGATTTTGCAAAAAGTCTTTAAACTGACGAATCACTAAAGCTCTGTGGGAGTGCTTGTTTTTATAAGCCACTCCAAGCTCTGAAAGAGTTTTGTCTTCACCATTTGGTATAAAACACACATCATAGCCAAAACCCTGTCCTGGACGAACTTTTTCAGAAATTTTTCCTTCAAATTGAGACTCAAAAATGTGCTCTTCTCCACTCGGGGCAATGGCAATCAGTGCCGCTTTAAAAACAGCCTCTCTTTGCTGTGGAGCTCTAATTTTTAGCATTTTTAAAAGTTTAGCCACGTTTTCTTCATCACGGGCGTTGTCTCCGGCATAGCGGGCCGAGTGAATACCAGGCAAGTTGTTTAATGCTGGAACCTCAAGACCGGAGTCTTCAGCTAAAACCCATGCATCGCTTATTCGTGTTCTTAAAGCTTTGGCTTTAATGCGAGCATTTTCTTCAAAGCTTGAACCAGTTTCTTTAGGGGAGAAGTAATTTTTTAATTCCGTTTGGCTGTGAATCTCTAAATTTAAATCATGTAAGAGAGACTTAAATTCACTGAGTTTACCTTTGTTACCAGTAGCAATCCATAGTTGTGACATTTATTTCTCCCAATTCAGAGCTGACTTTTGGTGGGAAATGATTTCTTGGCAGCCTTTTGAAGCAAGTTCTGTCATTTTGTAAAGTTGGTCAGAGTTAAAGGCTTGAGACTCCGCTGTTCCTTGAATTTCAATAAACTCATTGTTGTCATTCATAACAAAGTTCATGTCAGTGTCTATGTTAGAGTCCTCGTCGTAATTTAAGTCTAACAATGCCTCAGTGGGAGTGAGCCCCACACTGATCGCAGCGACATAGTTTTTAATTGGTAAGGATTTAATTTCTCCTTTTTTATTTAAAAACTCTAAAGCCTTAGCCAGAGCTACAAATCCTCCGGAAATCGCCGCTGTTCTTGTGCCACCGTCGGCCTGTAAAACATCACAATCAATATTAATTTGACGCTCACCTAATTGTTTTAAATCCACAGCCGCTCGAAGGGCACGGCTGATCAGTCTTGAAATCTCTAGTGTGCGGCCCCCGGTTAAAGCTTTATCTCGTCTTATGCGAGAATGGGTCGAGCGAGGAAGCATTCCATATTCGGCTGTCACCCAGCCTTGTCCTGAGCCCTGCAGCCATTTAGGCACTGTTGGCTCAACACTGGCGTTGCATAGAACATGAGTTTCTCCGAATTTAATCAACACGCTACCTTCAGCATATTTGCTAAAGTCTGTGATCATTTCAATTGCTCTCATCTGCTCGGGAAGACGTCCATCAGTTCGCATTTTTATCCTTTTGAATTTGGGTTTTATAACTCACTAAGCCTTTATAAATACTTTTGGCAATCTCTTTTTGGTAATTTGAATCTTTTAAAAGGCGTCGTTCTTTAGAATGACTCAAATAACCAACCTCAACTAAAACTGAGGGAACTTTAACATTAGAAATTACAAAAAATGGAGCTTGTTTGATGGCCGTGCTTTTGCGCTTTTTTTGTCCACTCCAAGAAGAATAAAAGGATTTAGCCAGCTCAGAGCTTAGCCTGGTTTTTTGTTTTCTATGAAAGTCTTCTAGGATTGTTTGAACCACTTTTGAGGAGTGTTGGAATTGAGGTGGAAGAATGTCTTTTTTAGGAGCCCCTTGGTTTTCCATTTTTGTTAAGAAAATAACTTCTTCATCTGGCGACATTAAGTTTTTAAAATAAAATTCAGCCCCTTTAGCTCTTCGATCTTTTGAAGAGTTGGCATGAATGCTAATAAAAAGATCGGCATTATGGGACTGATTGGTTTGAATGGCTCGCTCTTCCAGTGTGAGATCTACATCTCCGTGGCGAGTGAGTTCGTAGGAAAACTCTGAATCTTGATTTAAAAACTCTAACAGCTTAAGGCTTATGCTTTTTGCAATATCAGCCTCTCTAATGCCCCCATAAACGGCGCCGTTGTCAGAGCCCCCGTGACCTGGGTCAATAACAATATGAAATTTTGAAGCCGAGGCAAAAGTAGAAATAAATAAAAGACTTAATACAAACTGCATTACTTTATCTTATAGAGCTTCTGTGAAATTAAAAAGCAACTCGGAAAAATCTGAGCCAAGGTAGGTGTGTGCATAATTTTTATAAAAAAAAGCGACCTGGGGGTAAGGAGGGGGGCCAGGCCGCTAAGGGGGATATGATTGTATTGAGCAACAGCTGTGCCAGCATATAGAGGCCTTAGATTTCAACTGAGGAAGTGACGCAAAGCATTAAATGAAATTTATGGATGTAATTTTTAAGGTGTGAACAACTAGACTTTTCTATAGCAGTCTATCTTACTGATTTTACTTACAAAAAATAAGTTTTTTGGGCAAATTTTTGGGCTTTCATTTTAGGACCAAAAGGGGACCAAAATGTAATTAATTCCTTAATAACATCTCAAACTGTGCCGATAGCTGTAAAGAACGGAGAATTGTTATGCAGCTAAGATGGTTTCAAATAATTTTAATTCTAATTGTTGGGTTAACAACAGGCGTGTCGAGCAGTTGGGCCGATCTTGAAGATGTGGAATTAGAGCTTGAGGGAGTAACTTCTGACTCTGAGGCCGCCATTAAAGAAGCCCAAGATGCTAAAGAAAGATTGGCGGAAGAGCGTGAAAGAAGAGATCGCTTAGAGCAAGAGGCCAAGCAAAAGATGGCTGAAGCTCGTCAAAAAGAGCGAGAGGCTAGAATTGAAATTGAGTCTTTAGATAAAGAAATTGTAGAAGTTAAAAAAGACATTGAAAAGTATCAAAAAGAAAAACAACAAGCACAAATGCGCTATGATCAAGCCGTTAAAAATATGCAAGACAAAAGAGACGAGCTGGATCAAGAAAAAAAGAAACGTGACATCGCTTTAAGACAAAAACAAGACGCTCAGGCAAAGCTTGATATTCAACTGCAAACAAACAACCAGTTACGTGATGAAATCAACAATATAAAAACTGAGATCAAACAAGAACGTCAAAACTTAAGAGACATTAAAACCTCTTACAAAAACGAAACACAAAATTATCAAGATCTAAAAGCTAGAAAAGAGCGTGAAAGAGTTGAGGCTAACAAAGAGATTCGAGCTTACCGCAAGCAGATTCGCCAGTACCAAGATATGATCAGAAAAACAGAACAAGAAAAACAAAAGTACTTAGATAAATTAAGCCAAAAAAAACAAGAAGTCTCTATGGGGCGGCAAGAGCTTGATAACATCAAAAGAGATTACGAAGTTAAAAAACAAGAGCTGGCTGAACATAAAAGAAGAGTGTCTTCACAAATGACAGCCTTAGCTCAAAAAAACTCGAAAAAAATGCGAGTGAGAAAAACATGTAATGTAAGATCAAAACCAAGCACAAAATCAAGAGTCATTATACAAGCGGGTTCAGGGCAAACAGTTACAGTGGAAAACTACAATTCAAGTTGGTTTAGAATATATGTGCGCGGTAAGAAATATTTTATTTCAAAAACCTGCTTTTAATAGGAGGCCGCTATTCAAAACTCAGTCAATTTGTGCTGTTTGTACAATATAAAATCAGGACAGTTGCTGGAGGGATTGAGCATTTCAGAAGCTCAAGCTGTTGTTATGGTGATACCAAAATCTGAAAAGCCCAACTGGTGTGTATGGATTAAGGGAATGAATGAGTGGAAGGCCTTAAACTATGTCCCAGAGCTAAACTTTCCTTTGCAGCGTAATATTAACTATCCAGAGCTTCCTAAAGAGCAGACTTCAAGCCAAGTAATTGATGGGCTGTATGACTATGAGCTAGATGAAGACTCATTAAAAGAGTTTATAGATCGTCAGCATGAGCGCATTGTAAGGCGCTTTAAGGTGTCCATTGAGCGTGACAATAAAGTGTTTGAATCTCATTCCATCAATGTGTCTGTGGGGGGTGTATATTTAGAAGACCCTGTGCCGGAATGGGTGGTGGGGTATTGTAATATCACCATTGAAAAGCCAGACACCAAAGAAAAGATTCGACTGGCTGGTGCTGTGGTAGACAATCAAAAGCCGGACAATAGAGTCAGACTCTCTTTCACTCCTTTTGCAAAACGTGAGCAAGAAAGCCAGCTTTTTTACTGGCTAGCAGCTTAACGGTGATAAATTCCTAAACCCTGTGGCTTAGCTCTTGATCCCTCAGCACTGAAGTCTTTTGCCACAGTCTTGATTTGCTCTAAGCTATAGCTTTGCTCTAGCATTGGCTTCTCAGGTGTTGAAGCCAGATGCAATGTTTGTGTGGGAAACGCAAACTCAATGCCTAAGTCTTTTGCCAATCTTACTACCTCTAACAATAAGTTTTGTCTTTGAATCAATTCGTCACTCCAAGTCGGAGTTTCAACAAAGCAGTAAAACAATATATTTAAACTGCTGGGGCCAAAGTCATTAAAGACAATATGAAAGTTTTCTTTATTAGTATAAGGGTTGGCTAAAATAATATTTTTTATTCCCTCAAGGAAGGCTTCCATTTTTTCAGGTGGCGTATCATATGTCACCCCTATTGTGGTTTTCACTCTGCGATACTGACGCTCACCCATGTTATCAATATTGATGGTTGCAAGTAGAGAGTTTGGAACTGTCATTAATGAGTTATAAAATGTTCGAATGCGAGTGGAACGAAATCCCACCTCAACAACAGTGCCGTCTACATTATTGTCGGCAACAATCCAGTCACCCACTTTAAATGGGCGGTCTATGATAATCATTATTGAACCAAAAAAATTAGCCGCAGTGTCTTTGGCCGCTAAGGCAAAAGCCAAACCCCCAAGCCCTAGACCTGCAAGTAAGGACATCACATTAAAGCCCATGTTTTGTATTACAAGCAAAACTCCAAAAACCGCCACAAAAACTTTTAAAGATTTTGCAACCATAGGCACTAACTGGTCATCTAATGTGGTGTCTGTTTTTTTGGTGAGAAGTTCTAGTTTTTCAATAACAATATCTATAAGTTTATAAGCCGCCCAAACTAAACTTAAAGTAAATGTGGCTTTAATGGCGGCCATGAGTGTGGCATGGGGCCAGCCACTGATATCAATAAACTGCACACCTAGGTACCAAAAAGCACTGGCAACAAGCAGTCCAGAGGGCCCCTCTACTGAGACCAGAATTTTTTGCTTTTGTGAGCCGGACTTAAATACATGTTTAACAAGTTCTAAAATAAATTCTGTTATCTTTTTTAAAATAAAACCAATGAGTAATAAAATGAATATCGCAATCCACTGCCACTTGGCCATCCCAAATAGATCTTCAGTCATCCAGTCAGGAAAGTGCTTTTTCCAAAATGGATCTTTATACATAGCTCCCTGACCACTGTCTTCTAAATAGGGGAGATGTTGAACTTTTTTATAAAACTCATGGGCACGCTCTACCGTGTTAGCAGAAATTAAATAATCCCCCACACGGTCGCCTTCTTGAACCTGTCTGATGGTGATTTCTGTATCTTTGAGACGCCACTTTTTCACATCTGTTTCAGCAGGTATTTTTGAGTAATCAATCAGAATCACTCGATCGATGACTTCTTTTAAAAAGATCGCGGCCTTTTTGGCGTCTTGAGATCGACTTTCTTTGGGAATTTCTGATAAATCCATACAGCGAATCGCGTCCTCAATTCTGGACTGTAACTGCTTATCATTTTGTTTTATTCCTTTTTTGTAATCGTTCATAGCTGTTATAAACGATTTCATAGTGTCACGAGGATGATCCAGTTTAAGGGGAGCTAAAAGCGAAGCATTGGCAGATATAAAAAATAAGAAAATAAGATTAAATATAAGTAGTTTCATAAAATTCTCCTGATAAGTTTACTTATCAATCTTTAAAGCAGCATTCAATAAGATGTGTTCTTTTTGGTGTTAAGGGCCATAAAAAGTAGCTCTTGTTGCTACACCAGTTAGAGATATCTTGAGTCTGATGATCAATCACCTCAGAGTGGGGATGAAGTGAGCTTTTTAGATAGGCTTTAAGGTCTGAGTCAGCCTTTGGTGCTTCAAGCTCTTGAGTTTTTTGATCATTGGTGTACCAAGAGTAGACATCGTGAAAACTAGCCCAGCTTTTCTTTTTTAAATATTTTTTTAAAAGTTCATTATGGGCTTCAATTTCGCTAGAGTTCATTGTGGCAGTTATTTGACCTAAAAGATTAGAAAACAGCAAGCTGTCGTGGTTTTCAGTCATATGTTTAAAAAAGTCTTGAGTTTTCCAGTTTGTTTTGAGTTTATGATTTTTATAAAAAAACCAATGAGCCAAAGGGTCTAAATCATAGCAGGTTAAATTTTCAAACTTATTTAAAAACTCAGTAGAAAGGCAGTACCCCCCGCTGGGGCCAACAATAGTTAAATTTAAGCTTTTGGGATTCCACTGGTTTAAAAACTGATTGAGCTGCTGTTTGAACTCTTGCCAAGATGTTTTATGGCGAAAGGCTTTAATGTGATATTGAAGTCCGCCGGACAGAGTTATTGTTTTTTTTAGATTGCTCATGGGAAATCCATTTCTTAGACTTCGTTTATGGGTTCAACAGAAATCATATTAACAATTGCAGCATTTGTCACATCTTGTATTTCGGGGGCCATTGGTATGGCAGGGGGCATGTTACTTTTAACAGCCATGTTGCCTTTTTTTCCGCCCACGGTTTTGATCCCCCTCCACGGCAGTGTGCAGTTGGTCTCAAATGGATTTCGACTGTCTTTAAATTATAAAGCCCTTAAAAAAGATATTTTTATTTTAGCTTTTTTAGGCTCATTTATCGGAGCTTTTTTTGCTGAAAAAATTATTTGGAACGTGCAAGGGGAATACTACCAGTTGATTTTGGCAGGCTTTATTATATTTATCACCTGGATGCCGAAATTCAGAAACAGTTGGAACTTTCCGGGACGATTTTTTATTTTGGGGGGCTTTTCAAGTTTTGCCTCCATAGTTTTTGGTATCACAGGACCTCTTTTAGCACCGTTTTTTTTATCTGAGAATTTAAGACCTCAACAAATTGTTGCCACTAAGGCTTCGATTCAATTTGTGGGACATATTTTAAAGTTGAGCATTTATGCCTACTCTGGTTTTGCCTTTCATCAGTACTTTCATATTTTAGTACCAATGATTTTAGCTGTTCTATTGGGCACATGGCTGGGGAAGAAGCTATTATTCAAAATGAATGAAAAGCTTTTTAAGCTGATCTTCAAGTGGGTGATCACGGCGGTTGCAAGTTATATATTGTTTAAAACTCTTTATGGACTGATTTAGGAGAGGTAATGAATAAGATTTCAAATTATATACTACTTGCAGCTTTTGCAATTCCTTTTAAGGCTTCCGAGTGGCAGACCTTAAGTTATTCAAGTCTTCCTGAGCACAAGTTGGAATTTAAAACTGACTCACTTCATGTGGGAGTCAAAAAATCAGCTATGCCATTAATTTACCCGTTAAAAGCTAAGCCTAAGGTCAGCTCCATATGCCTAAGAGGAGTTAAAAAAGGACACATCAATTTAGAAGACCCAAAAAAGCAAGGCCAAGAAGGCTTAGATGACTTTGCTATCCGTTTAGGATTAGTGGAAAAAGGCAACGAAACTCTTAACTGGTTTCAAAAAAAGATCGCAGCCAGCTGGGTACTAAAGCTTTTCTCCCTTGCTGAAAAAGATGAGGGCATTAATAAGATTCATTTTTTTACAGCCGCTCAAGACAAGTCTTTAGTGGGAAATGAGCGAGAGCATCCCTTGGGGAAAGGGCTTATGCTTGAAAAAAACATATGGCACTTAGATAAGTCACAAAAGGAGTTTGAGTTCAGTTATAAGCTTGATAAACCTATTGAGAGTTTAGCCATTTGGCTATCTATTGATGGGGACGACACAAAGTCCTCCTATGAAATAGATATTAAAAGTTTAAGTTTAAACTGCTTGGATTAATTAAGCTCTATTGTGAACATAAATATAAAGCCCAAGCTTCTAAAAACAAAAGCCGACACCCCTAAAGGCAGGTGCACTTTTTTGATTTTTGCATTTGGCTTTAGGTACATCTTCCACCCTGTTATCAGTAAGGGGATGTACAAAACTGTGGCCAAGGTGGAGAATCCAATATGGGCCTGCTCAGGCCAACTTAAGTTAAAGCTCAGTGCCGTGTCGCTCGCTTGACGTTGATACTCTAAAGTTAGTACTAAGCCTAAATCAATCAAAATACCCGTGTTCATAAGGCGTATGTGCTGAAGCTTATTGGATTTTCGCACTAAAAAGCCCCAAACTATTAAAAAATAAGATAGACTTGCAAGGCTCATATAGATATTTGAAGTATAGCTAAAGATAAATATTAATAAAACTATGCCAACAGCTAATAAGTATTTCTTCATTTCACATCACTCACAGGGGTTTATTTGTGGCTATAACTAACGAGCCCAAGCTCTCAGGTCAATATTTATAGTCTGCTTTAGTGTTTTTACCATTTTTGCTGTATTGTGTTTAAATTATGTGGAGGCTTTATGAGCGAAGTTTTTAATATCATTGATTATGTGGGGACCGTTGTTTTTGCAATTACTGGCGCTTCAATTGCAGCCAGTATTAAGTTTGATTTTTTTGGAATGCTGTTTTTGGCCTTTTTAACAGCTGTTGGAGGAGGAACAGTTAGAGACCTTATTATCTCAGAGCCTGTGTTTTGGACACAAGACCCAATATATTTGTACCTAATATTTGTAGCCACATTTTCCACATTTTTTCTTAAAAGCTTTTACGAAAAGCAGTCGTCGCTTTTGTACTTTTTAGACACCTTAGGGGTGGCAACCTTTGTCGTGATTGGTACTCAAAAGACCTTGCTATTAGACTTCAACCAAGAGACGGCCTTTATTATGGGCACCATAAGTGCCGTTTTAGGTGGGATATTAAGATCCGCTTTTAGTGGTGAATTTTCAATTTTATCGAATCGAGAGCTTTATGCCACACTGGCTGCAGCAGCATCATTGCTTTTTATTGTTTTAAGCGCAGCTGAGGTTAACTTGAATTTATCAGCATCTGTCACAATCATATTTACTTTTGTAATACGTCATTTAGCTACAAAGTTTGGGATAAAGTTACCAACAGCTAAGTAATAGTTAAGTTTTACGTAAGTCTGTAATAAATTCTTTTAGATCTGGGTCAATTTTTTTGTTAATGCTTTTAATATGAGTTCGAAGTGTGTTTTCAGTAATATTTAGATCCTTAGATATACTGTTATTGCTTTTACCTTCAATTAAGCAATTTAAAACTTTTTGTTCTTTTTTTGTTAATTGGTATTTGTCTAACTGTTCGTTTAAATAATCAAGTTCATCATCTTTTTGATATGAGATAATACTATTGTAAACTTTAGTCGATATGGTTGTAACGTCAAATAAGCTTTTATTTACTTTTAGGTTTTTATATAATCGCATTCCTTGTTTAATATTAGAGTCTGTATTTGGAAAGTCACCGCAGATCTTAAAAGAATTTTTTTGACAAAAAGTCCCAAATTGGTTTCCGCAATAACACAAACAACTATTGTTTTGGTAAATGATATTACCAGATTTATTTAATATACATACAGATATTTTTTCATCGTCTATCAGCTTCAACAGGTCTTTGCTACCAGTGTACATAAAATTAACCCAAATTTAGAACAGTTATATGTTTATTATGTAAATTATTAATCAAAGTCAATTGTCTTAATGTCCAGCTCCATTATTAATAGTGGCTTTCACCAGGGGGGGGTGATCTAAAAAAGATCTAGTTTTAAATTTTCTTCCTGTTAATTTTATAAACAATGACGATACTTAATCTTGTAAATAAATTTTAGACTAGTTTAGGGTATGTTTAATGAATGAAGATTTTAAAGAACTATTAGAAGACTTTGTCACTGAGTCTTTAGAGCTGTTGTCAGAAGCAAACAATGCGCTAATTGAGCTTGAAAAATCACCTCATGACAAAAAGCAAATTGATTGTGTTTTCCGGGGTGTGCATTCCATCAAAGGTGCTGCGGCTTTAATGGGGCTTAGTAAAATTGAAGAATTATCTCATCTATGGGAAGAGTTGCTGAATAAAATCCGAGAAGGGTCTTTACATATTAATGAAAACTTAACAGATACTTTTTTAATGGCTGCCGATATCCTTGAGAAAATTTTATTAAATTTAAAAAAAACAGGTGACGAAGGCAATTATGATATCTCTGAGGTATTAGAACTTTTTAAAAACAGTTTTAACTCTGAAAAAATAAAGAGTGAAACCCGTGAGAGTGTGCCGCAAAAAATAACACTCCAAAATAATTCACCGTCTTCAACTGCTAGTATGGAAATTATCGATTCGCATATTAAAGTAGACATAAATACTTTAGATAAAATTATGAATTTAATTTCTGAATTAGCTTTAACTAGAAATCAACTCATAACTAGAGACGATTTGAAAGAAAACTTATATGTCTCAAAAAGCTTAAAAAACTTAAACACATTGACCTCAGATCTGCAACAAATGGTGATGAAAACCCGAATGCAGCCAATTTCAACTTTATGGAATAGATACCCAAAAATGATAAGAGATTTGTCAAAAAATCTAGGCAAAAAAATATCTATTAAAATGGAAGGTCAAGAGACCGAACTCGACAGGTCGCTTATTGAAGCTATTAAAGATCCTTTAGTTCATTTAATAAGAAATGCTGCTGACCATGCCATTGAAATGCCTGAAGAGAGAACTGCTAATAGTAAACAGATAGAGGGTGAAATAATATTACGTGCTTATCATAAAAGTGGAAAAGTTAATATTGAAATACAAGATGATGGCAAAGGAATCAGTTTAGAGTCTGTTAAGAAAAAAGCCATTGATAAAAATTTATATACTTCAGAAGAGTTGGAAAAATTATCGGATAAAGAAATATTAGATATAATTTTTATGCCAGGTTTTTCAACAAAAGATCAAGCAACCACAATCTCCGGACGAGGAGTTGGTATGGATGTTGTTAAAACCAACATCCAAGCTATTGGTGGAACAATTGAGCTGAATAGTATTATGGGTAAAGGAGCTTGTGTGAAAATTAAAGTTCCATTAACTCTATCTATATTGCCAGCACTCATTGTTAAAAGTGCTGATAATACATTTGCAATCCCTCAGACTCATCTTGTTGAATTAATACACATTAAAGAAGATAAAATTAATACAATAATTGAAGAGGTGAATGGCTCATTAGTTTTAAGATCACGAGGCAAGCTACTTCCATTAATAAGCTTACAACAAATCACAAGTACGAAGAATTTTGATAAAACTGAATTGGTAGAAGATCAGGACCTTAAAGTTGTTGTATTGCAGTCAGATGAGAAATTATTCGCACTTATAGTTGATGAAATAAGTGATACTTTAGAAATTGTAGTAAAACCGTTAGATCGCCTTTTGCAACATATTCCAATATATTCTGGAGTAACTATAGTTGGGCAAGATACAGTTGGTTTAATTGTTGATGTGGGAGGTTTGGCGAAATCATTAAATCTTTCTAAAAACCAGAAAGATATTAGTTGTAAGGTTAATGATGAAGATTATGTGAACTCCAAAAATAATAATTTTGTAGGTTTAGTTACGTTTTTGAATTCTAACAATAATTTAATGGCACTTCCCATTGAGGATATATCCAGAATTGAAAAGATCAATACATCTATATTTCAAAAAATAGGTAATAAGGCCTATATTCACTATAATGAAAAAATTCTTCCTGTTTTTAATTTAAGCGATATATTTGATGAATTAAAACCGACCGCAGCAGAAGATTCCATAACATTACTGATATATGAAGATGTAGATTTTAGTTTTGGAATAGTTGTTGATAAGCTTTCGGATATTCTTACTGTTAACCAAGATTCATACATTAAAGATGAGTGTCGACTTGGAGTAGATGCAAAGCTTGTTATTAATAATAAAATTATAGAAGTAATTGATCTATCAAAATTTAAACAACTAGTTAACAACAATAATAATACAGCTCACAATAGGGTGGCTTTATGAATTCGTTTAAAATTAGTAGCTTCTATATTGATAATTATTTATTTGGACTTAATGTTGGTCATATTCAAGAAATAATAAAGAGTCCAAAAATTACTCCAATCCCATCCTCAAGTGATTATATATGTGGACTTATTAATTTAAGAGGGCAAATACTTTCATGCATTGATCTGCGTTCGATGATGGCACTTGATAATTATAGTGAGTCAAAAAGTATGAGTGTAATTGTCGATTCTGAAGATGTATTAATAAGTGTACTGGTAGATGATGTCTCTGAAATATTAGAAATCAATGATTATGACTATGAACAAACTCCAGATAACATTTCGAATAACATATCCAGATTTTTGCATGGTGTTTATCAGTTAAATTCTGGAATATTATTAGAGCTAGATATTAACAAAATTTTAAAATTTATTGAAAATTATGAAATTAAAAATTCTTTTAATAATAATATGAGGGGGGCATGATGAGTCAGGCTTTAGAACTAACAAAAAATTTAGGCATTGATGAGGAATCATTGAATAAAAGAAAAGAATTTATAAAGCTATCAAAGTCCGAAATGGATCTTTTAAAGGAGTTAATACCATGGGCTAAGGAAACGGCTCCAAAAATTGCAAAGGAGTTCTACGACTGGCAGTTTAACTACTCAGGAACATTAGAGTTTTTTCAAAACTATTCAGAAAAAAAAGGGATGAGCTTACAGGCATTACGTGATCATCTTGAAAAAGCTCAAACAAATTACTTAATCACAGTATTTACAGGGGCAGAGGAAGAGTACGGTTTGTCGTATTTTGAATATAGACTTAAAGTAGGTAAAATTCATGATCAAATTAATCTTCCATTTAAGTTTTATATTGGAGCTTATATAGAGTTTCAAGCTTTGGTTCGAAAATATTTACAGAAAAAAATTAAAAGAGCCTCTGTTGCCTCAAAATATATCATCGCTATTGATAAAGTGTTTAACTATGACATTCAAGCCGTTGGGGACTCATTCTTAATGAGCACCATGGAATCTATTGGCTTTAGTTTAGAGGGTATTCAGTCTGGTTTTGGCAAAGATAAAACAGAATCATTATCTGATATAAAAGATTCTGTTGATGTTTTAATTAAACAGGCACAAGCCATTGCTGACGGTAATTTATCAGACCCAATTTTAACTAAAAGAATTCAAGGAGTGTTAGGTGAGTCCTTTGGTCGAGTGTCAGATAACTTAAATCAAATACTCACTGAAATAACACAATGCTCTAATTCTATTGCTTCATCTTCATTTGATTTAAATGAATTAAGCAAAAATATGACATCTCATGCAGAGGAGTTATCGTCACGAGCAAATAATGCCTCTACGGCTTCTGAAGAAGTGAGTCAAAGTACTCAAACTGTTGCTTCAGCCAGTGAAGAGATGTCAGCAAGTGTTCGTGAAATAGCATTAAATGTAAGCAAAGCCACAAAAATTTCAAATGAAGCCAGTATTGTAGCAAAAGATACAAACGCAGTAATCTCTGGATTAGAAACTAGTAGTTCAGATATTGGTCGTATCATTAAAGTAATTACAGATATTGCGGACCAAACTAACTTGTTAGCACTTAATGCAACCATTGAAGCGGCACGAGCCGGTGAAGCAGGTAAAGGTTTTGCTGTTGTGGCAAACGAAGTTAAAGATCTTGCCAAACAAACAGCCGCAGCAACTGAAGAGATCAGTTCAAAAATCACAACCATTCAATCTGACAGCAAAGAGGTTATTACAGCTATTGGAAAAATAAGTGAGATTATTGCCAATATTAATGATACTCAAACTTCTGTAGCTAGTGCTATTGAAGAGCAGACAGCTACGACGAATGAAATTACAAGAAGTATTACTGAGGCTGCTAGAGGGAGTGAAGAAATATCGCAGAATATTCATGGAGTGGCTCAAGCTGCTAGTTCTACAAAAGATGGAGCAGACAAAACTGAGTTGTCTGCAGTTCAGCTAAGTGAACTGGCTGAGGCATTAAATAAAGCTATTTCTCATTTTAAAATTTTAACGAGTGATCAGGATAATATTAAAGTTTTAAATACAGATAGGCCTCAATTAAGAGTTTCGGTATAATGTTATGGAAAAGTCTGGTATTCATGCATTGGTTGTTGATGATAGTGCCTTATTTCGAAAACAAATTGAAAGACTTTTTTATTCTGATGCGGCCTTTGAAAAAGTCTCTTTGTTTTCAGATGGTAATAAAGCCCTTAATTTTATTAAAGACTCAAAACCAGATGTTGTAATTCTAGATATTGAGATGCCTATAATGAACGGCTTAGAACTGTTAAAACACATTAGAGATCTTGATAAGCCTTTGCCCATTATTATGTTTAGCTCGCTTACACAAAAAGGAGCGGCAGTTACACTAGAGGCTTTAGCTTATGGTGCCACAGATTTTGTAGGGAAACCCTCTACGATAGATGGCTTTTCAAATACTCCTGAGCAAGTCTTTGAAGCATTGCTTTTTAAAACTAAAACACTGGCAAAAAGATCAAGTTATATAAAAACCTCTTTAGATACTCATGTTAAAAAGTTAAAAAATTCTAGAGTCGATTTAATAGTTATAGGATGTTCAACGGGCGGCCCAAAAGCCCTTGAAACACTTTTATCGCAAATTACAAATGATATAAGTGCTCCTATTTTGATTGTTCAACATATGCCACCACTATTTACAAAACTTTTAGCCGATCAACTTGATAGCAAAACGAATCTCAATGTTAAAGAAGGTGCAGATAATCAATTTGCCGAACCAGGAGCTGTATATATAGCACCTGGTGGCTATCATATGGTTATTGATCGAAACTATAAAATCTACCTTAATCAGGAGCCAATGGAGAATTCTTGTCGTCCAGCTGTAGATGTTTTATTTAGGTCAGCTGCAGCAGCTTTTGGTCAAAACTGTTTAGGTGTTTTGTTGACCGGCATGGGATCTGATGGCCTTAAGGGGTGTCATAAGATTAAAGACTGTAGTGGCTCTGTATTTGTACAAGATCAAGAGTCTTCAGTTATTGGTAGCATGCCGGGCGCTGTACAGTCAGCAGGCCTTGCAGATGCTGTTTACTCCTTAAACGATATTGGATTGCAAATCTATAACTATACTCTTAAAAATAGCGTTGAAAAAAAATGTATTTAGTTGAGGGACTATGAATAATTTAGAATTTATGTATATACAATCACTGTTGTTAGAAAAACTCGGTATTTCTCTTGAAGACAGCAAAGAATATCTGGTGCAGTCACGGCTAAACCCCATAGCGCAAGCGCACGGAATGAATAATTATCATGATTTGGTGAAATATTTAAGAATTAACAAAGACAACACATTGATTAAAAGTGTTTTGGAAGCCATGCTTACTCACGAAACTTATTTTTTTAGAGATGTTAAATTTTATGACTCTTTAAAAGACCATGTTATTCCAGAAATTATTAAAAATAATAGACACACTAAAGAATTAAAAATCCTGTCCTGCGCCTGTTCTACCGGACAAGAGCCCTATAGTTTGGCTATAATGCTAACTGAAAACTTTCCGGAGTTAGCTTCTTGGAATATATCCATTAAAGCTTTTGATTACTCAGCAAATGCCATTGAAAAGGCTAAGTCAGCTTGCTATACCTCTTATGAAGTAAATAGGGGGTTGTCAGAGGCTTTAATATCTAAATATTTTACCAATAATGGAAAGCATTGGACACTACGTTCTGATATACGCAACTTAGTGTATTATTTTAGAGCAAATCTTTTAGAAAACCTACCTGATGTTTCTGCCGCTGATTTATTACTTCTTAGAAATGTGCTTATTTATTTTGATCTTGATAATAAGAAAAATATTTTAAAAAGCATACAGACATATATAAAGCCATCGGGATATCTATTCTTAGGCAGTGGAGAGACCACTTTAGGTCTAACTAATGAGTTAACAAAGGTTAGAATAAATAATTGCGAAGGGTATCAGCTTTTATTGAGTTGATATATTTTTCGTATTAAAGTGGCTTGTTCTTGGTGCTGATTTGAGGTCTGTTTTAGGGTGATGATTTTTTTATTTGCTCTAATAAAGAGCTTTAATGCTGCGTTTATCCTCAACACTGGACGCTAGTTAATTCTTTATGGTAGCGTAAATCCACTTAATTTTTTTGAGTATAGGCAGAAGCGGAGGCTGAGTTGAGTACAAGCTGTGTGGAAAGTTTAGATTTTGAGCGTATACTAGTTTGTGAGGATCATCCTTTTGTACAGTTTGGTATAAAATCTTTAATGGATAAAATTGTACCCCATTGCAAATTGATTTTTAGTCAAACAGGTCGCGAAGCTATTAGTCATCTAAAGCAACATCGGGCGGAGTTAGCTCTTGTGGATTTAGGCCTGCCAGATATGACTGGAGTAGAATTAATTAGCAAGCTTAAGTCTTTAAATAATAGTATTAAAATATTAGTATTAACTAGTTGTGAAAACCCTACAGTTTTAAAACAAGTGGTTAACTTGGGTGTTTCTGGAGTTATGCAAAAAGCTTCTTCTGCTGAGGAGTTAGAGTGCGCTTTTTTACATATAAAAAATAAAAAGAAAAATATCTATTTAGACTCTTATGTGAAAACTATTTTAAGTGTTACTGATGGTATTAGCTTCACACCAAAAGAAGTTGAAGTTCTGCAAAAAATAGTTAAGGGTCTTTCAAATCAAGAAATTGCAGACAAGCTTAAGTGTAGCATTTATAGCGTTCGATTTCATCGTGCAAATATACTAAGTAAAACCAATATGCGAAGTGCGGCTGAATTAACTGCTTGGTATTTAAAAGGGCAAGCGTAGTGTTGCAGTTGTTCCTTTCTGTTTTAATGATTCAAACTTAAGTGTGCCATTATGAAGTGCAACAAATTTTTTTACAAAAGTAAGTCCCAAACCAAAGCCTTCAGACTTAATGTTTATAGCGCTAAAGTTATTGTCAGTAGAATTATTTATAACCTCTAGTTTTTTTAAGTCTATACCTGAGCCTTGATCAATAACTTTAATTATAATCTCCTTGTCATTTTTATCTAAGAATATAGTAATTTTTTGGCCAGGAGAAGAGGCTCTAATACAATTAGTCATGAGGTTTCTAAGAATGGACTCAATCATAAATCCGTCTGCTTGGTATATTAAGGTCGGTTGTTTAGACTCTAACTTTACATCAATACCTTTTTCAGCCCAAATAAAATCAATGCCTTCAATCGTTTCTTTTATTAGACAATTCATTTCAAGCGATGTTCGAACTGGTTGAAAAGTATTTTTTTGCAGACGTGTCCAAAGTAATATATTTGTCATAAGTTCTTTTGATGAAAATGTAGATGATACTAATGATCTTGCAAGGGTTCTTAATTCTGGCCCCACTTCTTTTTCTAAATTAGAAGAGATAGCTGTTTGTGTTTGTATAACATTTGAGAAATCATGAGTAATCATAGTTAGTAAATTGGACTTGAACTCAATATGATTATTTAATTTTTTTTCAATTTGTTTTTGTAATGTAAGTTCATGAAAGCTTAATATTTTTCCATGAGGGAGTCCTCGTGAGTTTAGGCGGTCAATATTCACTTCAAAATGACGCTCACCTCGATTTTTTTTGGAGAAGTTCCAATTTGCTAACATTTTATTAATATCAATATTTTTAAATATTTTGATAGTGTGAATGTTTTGATGAATGTGTTTTGAACTTAAATTAAAGGTATGCAATGCAGCCTTATTAAAGTCTTTAAGCTGATTGTTTTCATCTAAAATTAGAATTGGATCTGGGTGCAATCTAAATATCTGATCTTTTGCGATTGTTGGAATATCCAAGAGACCATGTTTTATAATTGCATAAAGTATTGCAGATTCAATTAATAAAAATGTTCCACCAGAAAGCATTGCCCATCTCAGAGGGCTGTCTGTGACAACACAGTAAATATCAATAAATAAACCAACAAATCCACTTATAGATAAAATAATTAGTTGCCTAAGCTTATTGCCTTTAAGTTTTGTGAGCATATATAGTGAATATATAACTCCAGATATTCCGAATAAATAAGCCCATAAAATGTGAGCCATAAACCATGGCCCTCCATTGAAAGATACAACCTTAGCTCCTTGCCAAAGAAATAGCTTGTAGTTAGTAGTTAGTAGGTCGCCCAGGCCTGGAACAATAGAAAATATGACGGTTACCAGTGAGGGAGCAAAACTTATAGCAATGACCCATGGTTTACATAAAATATGCCGGCCACTAAAGGCTACTGTTAAAAAGTAAAACCAAGCTTGAGCTATGATGGCATGACCTACATAACGTAATCTTGAAAAGGCCTCTTTGCTTTCTAATGACTCTTGGATGTAAACATTTAGCCCAAAAAAAGAAATCACACAGACTGAAGTAACAAATAAAACAAGCCATCGTCCCTCTGGCCTTTTTTGTTGAATACTGGCCACTTTTATAAGCAACAAGACACCAACAATAAAAACACAGATTTTTAAAAATAAAATTAATATTGGAACACTAAGCATACCTGAATGTACTCTTTTAAACTTTGCTCGTTCAATAAGTTTTTTTGTTTTTTTCTAATGCTATTGTCTAGAAATTTGCCTAGCCCTGTGCCGATGTATAGGGACCTTTTTAGTTATTTGTGCTGCAATTTATGGACAAGTTAAGGCAATTTAAAATTAATGGGGAGTTTGGTGATGGGTAGTTTGTGGCGATATAACAACATAATTTTAGCTTTTATGATAGGACTAGTTATGTTTTCTAACACAGCCTTTTCAGATACAAGCAGTGGAACAGAGGATTTAAAAGAGGATTCTGGTAATCATCTGCAACAAAACTCTTCATCACACAGCCAAAAAAACAAAGACTGGCAAGCGGATTTAGCTATTATGAATATTGATAGACAAGGTAGTGTAACTACACTTATGCCTATGCTTGGCAAAAACCTTTGGGAAAAAAATAACTTTGATTTGTCGATAAATCTAGGGGTTAGCTTTTATAAATATAATAACGGTGATCACTTAATTATAAGTTTAGTAAATTTAAAGCCTACCTATCATTTTAAAAAGTCTAAATTATCACTTTCAGCAATAATTGGTACTCAGTTTTGGGAGTATGAAGAAGCCTATGTAGATACTGGATTGAGCTTGGCTTACTCGACCATTGAACATACAAATCTTTTTGATAAGTTGTTTATTTTACTTGGACAAGTGGAGTCTACTCCAAAAAGTTCATACTTAGGTTTTGGAATATCAAAAAATTTTTAATTAAAAGGATATTAAAAGATGAAAATATATATATTTATAGTAACGCTAACAATCTTATTACTTACAGCAGCTTGTGGGCCAGGAATGAGCAAGCTAACCAAGCCAAGTCTGGTAGGTCAGACCTATACACTGACTTTTGACTCAAATACGGGTACGGGAGCTATACCTGAATCACGAACTCTTAAGGTAGGGGAAAAAACAACACTTCCCATTGCAAGTACATTAAGTAAAACTGGGGCCGGATTAACACATTGGAGTGAATCCAGTGATGGTTCAGACACTAATCTTACTGTGGGCTCAAGCTTTACTATGCCGGCGCGTAATGTCACTTTATATGCCAAGTGGACGGATGATGTGTATGTGGTGAGTTTTGATGGTGGCAATAAGACTTCCGGCACTCTGCCAGATATTATGTTAGTAAACGACGGAGACACAGCAACCATCCCTGGTGTTGGAAGCTTAGAAAAAGTTGTTGATAACGAAAGCCTTAGTTTTGTTGGCTGGAATACCTCTGATGACAAATCTGGAACTTTTTATTCTGCTAGTGATACAATTACAATTTCAGGAGCATCTGTTCATTTATATGCATCATGGAAAGATATAACTTTTGTAAGTCCCCTAGGTGATGACTCTACAGGTAAAGGCACTAAGTCCAAACCTTATAAAAGCATTGAAAAAGCAATAACTGAGTCTCTAGATTATAGTGAAATTCGAATTGCCAACGGAACCTACAACACAACATCAACTTTAAACTTAAAAAATGCAATGGACATCAAAGGAAGTTATGATTCTAACACTTGGGTGCAAAACTTAGATGGATTTCAAACTGAAATATTATCCAGTCAATCTGTTGGGATTTTATGTGATACTAAAATAAAGCCTTTTGTTGTTGAGGGACTTAAGCTTGTCGTTGATCCAAGTAGTAGCGTAAATGGTATAGAGCTAGAAGAGTGTCCTAATGCTACTATTAGAAATAATTATATAAAAGTAATTTATACCAGTAATGGAACTACGCGTGGAATTGTAATTAATGCTACTTTAAATACTAGCAATGCCACTATAGAATCAAATATTGTTTATAGTGAAGCGGGAAGGTATACTTACGGAATCTTTATAAGCTATTTAAGAGATGGAAGTACACTTGAAATAAATAATAACGTAATTCATGCAGTAAAAATAAACTCAATGAATGGCGCACCAACTTCTATATATATTAATGCAGGTAGTGGTACAAAAACCCTTAATGTAAGAAATAATACAATGGTATTTGGTCGTCATAACCCTGATACATCAAGTGCTTTAGGTGAATCTGACGGAAGCAACGCTAGTACATTAAATGTATATTTTGATAACAATATTGTTTTTGGTGCAACTGCTGTAGATGGTACATATCCAACAGCGGGAATTTATCAGGGAAACAACTCAACTTGGAATTTAGTCTCACTTAAAAATAACAATTTTTTTCAACTAAACTCAATGCTAGTGTCTTTGAAAAACTCTCAAGACTATACAACTATAGTTGATTTAGAAAATGGCGTTGGCGCTGCCGCTACCGACAATATCTCGGTTGACATGATTGCTGGAGGCTATTTTCAAGATCCAAATAATATGGATTATAGCCTTTCTGCAACAGCTCCAACTAGTATTTCTGAAGGTGGCTTAAAAGGAGATGATTTAGGTTGGGGTTTTAGTAAGGATATACTTGGCCAGACACGCACAGGTAGCCTTGGCACAGGATGGTCTATGGGCGCACACGAAAAAGACTAGAAGTAAAATGCAGGTACAAGTTCAATTTGTCATTGCAATACTCTCAGGTGATCGGTGCCAAACTTAGTTTATTAATAGGCTGTGAACTCAATTGCTTTGTTTTTTCCTGTTTCATCTAAGTTTTGTTTCTTATGGAAACACATAAAAGTCAACTTAAGAGACTGTCTCAACCTGATTCGATAGGTTTTAACAGTTTTTTGAAATTGAACATTAATTATACATTGTTAAAAAATTCTATATAAAATTGCTTTCTAACTAAGAGTAGCTACAACTAACAAGGCATCCTTATTGCTCTTTAAATTAATAAGGAGTGTAAGTTATGTCTCAATATAAAACAATATTAACACAACAGTCTTTAAAGCTTTGGCTTGCACTTACTTTAGTGGCTCTAATTCCTATTTCATTTAATTCTTGCAAGGGTTTAGATGCTCCTTATGAATCTAATCTAAGTTCTATTGAGGGGCAGTCTAATAATAGTTCTCAAGAGCCAGATTTGGGTTCGCAAGAACCGAATCCAGGATCTCAAAAGGGAGTAATTTTTTATGATAGTTTTGAATCACAAGATTTATCTACGACTAACTCTGAAGGCTTTTCGTGGCATAGGCCAAATCGAACTTCGCTAGTCAATAGTTTTGGCTATGCTGTGTGGAATGGTCGCTCTATTAACAATGGACCATATCCGGATAGATTCTGGGAGGGTTTTAACAGCGATCATTCTATGAGGTTTCGTTATCCAGCCGGAGAAACATGGGCCGAACAGCGTTTTTCAATTGGAGCTCCTAAAACTGAAATATGGATCAGTTATATGATACGAATTCCTATAAATTACTCACACGGTGTGGGAGGAGGATCCCCAACAAATAATAAATTTATTTCTTTGTGGATGGATGATTATTCACATAAAGGCGATGGTTCAAGCTTTTGGCTGAGCATGGAGAATGCCGGCAATGGTAATACAGACCTAGCTTTTACCTATAGCTTAGGCTCCTACAAAGCCTCTGAAGGCATGAGGCAACATGCAGCTTTTATTAATGCCAATGAGGATAAAGGCAGATGGGTGAAAATAGTTATTCATCTTAAAGCAGAAAGTAGTCCTGGTGCAAAAGATGGTGTGGTCGAAACTTGGCGTAGGTGGGAATCCGAAAGTGACTATGTTCAGCTACACGGTAAGTATGATGTTCCTTTTAAAATTCCAGCTAATGGTCCAAATGGATTCTATAAAGGATATTTACTAGGATGGGCCAATGGAACCTATTCAGAACTCACAGAGTGGTTGATTGATGATTTTACATTATCATCTTCTAGCCTGCTATAAATTGTGGGGTGCCCGGCACCAATAGTAAAAATTAAATTTCTGTTACTACAAATTTATAATCTTCTTTTACACATCGAAACTTTTAATGCAAAGAATACTTGAGTAAAAAATCTCAGGTGTTCTTTTGATTTTCATTTATCAGATAAAGTGGGGGCTCATAGTTGATGGTCAAAATGTGATTGAAAAAATCACACTCAATTTTGGTGGTCAAAATTTGGCCCAACTTTTTATTCCTGAGGTATATTCTGAAAAGAGCCGATCTGGAGAGGGGTATATTCAACTTGAATCCGACCCCAGGATTAAAGCAAATCTTAACTTCCAAGTACTTTATGAGTAATTAGAGTAACGGCTATTTTGGAGTTGGGGAAAAGGGCTGAACGATAAATGGATGTCAATGAGGGCGTTGTCTGTAACACCCTCAGATGATAATATATTTCAAACTTACAAATTAATAAGCTTAACGCTCTCATCCCAGCTAGCGGTGGCTAGGTGCTTGCCGTCTTTTGAAATATCCATTCCGCGGATTCTATTTTTATGCAAATCAATTTTATCAATAATCTTTAAAGATTTTGCATCAATTATTTTTAAATAGTTTTCTTTTTCCGAGTTAAAGGCATCAACTCCGGCATAGATTTTAGAACCGTCAGCTGAGTACTCAACACTTTGAGCTAAGTAGTTGTTAATAGAGACTCGTTTGATAATGTTAGACTTTCCTTCACGCCAAAGCTCTAAATTGCCATAGCTATTTACAGAAACAATGTCGTTGTTTACTGGAGAAAACGAAGCATCCCAAACAGTGCTGTTAGAGTTTCTATCATGAAACACTTCTCTAAGGCTTAAGTCACTGGTGTTAAACACTCGAATGTCATTGTCTATTCCGCCAGTAGTTAAAATTCTTTTGCCATTATGTGAGAATTTTACGGTTAATACAAAACCGCCCATATGAGCTTTAACGACATCCACAAGTTCACCCTTTTGAGTGTCCCATAGGGCAAGCTCTCCACCCATATAGCTTACAGCTAATAAGTGATTTGTAGGAGAAAAGTCGAGTGACATAATTCCATTAGACGTGTTGTTGCCTTTTACAAGAGTTTTAAGTTTTTGCTTGGTGTTTATGTCCCATAATATTAAGTGGCCATCGCTTGAGCTTGTAGCAAGAATGTTATTATTTAATTTTGAGAAGGCAACACTATAAACAGTTCTTTGGTGGTCGTGAATTTTGAAAAGTTCTTTTTTGTCCTCAGTGCTCCATACAATGACCGATGTATCGCTTGATCCTGATGCCAAGTACTTACCATTTTTTGAAAAGCTAACGGAATGCACTTCGTTGTTGTGTCCAAGTAATTCAGCAACATCTAATGTCATAGCTTGCGCACTTAAACCGATTGAAATTAATAATAAAGTTATACGTAAGATCATATCCCCACCTTTTGTTGTTTGCCTAAAATTTAAATACAAAGCTGTTAGCAAGTCAAACTGATGTAATATGCAAATTTAAACTTATTAAGGGATAAATTGACTCGAGTAGTTCTAAAGAGTTTTTTTACTCAAGATGAGTGATAGTAGAGCTGGGTATTTATGTTTTATTTGCTAATCGTATTGCTTTTAAATAAAATATTTTTATCTATCTCTTAAAAGTGCATGAGTATCTTGTTTTGCAATTTTCACCATAGCTATAAATACAGATGCAACAGGTTTTGCCACTCCCGATAGATGGATGCCTGGAGAGGCTTGCATTGTTCCTCCACCTAAAACAACTGAGGCGGCTGAGGAAAGAATGAACTCTGAGTACGAGGTATCAGATTGGTACTTTTCAAAAACAAAATAACTCAAACATTTAAATCTAAAAAAGCTCTGAAGTGGTTCAGAGCTTTTTTTTGTGTAGGGTGGAAGCGTTAAAGTCGTAGATTCGAGTCTCACGGCATCCACCAAAGGATAAATAATAAGTAGAAATAACTAGTATTTACGAAACATCCCTACACATTTTTTTAGGATTTATTTTTAGTTCGTTAAGTGCTTTTTCAATAACTAGTAAAACATAGTCCAGATCAACTTTAGAGTGAATCGCAGATACTGTGAAACGGAATCGAGATGAATTTTTACTCACGGCAGGGTACACAACAGGTATTGTATAAACACCTGCATCGAATAGTATTTTATACATCTTTCCAAGAAGCTCGTCGTCTCCAATAATTACTGGAACAATTGCTGAGTCATGATTTTTGTCGATCTCAAAGCCAAGTTCTCGCAATCCGTCTACAAAAAAACTAATATTTTCACGTAAATGACTTCTTCTTTCTGGTTCTTTTTGAAAAATCTCAAGAGATTTTAAAGTCGCCATAACTGTGGATGGGGGGAGTCCTACACTGAAAAATACGGAACGTGCAGATATGTTTATCCAATCGATAACCTCTTTTGATCCACACATAAAGCCACCAATTGTGCCACAAATTTTAGAGAATGTTCCCATAGTTAAATCAATGTTTCCGTGAAGATCATATTTTTCGGCGGATCCAAGTCCATTTGTGCCAAGTACACCAAATGAGTGTGCGTCATCAAGCATTAAGCGACAATTGTATTTCTTTGCAAGTTTGTAAATCTCGTTAAGAGGCGCACTGTCACCGTCCATTGAAAAGACTCCTTCTGCTATAATCATAGCTCCATCAGCTTTTTCTCGATATCTCTCAAGTATAGTCTCCAGATGTTCCATGTCGTTGTGTTTGAAAAGTCGAGATGTGGCTTTTGATTGAAGCATCCCATCTGCAATGGAGGCGTGCGATAAAATGTCAGCTATCAAAAGGTCATTGACTCCCGCCAAACAACTAATAGTGCCTAGGTTAGCAGCATAGCCAGAGTTGAAAAGTGTCGCACTTTCTGTATTAAAAACTTCGGATAGTTTGTGTTCTAGTTTTTGATGTTCTTCAGTCTGGCCGGTAGTTACAGGGGAACCGGTTGCTCCGAAGCCGTACAGGTCCAAGCCTTTTTTTGCAGCCTCTACGACTTCTGGATGGCTTGATAACCCTAAGTAGTCATTAGAGGCCATTACGATGAAGTCATCTCTTCGATTTGCCCTTTTTTTTGTTAAATTTATTTTTGTGCCAGAGCTTGGCTTTCTTATAAGCCAATATCCCCATCGGTCGTTTTCTTTTAGTGATTGAAAATAGTATTGAAAGTCATAGGCCTTTTTAAAAATATCATTAGATTCACTATTTTTTTCAAGAAAATCACCTAAGGTTGAGCCCATAGAATCAATTTCAAGTTCACTACTAGTTGTAGGTTTTGAAAAATCCAAATCAATATAGTGAGAAAATGTGGTGTCGACTGGGGCCATAATATCTACGAACATAATACCAAATAAAGTTAATTCTTCTTTCGTGTGAATAAACTTAATAACACTTCGTCCAAATTCCCATTCGTTATCTTCAAAGCTTAGTTTCCCAAGAGGAAGGAGATCTCCAATTTTTAGTGAGTCGGTGTCTTCTGTGTTTTTAACTTCAAACGAGCAACCAGTTTTTGAAATATCTTTTAGTGATCCTTTTAAATCGAAACAAGTACTTGTTTGTAAATGAATTGAGATAAGTTTATCAGCTTTTATATTATATCGTCGTCTTCTTGGTTTTCGACTCATGATGAACCTCCTAGATGAAAATTTATTACAAGTTTATATCGGAAATTGTCCGTTATTTCTGAATATTTTAACTGGGAGTATATGCAACTAAATATGATTTTGTTATTTAAGGTGTACAATGACCGGACGTCTTGAGTTCCATAGGGACTAAGCGTTTAGATCCCACAATTCCTACCCATTTCGCCTATCCCAAGGCCTAGATTAAAGACTTTACCGTGTTGTGAGGGGCTTGGGAGCGCCGAATAAAGCAATCAATAATTGAGTTTAAAAGTAGCCCCAAGTGGTCTTCCGGTGTCGATACAAAGGCTTCTTCCCCTTTCATTGTGGCTTGTGCCTGTCAAATATAAATAAAATGTATCTATGTATGAGGTGTACATAAAGACCCGAAAGGGTCAAGAATTTGATGGACTGGTGAGACTTAAACGCCAAGAAACGTTATGTAATATTCATGAATAGGTAGGGATATTCCTCTCGGATTTATGATGTTTAGCTCTTTAGTACAAGAAGTGTATTCGTGGACATACATATAATCATATAATTTTATGTTTTGGACTCAAATTTTATATTATAAAAACTCTTAAATTAAATACTGGTTGGCATATTCCTATAAAATGGCGGTAAATTGCCTTTTATATATGGATATATTTTGGGAAATAATAACTTAGAGTTTTTATACTTAAAAAATAAGAGCTTTGCTATTGCTTGTTTAGACTTAGTAGAAATATCTTTATTTTTCAGTAAATCTAAAAAAAATGTTGGTATTTTATTAGTTTTAATTTCATCTTTTAACATTAAAAACTCTACTGTATTATGAACATCTATACCGGTTTTTAGTTTTTTCTCTAAAACCTGAATTGCAATATCATTAAGATTAAGTTTTTGACTTCTTTTCACTAAAGATAATATCGCTGAACTTCTATTTTGATCTTGAGCCATAATGTTTAAAATTGCCTGCTTAGTTTCTTCCGAATAGTTAAAAAACTCCTCTACGAAATTCATGCTTATATCACTAAAAAAATAAAAATTTTTAGAGTTTAATAACTTTTTAACGATTTCAGTTTTATTATAGTTTAATTTTTTTAAAGCAGATAAAAAGCAGTCCTGAGGTCGCATATTAGACTCTAAAGTATAATCTAATAAAAACATACTTAATGTAGGTCCTTTAACAGTTTTATCTATTGAATCAATTCCTATATCAAGGTTATTTAGAAAAAAGGAAGTATATGAATCATGATCTTGATTTTGTTCGAGAGTTTCAAGAGCAAGCAAACAAAGCTTTCTTTCTCCACTTATTATCGATCCTGTAACTCCACCACCAATAAAATACATTTGAGCTTTACTCTTAAGTGATGGATTAACAAGAATAAAAATATAAATTATAATTGCAAATATACCTAAAAAAATAATTATTTTTTTCATTTAGAGTGCTCCAAAATAAAATTTCTTTTATTTAATTTATACCTTTTAAGCATATGATTGTATAATATTTAATCTGACTTGCAATTAGGTCATAAATCATAATTTATTACTATTTCTTTCAAGAGTAGTTTCGTAGTTCCTCCAAATGGAAGTCAGTAGCAAGCGGATTATTGTATCCTCCATTGATTATTTGCTTTTGAGATCAAACAACCTGAGAAAATACCCTACCGATTTGTGGCTTTTGGTGAAGTTACCAAAAGGTTACTAAGTACTGAAATTTCGTGACATTTCATGAAATGTCACCCAGTCTTCTGGTGTTCTATTAAAATTTACTAAGTGTGGTTCTTCGGTTCTTCCCGGTTCATGGTGGGAGACAGTGAGTCCGCCTTCGCTTAGGCTTCGGCGTGACATCCAATTTTTAGCTGGAGCTAAAAATTGGATGGGGTAGCAGGACTCGAACCTGCGAATGACAGAATCAAAATCTGTTGGCTTACCAACTTGCCGATACCCCATCACAGAGAGACTCAAATTATTGATTTTAAAGTGATAAATCAAGAAAAAGCTGGGTGGGGTTGAAAATTGTCTATGTGCATTAAGCAAATCGTCGCATTTTCACAATGAAGTTTATAATTATTTTATTATGCCTTACGACTTCTTCCATCAGTTCTATGGAATTTGACAGAGCCTAAATCTTTGAGAGGTTGCTGCTTTATTTAACTGTGATCAAACACTTTGCCCTTCAATATGTTTCAAACGGAGACGCTCTTATAAAATGTGCTTATTTTTTAATCAGCAAAGGCTGTTTTCTCAAAAAAATATAGCCCCTTCTAAAGTCTGACAGACCAATGGCCGAAAAAGAGATTACAGCATCACCTGAAATGGTGCGAATACAACTTGGAGGATAGCTATGAAAATCACAGAAGTTAAAGTCTTTCCTGTAAATGAAGACCGCCTCAAGGCTTACGTCACCATTACTTTAGAAGATTGTTTTGTGGTCAGAGACCTTAAAATCATTAAAGGCAACAACGGCCTATTTGTGGCCATGCCGAGCAAAAAAAGAAAAGACGGGCAGTTTAAAGATATTGCCCACCCTTTAAATCAAGAAACCAGAGAGCACATTGAGCAGATGGTTTTCGAGGCCTACGAAAGAGAAGTCAAATCCATGGGGCAAGCTCTTAAGGATCTCAAAAACACTGAAGACGATTACGACAATCAATAATCACTTAATAGTTAATTGAATCAGGATGACCTGCTCACCTTTAAGAAGTCTTAAAAGGTTAGGTTGTCCTCTTTTTAAAAGCCTAAGCACGTCTTTTGGTGTGCTCACAGCCTGTTGATTCACATCTAAAATAATATCACCAGGGGCAAGGCCGGCTTTAGCGCCTGGGCTTCCGGGGTCAATTTCTGTAATCACAGGTTTTTTTCTTTGCAGTCTAGGGAGATTAAACTCTTTGGAAAGCTTTGGTGACCATTCCGAAATTTTAAACCCTAAATCAAAAGGGGCTTTTTGCCCGGAGTAGGACTTTGTTGGAGCTTGAGCCACTGTTTGGTTTTTTGGGTGCTGTTTGATCACAGCTTTGGAGTTTTTCTTTTTTCCTTTTCTTAAAAATTCAATTTTTACTTTATCACCAACACTTGTGTCTTCAACAGCCGAGATCAAATCATTGTAGCCCTCAATCTTTTCACCGTTAAATTCAGTGATCACATCATAAGGCTTTAATCCGGCCTCTTCAGCGGGGCTGTCTGGGTAGACGTGAGCCACAAAAGCCCCTTTGGTGTCTTTAAGTTTTAAGGCTTGTACGATTTGAGGGTTTAGCTCTTGTAGCCCAACACCTAAGTAACCTCGTTTAATAAAACCAAACTTTTCAAGCTGTGGAATGATTTTTTTCACTTCATTAATCGGGATGGCAAAACCAATTCCTTGTGCTCTTCCATCAATAGCCGTATTCACTCCAACAACCTGGCCTTGAAGATTCACTAAAGGGCCACCAGAGTTTCCGGGGTTGATGGAGGCGTCAGTTTGAATAAAAGAAAACTTATTTAACTCATCAATGTTGCGGCCTTTAGCGGAAACCACTCCTTTGGTGAGCGTGTGCCCGTGTCCAAAGGGATTTCCAAAAGCGGCGACAAACTCTCCCACTTCTAAATGATCACTGTTTCCTAATTTTATGGTGGGGAGTTTTTTATCTACTTCAATTTTAATCAAAGCAATGTCCGTGCGCTTATCTTTACCAATCACTTTGGCTGGGTATTGCTCGCCATTTTCTTTAATCTGAACCTGAATTACGTCAGCTAAATCAATCACATGGTTGTTGGTTAAAATCAACCCATCCTCACGGATGATAAAACCGGTCCCTAAAGACTGCTGAGGTTTTTGTGGCATCTGAAAGCCAGGGCCAAAAAAGTATTCAAAAAACAAGCTGTTCGGATCGTTGGGGCGCATCTGCTGTCTGGGGGCCTGAGAGGTGTTAATGTTCACCACGGCCGGGTTGACCACTTTGTTGAGTTCAACAAAAATATTCGACGGCAGCGGCTCACCTTTTTTCACATCGGGCAATTGAGCAAAACTGTTCAATGAAACTAAAAGCAATAAAGACAACATCCATTTCATAATAATTATAACCTTTGGTTAGTTGTTAATAAAATTGCAAGTGTCCGAAATAATAATGTGCATGAATTTAAAAATGTCCAGATACAAAGCTGTGGGCAATGATGATTCACAACTTCATTATAAAAAACCACCGCTGGTGATTTCAACAAGTTTAATATTACAATTTTGTAATCTAAAGAGGGGGTTAAGCCTTTTTAGCCTCAACATATTTCATCTGAAGGTCTGTCACTAGGGCTTTTAAAAATTTTTCCTCATCTTCATTGAGGTTATTTTTTGTTTTATCTTGAAGCATAAGAAGTAAGTCGATATTGAATTTGGCAATATTTAGGTCTTTTTCCGTTTTTCCTGTTTGTGGGTTTTGTGCCAAGCCTATGTTTATTATCGGGGAGGAGCCCAGAGACATAATTAGAGTTGAAAATGAAGCTTCCATATTTTGGTTTTGCATTGTCTTTCTCCTTTAAATTGGAAAGTAGCCCACAAGTTTTTTAATACGTTTTGATTGCGGAGGGTGAATAATAAAGTGCTTCAGCCAGCCTTTGGGCTGAAAAGCAGACGTCATTAGCATATGAGACATTGATATAGGCACTTTAAATGGCATGGTGGATTTGAAAGATTCCAGCTTCCAAATCACACGGGCTAAAACCTCAGGGTTTTGTAAAAGCTCGGCTGCGAGTTTATCAATTTCAAAATAATTTTTAGAATGAACATGAATTTTAAGCAAAACAGAAATCACAGGAGATAACAGCCATGTGAACAAATAGCTTTTAATGCCTAAGTCTTTTCTTCTTATTACAAACAGCCATCTGTAGGCACGATCTAAATTAGAAGTAAAACTTAAAAGTAGCCCCACTAAAACCCCACTTGTTGTGAAGGCCAGAGTGTCGTTATTTTTAATGGTGGCAATTTGATAGGCAATAATGGCTTTGATCTCTTCTTCATCAAAGTGCTTTAACACTCCTTCGGTTAAAACAATACGGCTAACATGGAGATTTCGCCCCACAGAAAAAGCCTGAGGGGACAGGGATTTGATAATATAGACTTTCGGAACTGGGATCTTCGCTCTTTGCGCTAATTTTTTAGTGTTATAGATAATGCCCCAAGGGTCTTGGCCTTCTAAAACTCGGCCTTTAAACAGCCTAAGAATTCTAAGGTCACTGTAAAAATAAATACTCGAATGAATGCCTACAGCGAGAGCAAAGCCCCACAAAAGTCCTTGGCGGTC
Organism: Bdellovibrionales bacterium; assembly: GCA_022450595.1. GTDB lineage: Bacteria > Bdellovibrionota > Bdellovibrionia > Bdellovibrionales > UBA1609 > JAKUPT01. The sequence continues at coordinate 36,798 of JAKUPT010000015.1, forward strand.
CAGCAGCATATAGCCAACGGATACAAACATAAGACTGCTAAAGGCGACAAATAGCCAAGATGATGTTGAGTTTTTCAAAAAAACCTCCAAGTCGGTTTATTGTAATGGCAAGATGAATATGCGAGTATTAAAAAGTAGCAAAATGAAGCTATGCAAAATATCTGCGATTCTATGAAAAATTATGTATTTCGTAGTGATGTCTGTTTAAACTTTGACATGCAACATTGATTGAGGAGGCCTAGAGTGAGTGTAGACGTAATGGCATTAAATGAGGCTATAAAGCAAGACAGTCAATTTATTGATAGAGCCCTTAATGAGGCCTCAAAAGTCGTTGTAGGGCAAAGAGAGATGCTTGAAGGCATTTTGATGGGCCTACTCACTGGCGGCCACGTACTGCTTGAGGGGGTTCCGGGGCTTGCTAAAACCCTAACAATATCTTCAATTTCTCAAGCCATTTCCCTAGATTTTCAAAGAATTCAGTTCACGCCTGATCTACTTCCGACAGATTTGATAGGAACTATGATTTTTAACCCGAAATCTGGGGAGTTTACTCCTAAAAAGGGTCCGGTGTTCACCAATATTGCTCTTGCCGATGAAATTAACCGTGCGCCCGCTAAAGTTCAAAGTGCCTTGCTTGAAGCTATGGCTGAAAAACAAGTCACAATAGGTGAGCAAACCTACAAGTTAGACAAACCTTTTTTAGTGTTAGCCACACAAAACCCACTAGAGCAAGAAGGGACCTATCCACTTCCTGAAGCTCAAATGGACCGTTTTATGTTTAAAATTATTGTTAAACATCCATCACGTGAAGAAGAGATGGAGATTTTAAATAAAATGTCTCTAAACAGCATGCCTGAGATTCAACCAGTGATTAGTAAAGAAGAGTTGATCCGTGCTGGTGAGCGAGTGGATTCCATTTATGTGGATGAAAAGATTAAAAACTATATTGTGGACATTATTATGGCGACCAGAAAGCCTGAAGAGTACAATGTTCACAGTGTAGACGGAATGATTCAAGTGGGCTGCTCTCCAAGGGCCACAATAAGTTTAATTAGAGCTTCTAAAGCCCATGCGTTTTTAAGAGGCCGCGGCTATGTGACCACTGAAGATATTAGAGCGGTGGCTTATCATGTTTTATGTCACAGATTAATTTTAACTTATGAAGCTGAAGCTGAAGAGATCAGCAAAGAAAAAGTTGTAACCGATATTTTAAATGCAGTTGAGGTGCCATAATTGAGTATTCCTCCAGAGGTTTTAAAAAAAGTTAAGCTGCTTGAGCTTAGCACAAAAAAACTCGTCAATGAGGTGTTTTCAGGAGAGTACAATTCTGCACTAAAAGGTCAAGGGATGACCTTTTCTGAATTTAGAGAGTATGTTCCTGGAGATGATGTGCGAGACATTTCCTGGCCCTTAACCGCCAGAACCGGTAAGCCTTACATTAAAAAGTACGATGAAGAGCGTGAAATGATGGTGATGCTGGTGGTGGATGTCAGCGGTTCCAATGACTTTGGCTCTAAGCAGTACTTAAAAGGTGAGGTGATCAATCACCTTGCGGCTATTTTAGGGTATGCGGCTAAAAAAAATAACGACCCAGTGGGGCTATTGCTATTTTCTGATCAGGTGGAGCTTTATTTGCCGCCGAAAAAAGGACAGGGTCAGGTTCATAGAATCATTCAAGAGCTTTATTACTTTAAACCTCGCTCTAAAAAAACCAATCTAGCTCCGGCCATTGATCACTTGTTGAAGGTGTTAAAAAAACGTGCTCACTTATTTATTTTTAGTGATTTTATTATGCCCAACTTTTCTGCGGGATTAAAACTATTGGGTGCAAAGCATGATGCTATTGCGATCCACATTCAAGACCCCTCAGAGCAAGAGCTTCCAAGTTGTGGATTACTTGATGTGGTGGACGCCGAAACCGGTGAAACTGTGACTGTAAATACCTCCAGTCAGTACTTTAAAGATACTCAAAAGCAAAAAATGCAGGAAAAGTTTGAAACTGTAAAACAAAACTTAAGACTTTCACAAATTGATATTATCCCAGTTAAAGTCGGCAGCGACATTGTAGCTCCATTGATTACTTTCTTTAAAAGAAGGAGTCGACGTTGAGCCAAAAAAAATCCTCTGATGTACAAATTAAAAAAGTAGAAGGCACAGTTTTCCCAATTTGGACCTGTGAGACTGAAGAGTTAAGTAAAAGTTTAAACGAACTCAATGTGGCTGACCCTTTTACTTTAAATTGCATCGGAGACTTTGTTGAGCCCTTGGGGAAAAACTTAAAAGTTAAGGTTTTAGAGAAAAGCCATCCCTACAGTTTGAAAATTTTAAAGGTGATTCAAAGTGAGAGTGAGCAAATACAATTAAAGGCCACCTCTTATGTGCCCGGTGAGCACAACGTGAAGTTTCAAATTTTAAATTCTGAACAAAATGGGGTTCAGGTTAATGAGCTCACTTTAAAAGTAAATTCTGTGATCGATCCCGAAAAAGGCATGCCTACATCCTATGGGGTGATTGGTCCCTTGCAGCTGACTTGGCCCACATGGTTGGTTTTTGCCTTTATAGCCGTACTGGCAACTTTTTTAATTTCAGGTTTGCTGGCTAGCATTAGGTCTTATCAAAAAAGCAAAACCTTAAAAGAGATTATGGTGGTTGATGATCAAGATTTAAAAAGTTTAAAAAAATATGAACGCTATAAAGTGGCATTAAAGATTTTTATCAAAAATATCAGAGAGTATCGTCGTGAGTATTTAAAACCTGAGGCTTTAAAAACCAAAGACTATAGTGTTGAGAGTTACACCAAAGACTTAAGAGATGAATTTGTGCTTTATGTGAGTCGACTGTTTGCTGTCCCATTTAGTGGATCTCGTCCCAAACAAATTTTAAATTTTCTAAAAAAGAAACATCCATTTTTTTATGACAATTTTCAAAAAGACTTTAACTACATACTTAATGAACTAGAAGGTATTGATCAAGACAATGCCGACAAAGAGTCTTTACAAAGACTTTTTGATAACTTACAGCTTTCTGCTGAAAAAATCTCTGCCCACTTAAGGAGGTTGTCATGATAGAGTGGCACAGCCCTTGGGTGTGGAGTCTTTTTATTCCACTGGCTTTAATAGTTGCTTTTGGCTTTAAAAAGCATAAAAAAGCGGGCTTTAAATTTAGTGACGTGTCTTTGTTTAAAGACATGGCCTTTTCTTTTGCAGTGTTTTTTAGTCGTTTGCCAAAATACTTTTTTATTTTAAGTGCAGGTTTAGCAATTTTAGCATTGAGCCGCCCAAGGCAGGCCGACACTCAGGTACAAAAAAATGTGGAAGGTATTGATATCGTCATTGCTCTTGATATTTCTGACAGTATGTTGATTGAAGACATGAAGCCTGAAAACCGTTTAGAGGCCTCGAAAAAAACTATTAAAGAGTTTATTGAGAAAAGAATTTCTGACCGTATTGGACTGGTTGTATTTTCAGGTGAATCTTACACACGGGTTCCGATGACTTTAGATTACCCTCTATTATTAAATAACTTAGCGAAAGTGGAAACCTCGAGCGGAATCAAAATGGGGACGGCCATTGGGGTTGCCCTGGCTAATGCTGTGGCCCGGCTTAAGGACTCCACCGCAAAAAGCCGTGTGGTGATCTTTTTAACAGATGGGGAGAACAACACCGGAACTATTGATCCAATGACGGCTATTGATATTGCCCAAGGCTATGATGTAAAGGTTTATTCCATCGGCATGGGACGTGACGGACAGGCAAGGCTTCCTGTTTATATTGAAACCCCAACCGGACAAAAAATTAAGCAGTACAGGCCCATCCATTCAAAAATTAATGAGGGTCTATTAACAAAGATGGCCACGGAAACGGGTGGTAAGTTTTACCGAGCTAACACCTCTAATGCCCTTGATGAGGTGTTTAGTGAAATTAACCAACTTGAAACAACAAAAATTGAGGTTAACCAATTCACGACCTATGAAGAGCTTTTTCAAAAGTTTTTAATCTTTGCCCTTGGTTTATATCTGTTAGGATTTTTTATTAAATATATTGCAGCAAGGAGAATGCCCTAGTGTTTCGCTTTGCCAACCCTGAATATTTAAACTTACTTTACCTGCTCTTAGCACTAGTTGTGCTGGCTATTATTGTAGACCGCAAAAAAGTAAAAAAAATGATGTCTACGTTTGGTAAAACTAATTATTTGTTTCTTGCTCAAAACATTTCAAAAATCAAAAGGCGTATTAAATTCATTTTAAAAATTGGCGCATTGTTGTTTTTTATCATTGCCTTGGCTAGGCCACAAACCAGTGGTGATGAGGTAGATGTAAAAAGCCAAGGTGTAGAGATGATGTTTGCCGTAGACATTTCAAACAGCATGTTGGCCGAAGACATTAAACCTTCAAGACTTGAAATGACTAAAAAAGAAATCGAGCGCATGATAGACCAGCTCGGAGGCGACAAAGTAGGTATTGTGGCCTTTGCAGGCTCAGCTGTTCTACTTTCTCCTTTAACCACCGACAAAGCGGCCTTAAAGATGTACTTAGACTCTTTAACTCCAGATGCTATTGGCACCCAAGGGACCAACTTTAATCGTGCTATTGAAGTCTCTACAGAAGCCTTACTTCGAGGTGGCCTTACCAATAGTGAAGGCGCTGCGGTTACAAAAGTCATCGTGGTGTTTTCAGATGGTGAGAACAATGAAGGCAGTTATGAGTCCGCTGTTGAAAAGGCCTCAGATCAAGGAATTAAGGTGTTTGGAATGGCCGTGGGTACGGAAAAAGGAGCTCCCATTCCTATAAGGGATCAGTATGGGCAGCTTAAAGGCTATTTAAAAGATCAAAGCAATAAAGTTGTGATGTCTAAAACCTCTGGTGAGACTTTAAGAAAAATTGCACAAAAAGGCTCCGGGGAGTTTTACTACCTGACTTATGGTGGGGCGACTGTAAAAGAATTAATACAAGACGTTGCAAAGCTTGAGCAGCAAACTTTTGAAGAGGCCAGGGTGGCAAATTTTAATGAACAGTTTATTTGGCCACTGAGTTTAGCCCTTATCTTTTTACTCTTAGACTTGCTTATTTCTGAAACCAAAATGCTTGGCAGATGGAAGGGCCGCTTTGAGGTGAACCGATGAAGCTTTTATTTGTACTTGTTTTATTATTTAGTCTTAATAGTTATGCTCAGAGTTTAAAAGATCTGCAGGCTGTGTATTGTAATAAAATTTCATCCTTAGAGTTAATCAAGCTTGCAAAGATTAAAAACGTTTATTCTCAATTAAAGCAGGTTTCTGAGCGTTTCAAGCCAGTGTTGGATAAAATGCCAGAACAACAAAAAAAACAAGTTCTTGATCAGCTTAAAGAGCAAGACGCTGCCAACAACTTAAACTTGCTTTGTAAAGCACTAGATGCTGAGTGTGACTTTGACAATATAGACAGTCTTGATGGTTTTATCAGTGAGGTAGAAAGAATTCAGTCCATGGCAGAAGCTTTTGTGAAATCCTCAGCCTCTCAGGCCATTAATCAAACAGTGAAGTGTTTATCCACTGATCAAAACAATATCACGTTGAATTTTAACTTTGCACTGGCCTTATCTTTTGCCGATGACAATAAAAAATCTATTGAAACTTATAATGGTTTATTGAAAAGACTAGAGGCGTCTGAGTCATCTTTGAGCAAAACCGAATTTAATCGAATGAAGTTTTATATTTTATTTAATTTAGGAGTACTTCATTCCCAAGAGTCGCAAATTGATCAGGCACTTAATAGGTACCAACAAGCCTTAGAGTTACAGCCTGAGTCTAAAGAGATAAAAACAAACATTGAACTGCTTTTTCAACAACAGCAGCAACAGCAAGGTCAAAAAAGTCAGCAGGGCAATCAAGGTGACAACCCTGACCAAAATAAAGACCAGCAAGAAGAAAAAGAACAACAAAATGAAAAAAATCCTGACAACAAACAAAATCAGGACAAGCAAAATCAAGAGCAACAAGACTTCAAAAGCAAAAACCTATCAAAAGATGATGTTCGTAAAATTTTAGAAGAGCTTAAAAATCAGGAAAATAAAATCCGTATGAATGAATATCAAAAAGGTGATAAAAGCCAGGAGAATGAAAATGGTAAAAACTGGTAATATACTGCTACTTATATTTTTTAGTTTATTAACAGCATTCAACGCTCAGGCTCAAGTTGAGGTGAGAGCGACTGTAGATCGTCAAAAAATGGGTCCAAGTGACACATTCACTCTTTCCATTGAGGTTAACAGTTCAGATAGTGTGAGTATTTCAGATCCAAGACTTCCAGATGATGGCAATTTTGATTTGTTAAACACTTGGATTCAAAATCAAATGAGTAGCTCTTTTGTAAATGGACAGTTTACAACAGAAAGAAAAAAGATCTTTAACTACTTACTGGCCCCTAGAAAGCAAGGTCAAATTACTATTGGACCTATTGAAGTGGTGGCTGATGGTGAAACTTATAAAACTGATCCAATTAATATTGAAGTTTCAAAGTCTTTTAAAGGGCAAGGTCAAAACAGGCAAAGACAGCAACAGCGTCCACAAGGATCAAATCCTTTGGCTGATGATATGGAAGACTTTGAAGATTTATTTTCTCAGTTGTTAAGGCGTCGCCCAAGCGTTCCGGGCTTTCAAACCAGTCCTCCATCTAATCCAAATGAAGCCTTTTTTATTCGACTAGAAGTGGACAAAAAGAAGGCTTATGTGGGAGAGCAGATCACCGCCTCTTGGTATTT
>JAKUPT010000015.1:43544-53822 GCA_022450595.1 Bdellovibrionales bacterium
ATACACAAGAAGTACAATTACTGAAATTGACACTTTAAAGTACCCAAGTCTTAATGGTTTTTGGAAAGAAGATATAGAACTTGCCACCAGATTGAACTTTTCAAGAGAAGTCGTAGATGGCATATCATATCAAAAGGCCCTTTTGGCCTCCTATGCTCTTTTTCCAATCAATCCAGGAAAAGCCGTGATTGATTCCTATAAGGCCAAATGTAAGGTGATGATGGGTAATGGTTTTGGTAGAGTTTATCAGTTCACTAAAGCCAGTCCTGAGGTGGATGTAGAAATTTTGCCGCTTCCTAAAGACACTCAGCCTCCAGATTTTTTAGGAGCCGTTGGTGACTTTCAAGTGAGTGCTGAGATGCAAAGAGGTGAGTTGAAAACCAACGAGCCTTTCTTTTTAAAAATTAAATTCTCAGGCCGAGGCAATGCAAAACTGATAGAGCTTCCTTCACTAGAGCTGCCACCAGAGTTTGAAGTTTATGACACAAAGTCTGAGTCTAAGTTTTTTAAAAACGGTCAAAGTTATAAAGTTTTTGAAGTCTTAATGATTCCAAGAGCTAAAGGCACTTACAAAATTCCTGAAAAAACTGTGTCTTTTTTTAGTCCCACTCAAGAGAGCTACTATGGGGTTAAAATCCCTGAGCAAAATATAGTGATAAGTGGAGAGGGTGCTGATGCTCCAGCTGTTGCTGGTTCTTCAGATGAGTCGGGCACAGAAGAAAAGCAAAAAGTGAATGTTTTTGAACCCGTCTATAGCAGTGTTTGGAGCTTAAGTGGCTGGGCCCCTGTGCGGGGATTAAGTGTTCAGCTTTTTTATCTTTTATGCGTTCTTTCATTAATTTTTAAATGGGCTTATGATGTACTTACGTTTGGACGAAAACAAAGTCTTGCTAAGCAACTTAGTAAAAAGTTTTTACTACTTGACCACAGTCTAAAGCAGTCGGATTGGCGCAAGACTGGAGTTTTGCTCATTAATTGTATGACTTTTGTTCTAGAGTCTTTTGATTCTAACTTTGCAAAAGAGGGTATTGAGGCCACAATTCAAAAACTACCTCCTAAACTTAAGTCATTGTACGGAGAAAAGCTATCTGTATTATATAAAAAGTCTGAGGTTTTAGCCTTTGCACCAGAAGAAATTGTCGGTGATTTAAAAACCGATGAGAGAAAACTCAAAAAGTTAGTGGCTGACAGCAAAAAGTGTTTGTCTGATATGATTAAACATTTGGAAAGAGAATAATGATTTTTTATGTCCTTATAAGTAGTTTTGTTTTTTCGCAACAACTTACCGAAGTCGAAGTGGGTCTTGACGGTTTAAAGCTTGCGGGTAAGCCCACAACTAAAATTGAAAAAGAGCTTCATAAAATAGCTAATTTTGATTCTAAGCAAAGCTTTAGGTTGTGTGCAAAGCAAAGCAAATACTACTTAAATAATTTTGAAGAGCATAAGTCTTGGGTTTATATAAAGTACTTACAATGCCTTTCAGAATCCAATAAGAAATCCCGAGGCTTTGTTGAAGCTTTTGATAAACTAAAAACCATAGATAAAAACGCCAATTGGTTTTTAACCCCGTCAGCGGAAAAAAGACTCACGCAGGCTTTAGGGGCTTATCTTTTATCGGCTATGGACCATTACTCAGGCCGAGATGAAAAAAAGCTTTTGTTGTATTTGAATCAAATAGAGGAACACCGTTCTTGGGTTAGTGATAGCAATTATGCAGAAGCTTTATTTTTAGTGGCTAAGCATTTTAAGAAAAATCAAAAAAAATTAAGTCTAGAGTATGCTGAAAAAAGCTATGCCGTAAAGAGCTCAAAAGAAGTGAAAGAATTTATTGCAGAGTTTACCCCTGTTGATAAAGATGAAAAAAAACAGCTTCAGCTTGAAGACGAAAAACAAAAAAAGCTTTTGGCAAAGCTTAAATATTATAATCGTACAAATAAGTGGATTTCTTTGTCTAAAAATGTAAAAAAATGGAATGACCTGTATCCAGTCAGTGACCATTCCTATTTAATATCTACTTATTTATATAGAGCTTTTTACCACAGTTTTGAAAATCGCAGTTCAAAACCAAAGTATTTTAAAAAAGTAGTGAGTTATATTCTACAAAATGAACCAGCCGTTCTACATGAAGTATTAGAATTGGCATTAAAGTACGACAAATATGATGTTTACTATGAATTATCTAAGGCGTCTTATTTAAAATACCCTCAATTATCATCTTCAAAAAAATTATTATTTCATTATGCGGCGGCTTCTACCTTCACAGCGAATTATAAAGATGCTGTTAAAGCTTATAAACTTTTGTATGACCGATTTAAAACTTCTGAAGATTTTGGTGAGATCAGCTTTAAGTATGGTCTTTCACTTTACCGAGTTAAAAACTATAAACTTTCACACAAGGTTTTAGCAAAAAACCTGGATAAAGAAATCCCTGACCCTTGGAGATTGTCGAGCATGTATTGGGCTTGGAGAAGCGCTGAAAAGTTCAATAAAAAAACGGACATGCAAGAGCGACTTATGCAAGAATACCCAATGACTTATTATGGTTTGAGAGCTCGTATTGAATCTAATGATAAAAGCCATTTAAGTTTTCCGCAAAAGTTTGAAGAAAAAGCCAGTTTGACTTTGTATTTAAACAATCAAGGCTCTAATCAACTGGACAGCCTAAAAGCTTTAATCAATGCTGGTTGGTTGTCTGAGTCTTCAGATTTAATCAACGATTTGTTTAAGCCAACGAGTGAAGCTGAAAAAGTGGTTACAGCCAAGGTGTACTCACAGGCTGAGGACTACTTTAATGCGATAAAGCTTGTTGGCGATATTTTAGAAAAAAAGCCTGAGTACTTCACTCAAAAGGTCTTAAATATTGCCTATCCTAAACCCTTTTTTGAAACCATAGATAAGTACAGTAAAATTCATAACCTCGACAGTGATTTGGTTTTGTCTTTAATAAAACAAGAAAGCTCTTTCAATCCTGTGGCTGAAAGCCCTGTGGGGGCGCAAGGTTTGATGCAAATCGTACGCATCACAGCTAACGAGATTGCTCAAGATTTAAGGGTTAAAGGTTTTCGATTTCCAAAGCCGTTACAAGATTCTTATACCAATATTAGATTCGGCACATATTATATGAAAAAGCTCTTAAGAGCGAATAAAGGGCATATTCCTTTAGCACTGGCCTGTTATAACGCAGGAATAGGTAATATATGGCGCTGGGTGAGAGCTCGCTGGGAGCTTTCGAAAAAGCTTGAAAATCACAGTTCACTATCAGATGATGAGATTTGGATTGATGAGTTGCCGTGGATGGAGACCAACTATTATGTGAAGTCTATTTTACGAAACTTTTTGATTTATAAAATTTTGAATAATAATATTTATCAGGTGAATCAGCCTGTATGGCAAAGCCAAGAGTACAATCTCTAGACTTTAGTTGTGAAGTCATGGATGTTTGGCTAAATTGCAGTCCTTAAATGTTGGATTCTTGCTGAGAAAAACATCACTGAGGTACAATTATATTAAGGAGCGACTATGACCAAGGCCTCATTACTTATTTCTGTTTTTGCTTTATCTATTTTATCTACCTCTTGTATGCATAGAGGCCCATTGACTCCAACCAATGAGCCCGAAATGACAGGGGCAGAAGTTCTACCAAGCGGACAAAATATTGCTCAAGAAGATTTAAAATCAGAACTTGGTGAAGTTCCAATGGAAGTGAATAAGCTGGTTGAAAAGTGGCTAGCGTACTTTCAAGGACGAGGGCGTAGGCATATGCAGCGCTATCTGGAGCGTTCTGGTCGCTACATTCCACTTATGAAAGAAATTTTAAGAGAAGAAGGTGTTCCCGCTGAGTTAGTTTATATTTCGTTAATAGAATCAGGCTTTAGCTCATCAGCTCATTCACATGCTGGAGCTGTTGGATATTGGCAGTTTATTCGAGGAACAGGTAAAAGATACGGTTTAAAAATCAATGCCTATATGGATGAAAGGCAAGACTTTGTTTTGGCCACAAGAGCTGCAGCCAATTACTTTAAGTCTCTATATAATCTTTTTGGTGACTGGTATATCTCGATGGCCTCCTACAATGCTGGTGAAAACCGATTAAAGCGTCTGATTATGCGTCACCATACCAATGACTTTTGGTGGTTTGCAAAATATCGAAAATTACCGCGTGAAACCATCAACTATGTTCCAAAATATATTGCGGCTCGTATGATAGCTACAAATCCCCAAAAGTATGGGTTTACAGACATTGAGTTTAAAGAGGCCTTAAGCTTTGAAGAGTTTGAAGCACCCCATGCCATGAGTTTAAAAAAGCTCGCAAAAGAAATAGGGGTTGAATACAAGCAGTTGAAGTCTTTAAACCCAACCTACAGAAGTCACTATGTGCCAGTGTACAAAAACCATAAGTCTGTTGTTAAAGTGCCTGCAGGCTTCAAGTCACAAGCTGTAGCGGCTTTAGATAAAGTAAAATCCGGTCCTCCTAAATATATAGCGGGGTCTTATTACTATTATAGAGTTCGTCGAGGTGATAACCTTTCAACAATTGCCGCCAGACACGGCACCTCAGTGAGAAAGCTAAGGTCTTTAAATGGAATGTGGAGACGCTCTTTAATACGTGTAGGTCAAAGACTTAAAGTTCCAGAGCGTGGGTACAGATCAAGAAGCAGTCGCTCTTATAGCTTATCAGGTAACTACTATAAAGTTCGCAGAGGGGATAACTTAAGTTTAATTGCCCGTCGTTTTGGTGTTTCAATATCTCAGCTCCGAAATCTTAATAACTTGCACGGTCGTTCTACAATTTATGTGGGGCAAAAAATTAAAGTAAAAAGTGGAGGATCTGCATCTCGCTCAACTGCGGCAGGAGACACTTCTATCTATAAAGTGCAAAGAGGTGACAACTTAAGCACTATTGCAGAACGACATGGCATGAGCATTGGAAAGCTTAGACGTTTAAACAATTTAAGAGGGCGATCTACCATCTATGTGGGACAAAAATTAAAAGTCTCAGGCAATGCAACAGTTGCATCAACGAGCAGTAGTTCTTCTGATGCAAGTTTTCACATTGTTAAGCGTGGAGACAATTTGATTGAGATCGCTGACCGTTATGGAGTTTCTTTAAATAAGTTGCGCAAATTAAATGGTCTGTATGGACGCTCAACCATTTATGTGGGCCAAAAGTTACAACTTTCTGGCGATGCAACCGGTCCAATTTATCACCGCGTAGGTCCGGGTGAGAGCTTATATGTGATTGCTAAAAAGTATGGCTTGAGTGTGAGAGAGTTAAAGCGCATGAACAATATGCGTAGTTCTTTAATTAAAGTTGGAGACCGTTTAGTGATCCAATCTGAAGAAAACGCCAGTGGTTCAAGCACCAGCAAAAGGGCAAAAAGAGTTCATATAGTAAAGCGTGGCGAGACCTTAATTCACATCGCTAGAAAGTATGACATTAACTTTCAAAAGCTGGCTCAACATAATGATATTAGAAATAAATCTAGAATTTATGTAGGAATGCAGATCGCCATTCCATAAAAAAAGCCCGTGGAGTTTTGCTCCGCCGGGCCCAGGCTAACCAATTAAGGCATGAGAAAAGATCCTTTTTTCGTTAAAAACTCTCTATAGACACTCCTTTTTTAAGGTTTATAAAGCATATTCAAACGAAAGCTTAAATCTTCCACCCAGCTACTCCGGTGGTGGGTCCAACCCAAATGTTACAGGTTTGTGAGACATACCTTGCTCCTTGTTATATCCAGTATATCGCATGGCGTTATTCTTAAAAGAGCAAAATGAAATATGAAGGAGATATTCAAATTCCTCATTCAGACTGATACAAAATCCCGAAATTAATCACTCCTTGTATATCAAATAAGGACAGCTTATTTGAATTTGTAACTATGACATAAAACTTAGTTAAGCTCGTACAAATTAAAGCGGCTGTTTAAAGTACTCTCTGTTGGGTACATAATTAGAGGGGTAACTATGTTTCGGGGTTTTGCTGTATTCTGTGCAATCAATATTTTAGCCATTTCCGCATATTCAAAAAGCTGTAATCAATTATTTCAACCATCTCTTAAACTAGTCCAAGTAACAAAACAGGCTGAAGAGTTTGTTGAGCGTGATATATCCCGTGATTTTGTTAACCTTCTTTATTCTCAAAATATTATTAAATCAGAGCCAAAAGTTGAATCAGAACAAAAAATTGAGTCTGTAAAAATTATGGAATCTGATGCGCAACTTTTTAAGCTTAGAGAGCTTGCTGCAGAATATCCATTTTTATATGAAGCCTTTCATAATATTTCGCTGTCCCATCGCTACCTCGAAGAAAAAGTGAACAGAAGTTTTCACCGTCAACTAAGGTCCATTGAAATGGCTTATGCAAGTGGCACTTCTCAAGTGTTTATGGAAAAGAATCACTCTGAAAATGTTCGAAAAAATATTGATAATAAAAAAGTTGTTAGTCTTTCTGAAGTGAGAGAAAAACATATTAAAGAAGAAAAAGAAGAGTATGAGACCATTATTGCTCAGCAATATTCAGAGATGAATTATGGTTTTTTTCATCAGTTGTATAACTTCTTTTTTGTAATCCATTCAAAGCTTAATGTTAGTCCTACTGTTAAGCTTACTCAAGTTGAGTATCAGACGATGAAAGAGGTTGCTGAAAATTTTAAAATTTATAGTAATTATTTGCTCTCAAAAGAAATCCTTCAGTATATGCATAAAGCATCTAAAGAACTTACTATTGAGTTGACTGCTGTATTAACTCGAAGCCCAAAACTGAAAGATAAGTTTATTGAATACCTAAGCTTTATGGAGAGGGCTCTACAAGAGCAAAAGTTCGATGAGGTTCTAAACATGCCAGCTGTTCAAAGAGCACAAAAGCAACTACTCATAGAGGTTAAAGAAGTTCATCTCCAAGGAACTGAAAAACGCTATGCTGAAGTTATTCAGTTCCTTGAAGGACGTTTGGAAAATTAATCTTTTAAAGCCACAATCACTTTATCAGCCAGCTTTAAAAACTCTTTGCTGATCATAGAATCAGGCGATGAGGCCATAATCGGAAAGCCTGCCTCTGACCCAGAAGCCACTTTTGGCATAAATGGAATCGATGACATTTTTTCTAAGCCTTTAGCGTCAATAAATGCATTGAGCTCACCACGAGGAAACAAGTCTTGTGGTTCAGACGACTCGTCAGCCATAAAACTTGACATATTCTCCACAATACCAAGCATTGGAATTTGCACCTGGCTAAACATATCAATGGCTTTTTTAGCATCTGCCAGAGCTAAGTTTTGAGGCGTACAAACAGTAATACCACCAGCCACAGGCACTTTCTGAGCCAAGGTAAGGGCAATGTCTCCTGTGCCCGGAGGTAGATCCACAATCAGTGTGTCTAACTCGCCCCAGTCCACATCTCTTAAAAACTGATCCATAGCTTTAAATAAAATAGGCCCTCGCCAAACAACGGCTTGAGATTCATCCACTAAAAAACCCATGCTCATTAATTTTACGCCGTGGCGCTCAATAGGTTTTATTTTGTTGTTTTCGTCCACGGGTGGCTTTTGATTAATGGCTCCAAACATTCTTGGAATGCTTGGGCCGTACACGTCTGCATCTAATAGGCCGACCTTTTGACCTTTAGCTTTTAAAGCCAGAGCCAGGTTGGCTGAAACTGTGCTTTTGCCCACGCCACCTTTACCTGATCCGACAAGTAAAACTTTCTTAACATTTTCGATAGGACGTTGTTGATTAAAGGGATTTTTTGGGTTCATGAAAAGCTCCTTGATTGCCCCCTGTCTAACATAGTAACTTTAGAGTTTGAACAAAAAACGTGTTTGTGGAGAGCTGTGGAGCAAAAAATCATTCTTATTGCCATTGTATGTGCCTTTGCCCTCTTTCTAACGCTTAGAATGAGATGGCGCCGGCAATCGCAAAACAAAAAACATGACCTCAATTACACCAAAGAAACAAAAGTGGTTCCAGAAGCTCTGTATGTGGACTCCACTTACACCTCCAGTGCGGCTCTTGATGGAGAACCTGTATATTTTAACTTCAATGGGCACTCATGGGAGGCTTATGAAACCCTAGGATTGACTCCGGGAGCAACACTTGAAGAAGTCAAAAAGGCCTATCAGCAAGAACTCTCCATGGTAGACTCCTCCAGCCAAATCTTTATCACCACAGCCTACGAAGCGATCCTCTCCAAAGCGAAGTAAAAAATTAATTAAAACCACAGCACCCACAAAACAATTACCAACACCTAACACGGCCCTGTTCCCCTCGAAGCCCACGCCACTTCAGAACAAGTAAGATCTCTTTCTCAAATTTTTGAAGCGGAGACTTATGCTCTGAAGGACCTCAGCGGTCCAGGATGGACCGTGAGCTGCGAGGCATGGAGGCCGTGTCCTGAAGAGCATAAGTCTCCGCTTCAAAAATTTGAGAAAGAGTTCGAAGCAAAGGTCCTTGCTTCGAACTCTTATTCCACTAGATTTTGGCAAACATTGAACCTCTCCGGGCCCGGCATCCATGCCTCTACTGCTCACGGTCCATCCTGGACCGCAGAGGCCCATCGAGGCTCAATGTTTGCCAAAATCTAGTGGAATAAGAGGATCTTACTTGTTGTTAGGGTGTTGGGCTTCGAGAGGGGGAGTTCTGGAAGGGGATATGCTGAGAAGTGGGAGGTGAGCGGATTGGTTTGGGATGGGGTGGTTGGTGAAATATGTCACTTTTATTTGGATGGAGAGGTTGCGGGATGCAATATTTTTAATGGATAAGTGTGCGGAGCGTTTATATGGGCTGAAAATGCTGTATTTTAAAGCATATAAAGTCCTGAGATTGACCTATTTCCGCCTAAAGTGGTATCTATTGGGGCATTTTAAAAGTCAGGAACTCATACATGGAAATTAAAAAATTAGAAGACCTTCAAACGCTTGTGTCTTTGTCTAAAAGACGTGGATTTGTGTTTCAAAGTAGTGAAATTTATGGCGGCCTCAACTCTTGTTGGGATTACGGTCCATTAGGTTCTCAATTAAAATTAAATGTAAAGCTTGCTTGGTGGAAGGCCATGACTCGTCGGTCTGACATTGTGGGACTTGATGCCGCGATTTTAATGCATCCAACGGTTTGGAAAGCATCTGGTCACGTAGAGGGATTTTCTGACCCCCTAGTTGATTGTAAAGAGTGTAAAAACCGTTTTCGTCAAGATACGGCCATGGTAGATGGCAAAGTCATTTGTCCTTCTTGTGGTTCGGATAACGTGACTGAGCCTCGTGACTTTAACCTGATGTTTGAAACTCATATGGGCGCTATTAAAGATGAAAACTCTGTGGTGTATATGAGACCTGAAACCGCTCAAGGGATTTTTGTTAACTTTGAAAATGTACAAACATCAATGCGTAAAAAACTACCCTTTGGAATTGCGCAAATTGGTAAGTCGTTTAGAAATGAAATTACGCCGGGTAACTTTATTTTTAGAACTCGTGAATTTGAACAAATGGAAATGCAATTTTTTGTTAAACCTGGAACTGATGAAAAGTGGTTTGATGAGTGGAAGCAAATCCGATGGGACTTTTACAAAACCATTGGTTTAACTGAAAGTAAGCTTCGTTATGAAGAGCATGGCCCAGATGAGTTGGCTCACTATGCAAAAGCCGCATTTGATGTGCAGTATGAGTTTCCTATTGGTTGGCAGGAGCTTGAAGGAGTTCACAATCGTAGTGACTTTGATCTTTCTCAACATCAAAAGTTTAGTGGTAAAAAGCTTGAGTACTTTGATGAGGCTAATAAAGAGAAGTACCTGCCCTATGTGATTGAAACGGCCGTAGGATGTGACAGACTTTGTTTAGCTGTTTTATGTGATGCTTACCGTGAAGAGATCACTGAAAAGGATGGCAAAAAAGACTCACGCATTGTTATGGGATTTCATCCAAGTCTGGCTCCGGTGAAAGTGGCCATTTTGCCTTTATCTAAAAAACCAGAGCTGCAAGAGATCTCTCATAAAATTAGAGATGACTTAAGTTTAGAGTGGAACGTGGAATACGATGAGACAGCCAGTATTGGTAAGCGCTACAGACGCCAAGATGAAATAGGCACACCACTTTGTGTGACTGTGGACTTTGACTCATTAGAGGATAAAGCTGTAACTGTTAGACACCGCGACAGCATGAATCAAGACAGAATTCCAATGGAGCAACTTAAAACTTATATTTTTGATAAGTTGCAACAGTTCTAGGGCGGGAGGGCCTCATGACAACAACTACTGGAGAAGTTATGACAACAAAGACGCAAAAAAAC
>JAKUPT010000150.1 GCA_022450595.1 Bdellovibrionales bacterium
AAAACAATTGTATGAGTATTTAATAAAAACTAAATTATATTACCTAGAGCCAACCACTGGGGCGGGGCCTAAAAGTTCCATTATGGGCAATATGTGTGAACGAGGTTATGGCATAACGCCCCCTGAGGATCGTTTTCAAAGTGTATTAAGTTGTACAGTTGTCTTGCCTAATGGAGAAATTTGGCGACCACTATTGTCAGAAATGGGTTTAGAGCAATTAGATAAATTATTTAAATGGGGGGTTGGGCCTTATTTAGATGGTATTTTCACACAATCGAATCTTGGTGTTGTCGTGGAGGCCACAATGTCTATTCGTCCTCGCCCAGAGTTTATTGAATGCTTTGTTTTTCAAATGGATGAAAAAGATTTAGAAGGAGCTACTGAAGCAATTGCACATATTAAGTCTGAATTGGGATCCATCCTTGGAGGGGTAAACTTTATGTGTGGCAGTCGTATGCTCTCTATGAGCTCTAAAACACGTATGCACTTGGGCTGGCATGATGAAGGACCTATGGATGCAGATTTTTTAGCTTCTACTATTAAACAGTATGGCTTAAGTTCCTGGAATGGCTTAGGGACATTATATGGGCCCACTGACGTTGTGAAGGCAGCACGAAGTTTTATAAAGAAACATCTAAAAAATCATTGCAAACGCATTTTATTTTTAAGTCCACAAAAAACTAGAAGATTGAGGAAAACCTTTGGTTGGCTGCCAGGTAATGCTGCTCGAAATATTGAAAGTGTTTTGCAGCGTTTAGAAGAAGGGCAAAAAATCTTGATGGGCATTCCTCAACAAACGGCTCTTCGATTAGCTTATTGGCTGGGTGCAGAAGCCGCTGATGAAAATGATTTAGATCCAGCTCGTGATAAATGTGGGTTAATTTGGTATGCCCCCTTAGTACCAACACGAGCTAAATATGTTCGTGATTATGTTGAAATGGTAAGAAGAGTGGCGCTTAAACATTCTATAGATCCATTGATAACCTTAACATTTTTTGATTATCGCGTGGCAGATAGTACGGTTCCAATTCTTTTTAATCAGAAATCTGAATCTGCTATTGCCGCTGCACATGCCTGTTATGCCGAGATGGTTGAAGAGGGATATAAAATTGGAGTATTTCCTTATCGGTTTCCCGTGTCTCATATGGAAGAAATATTTTCTCGAGCTTCAGAAGGCAACTACTGGTCTTCAGTTCAAGATTTAAAAGCTACTTTTGATAAAAATACAGTTTTAAGTCCTGGTCGTTACTGTCCAAGTAAGAATTGAGTTTATAACGTCAATAAAGTTTACAGGTGTTAAGTTAATGTGCAGGCTATAAGTAATTAACTTTATCGGAAAATTTTAGTTAAAAAAATAAAGTTTATTGTTTAAGTCAGAGCGTTAGTGTTCCGATTTTTCATTGTAATGTAGTCTCGAGGTATACATATGTCTTTATCATTAAAAAAAAGATTTCGACAAAAAATGCGTTTGGTGATTCAAAAGTTGCCACAATTTATTCAAGGTCGAATTTATCGCAATATGTTGTGTTTAACTGACAGAATTCCAGAAGACCTAACTTTTAAAGTTGCTGAGTCAAAAGAGGAGCTCGAAGAGGCTTTTAAACTTGTGTATGAAAGTTATAAAGGCGTTGGTATTATTGATGAGTTAGATGAAAAACTTTGGATGACAAAGTATCAGCTTATGCCCACCACTACCATTTTAATAGCAAAATGGAAGCAGCAAATAATTGCTACGGCTTGTATTATTGTAGATAGTCCACTTGGTATACCTGTTGAAGAGGTGGCTGACCTAACTAAATTTAGAGAAAAAGGCTATGCAATTAGTGAAGTCTCCTCTGTGGCAATTCATAAAGACTTTCGTAAAATGAATCCGGGTATTTTAATGCCTTTATGGAAATATATTTATGAATACTCATATTATTTTGCAGGAATAGATATTTTAGTTGCGACCATTCATCAGTCCGTTAAAGGTTATTTTAAGCATGTTTTACAATTTACAGAATTACCACGAAAAGAAGGGGCTAAAAAATATTCACAGGTCAAAGACTCAAATCCTGCTACATTAATGATAGATTTAAATACGCTCATAAAGCGTTATAAAAAAGTCTATAAAAACGCTCCAAACGAAAAAAACCTTTATCGTTATTATGTTGAAGTAAAGTTTCATAACTTTAATTTTGGTGAGAATCCTATTCCTGGAGCTGTTAATCCGGTTATGAAACCGTCATATCTCGATTATTTTTTATCCAAAAAACCATCTATTTTTAAGCAACTAGGTGAACAGGAAGTACAAATGGTTGGCTCGTCTTATTTTTATGGCCAGTTTAAAGAAGTACTTTCAAAACATTTTTGTTGTCCAATTTCTTCAGAAACAAGAAGCAATTTGCGTGTATTGTATAACAAAACTGTTGAGGCCGTTGATCATTCCAACAACGAGCAAATTGTGTGTAAATTAAGAGATATCTCTAAACATGGAATTAGGTTTAGATGTGAGAAGGATCTTACTCCCGGGACAATATTAACCATTGATATCCCTGTTAAGGAAACGCATTTAAAGAGTGTCAGTACTAACGTTGAGGTGCTTTGGAAGAGGAATTGTTTATTTGGTTGCCGAATAGTAGATATTAATGAAAGTAATTGGCTTAATTTTGTTGAACTTTTAGAGGAAAGATTTTTAATATTAGCTAAGTGAATATTTACTGAAAAAGTAAAATACATTTTCGGATGAGTAAATTTAAGAAAAATAAGTTCCATGCATAGTTATTTATGCACAGTTGGTAAGTGAATTGACGTGTAAATATTTAATCTCATTCAGAACATATCAAATTTGCGGTAGTTTAGAGTTGTGTTTACATGACACTCTCAGTTAACAACTTTTATCTAGTTAAAAATTCAGTGTCACCTCCTTTTGTTCGATCACATATTTTTTATAATGTTCATATCCAGCATCAAAGGTTTGTCGGGGTGTACGTCCCTGACAACGCTTACCTTGATTAGTTCTGTCGTTGTTATAGCGGTCCATGTATTTATCAAGGTCTGCTTGGATCTCCTCCAGGGACCTGTAGAGCTTCTTTCTAAAAGCGACTTTATAAAACTCATCCTGAATAATTTGATTGAGTCTTTCCACGCAACCATTAGTTTGTGGGTGACGAGCTTTGGT
>JAKUPT010000151.1 GCA_022450595.1 Bdellovibrionales bacterium
TCTAAGTTTGTCCCCGAAATAAGATGTCTTAGTTTTACACGAGTGATTGCGTTGCCTTTGCCGGGTTTGTGGTGTTGAAAGTCCACAATAACGTAAGGCTCATCATCAACAAGAATCTTTTGGTTTTTTTTAAAATCATTCACTCCAACCATATAAATGCTCCAGGAATTTGTTATTAATATTTGGGTATACTACTTGTCCAGTGGCTGGTTTTCTATGTTTTTTAATATTTTTTGCAGGATATTAATTTTTTCATCTATCAGCTCTCGGGCCTGTTCAGCCTTTGTGGGGAGGGGGGTGATGGCTTCAGGGGTGTTTTCTGTGACTTGTTGGATCAATCGTTTACGACGAAGTAACTCTTCATTGTGTCCCAATCTTTTTTCAGCCTCAATCAAGCTTTCTTTTGCTTTGTCTATATCGTTGCGAGCTAAAAAAGCATCTATTAAGGAAATTGTCCGTTCAACCATGATTTCAGACAGCTTTTGTGGCTCTTTATTGTCTTCAGGAGGTTTAAGTTTAAGTTTTTCAAACACCTCTTCTTCAAACTCATCAGCCGTTAAACTTTCAAGTTTTTTTACGGCTTGTTTAGCTTTTTCATGATTGGGGTTTAGAAAAAGCACCATTTTGTAAGAACGTAGCGCTTTTTTTGGGTTTTTTAATTTTAAATAACAATCCGCCATGAGTTTATGAGCTAAAATATTCTCCGGAGAGATATCTACAGCTTGAGTGAGGTGTTCTAGGGCTTCTGAAAATTTATTTTGATCAAAGTAAATATGAGCCACAGCTAAGTGACCGGCAGCAAATTTTGGGTGAAAGTTTAAGCCTTTGAGGCCAATTTGCAGTGCTTCATGCAGTTGACCTGACTTTCTTAGTCCCTCAGACAGCGGTGCAAAAAGCTGTGATTTAGGATTTTTTTTTAATTCGTTGCGTAATTTATGGATAAAATCCGGGCTAACCATGTCCATGTCTACATCCTGTCATTACAATTTTTTAAAAGCAATGTTTAATAAACTCAAAGCTGTTATATTCTGCAGTTAGGGGAGACGTGTGATTGTATTAGGAATAGACCCAGGCAGTGCAAAATTGGGTTATGCTTTTTTAAAAAAAACCAATGATCAGGTGGAGTGTTTAGATGCTGGGACCTTGGTGTTTCCTAAAGTGAGCTTATCTAAAAAGCTCTTTTTGCTTTATAAAAAATTAGAGCAACTTATTCCCCAATACTCTATTGATGCTGTAGCTATTGAATCTATTTTTACACATAAAAATGTTCAAAGCTCCTTTGTTTTGGGGCATATTAGAGGGGTGTGTATGATGATGGGGGAAAAGTTTGAGGCCCCAGTATTTGAGTACGCTCCTAAAAAAATAAAAAAATTAGTCACAGGTTCTGGAAATGCTCCTAAGGCTCAGGTTGCAATGAGTTTGTCTTCTCTGTTGTCTATGCCTGAGGTGGAGCAAGCTCAGTACTCGGACACTACAGATGCCATTGCTGTGGCTTGGACTCACTTAATGAGTCAAAGAAGTTTTGAAGTTTCATTACAGGAGTTATAAATGATTGGATATTTACACGGTGAAGTTATGGAAGTGAACACGGATCACGTTATTTTGAACGTGAATGGTGTGGGCTATGAAGTTCTGTGCACTCTCGATACGCTTTCTCGAATGATGCTTGGTGAGATGATTTCTTTTTATACTTACACCCATGTTAGAGAAGATGTACTCCAACTTTTTGGTTTTTTGCAAACAGAAGAAAAGCAGTTCTTTTTAAGTCTTCTTAAAGTTAATGGAGTGGGTCCGAAAATGGCCATTGCTATGATGTCTGGAGCTCCTGCTTTAACCATTATGGAGTTTATTGAAAATGAAGATGTTAAAGCTTTAAGCAAACTTCCAAAGGTAGGCAAGAAAAAAGCCGAGCAGATGGTACTAACTTTAAAAGGCAAATTGGTTATGGGTAAAGATCCCAAAACCGGAGCTGTTACGGGTTCTAGTAAAGAGGTGACCTCGGCCCTTATCAATTTGGGTTTTAAACCGCCACAGGTCGATGAGGTTGTTAAAAAATTAGATCCTAAAATGGATGTGCAAGAGGGTGTGCGCTGGGCATTGTCGCAGTTAAGCTCACCACTATAATAAAAGGAGACTGAAGGTGCAGGAAGAGATCCGTGTTGAAAAAATGGAAAGACTAATCACTGGAGAGAAAAAGCCCCAAGAGCAAGCCTCTGATAAGCAACTTCGTCCGAAAGGCTTTTCTGAATTTCCCGGTCAACAAAAAGTCACAGACAAATTGAAAGTTTTTGTTCAAGCCGCCCAAAAAAGAGAGGAACCTTTGGATCACACACTTTTGTGTGGGCCTCCAGGACTTGGTAAGACCACGTTGTCACACATTATTGCTCATGAGTTGAATGCCCCTTTTGTTTCTACATCAGGTCCGGCCCTTTCAAAAAAAGGGGATCTGGCAGCCATTTTAACAAGCATAAAGCCAAACACTATTTTATTTATTGATGAAATTCATAGAATCAATAAAGACATTGAAGAGTATATGTACTCTGCCATGGAAGACTTTTATTTGGACATTGTAACAGGTGAGGGCCTTGGAGCCAGAAGCATGAGGTTTCAGATTGCTCCGTTCACATTAGTTGGAGCAACCACCAGAGCTGGCTTATTAAAGGCTCCCTTTAGGGATCGTTTTGGAATAATAGAAAGGCTTTCTTTTTATGACAAAAATGACTTAAAAGTTATATTAAACCGCTCTGCTGAAATTTTAGATGTAAAACTAGATGAAAAAGGAGCTGTTGAAATCGCTCGACGCAGCCGAGGCACACCACGTGTAGCAAACCGCTTATTAAGACGTGTCAGAGACTATGCAGAAGTGAAGTCCAATGGTGTGATCACCGATGAGTTGGCTCAATACGCTTTGGACCAATTAGAAGTGGACCGTTTAGGGTTAGATCAAATGGATAGAAAGATTTTAAATTTAATCTATCATAAATTTGCTGGTGGCCCGGTCGGGATTGAGACCATGTCTTCAGCTCTTGGGGAAGAGTCGGACACAATTGAAGAGGTGTATGAGCCTTACCTTTTGCAAGAGGGATTGATTCAAAAAACACCACGCGGAAGAACATTAACGGAGCTTTCAAA
>JAKUPT010000152.1 GCA_022450595.1 Bdellovibrionales bacterium
ACGAACATCAAAAAAGGCCATGGCATAGGGGCGGCCTGTGGCTAAGGCCTGTTTGAACTCTTTGACGGCCTCTTCAAAACTTGAAACAACTGTTAGGTCTACTGGAGGAGGGATTTTTTTAAAAGAGCTCTCATCTGTTTGAACCTGTTGTTGCCTAGAAGACCTCCTTAAATTCACAACATTTGTTTCTGGCAAAAGTATATCTTTATAAGAGTTTTGAATCTCTTGGTCGTCCTCGACAACCAACACTCTTAAATTCCACTTGTACTCTTGTTGCTCAAATAAGTGTTTAGGTGCAGTGCTCATGCAACCTCCCTTTTCAGCTTTTCAGATAAAGGCAGTGAGATTTCAAACTCACAACCTAATCCTGGCCTGGATTCTTTTAGCTCAATGTCTCCATGAAATTGGCGCACAAACCTTCGACTAATTCCGAGGCCAATACCAGTTCCTTCACTTTGTGGTTTTGTCGAAAATTGTTTTTCAAACAAATGCTTTTGATGCTCTTGATCAATTCCAACACCAGTGTCTTTAATTGAAATTAAAAGTTGGTCATTGATATTCTTTGTAGAAATAATTATCTTTTCATTTTCTTTTGCAGCCTTTTCTTTAATGGCTTGAAGAGAATTTCGAATTAGGTTTGTAAGAGCTTGAATCATTTCATCGGCATCAACATCAGAGTTATCATCTTTGGCATCAAGATGAAGTTCCATTTTTACATTCAGTTGGTCGGCCCAGTCTGCCATAATGTTTTTGGCCTCATCTAGCAATGAGTGCACAGATTGTTGTCGTATGTCGGCTTTGTTTTTATTAAGGTGCCGCATGTTTTGAATGATTCTATCAATTCTTTGAGACTCTTTAGTTAAAAACTCAGTGTCATCACCAATCATTTGAAAGTACTGTTCAAAACGATTAGAGGCGTATTTTATATTTTCAATATCTTCATCCCAGAGACTTTTACTTGGATCAATATTTGATGGCTGCATCCAGACTTTTACCAACTTATCAAACCCACCATCATCAAAGTCTTTTTCCCAACTTTGATAGATCTCTTTAACTAAGCCTAAATCTTGTTGAGCAGACTGAGTCATTTTTTCTTTAATACGCCCCAATCTGTTTAATATTGAAGTTAATGGGTTTAACACTTCATGAGCGGCGTGGCCTGCCACCTCCCCAATTGCAGCAAGTTTTGTTGTTCTAAGTAGGGCCTCTTGCGCATGCTTCACAGCTTGGTTTTGCTCTTCCAACTGACGAGTTCTTTCTTTTACTTTATTTTCAAGCTCTTTGTTAATTGCAATCAGTTCAAGTCTTGAAGATTTAAGCTCTCGAATCATTTTGTTAAATGAGCTTCCAAGCATCTCAATTTCATCTTTACTTTTAATTTTAATTTGTTGAGAGAGGTCGCCCCTTTTCACCTGGTTCATACTCTCTACCAAGCGCTGAAGAGGCTTGGTTAAGCTGTCTGAAAAAAGAGCGGCCGTCATTAAAGCTAATGTGGCAACAATAAATGAAAACAGTACTGATCTAAAAATAAACCGATAAATCACTGAGAACACTTCAGCTCTTTCCACTCCTGTCACTAACATATACTTTTGATTAAAGCCCTTTGCAAAAGCCCCCAAATACTCTTTGTTGTCCACTAAGGTGTCAACCACCCCACTATCAAACATCTGGGCCTTTAAAAGCTCCATTTTTTTTGTATCTACAAGCTCAAAACTTGTATCTTTAGGGTAAGACAATAAGGCCTGCCCTTGATCGTTGTACAATACGACACTGTGTTTTTGAGAAGAACTCATAGAGTTAAAAAATGAATCTGGTTTGATAAAGGCAATTAAATGGTACTGCTCGACAGGTATATTATTTTTATTAGTAATAAATACCTGTCTTACCAACTGTAAAAATGGCACGGAGAGGTCTTTTGCGCCCCGCAGACTTTCTTTGACTCCGGTTAAGTCTTGCCCATCAAGTTCTTTTAAGACTTGGTCTTTATTGATTCCGTATAAATTAAAATATTGTTCATCCCAAACTTCTATATTTATATCTGTTTTTGATTTTTTAATAATGGCTGCTACATGGGATTGGTTTAAAAGACTTTGATCGCTGTTTTTTAAATATTGCAATTGTGTGTACAAATCCAGCCTGTCTCGAATGGAAGTGAGAATAGAATCGATTTCTTTTGTTAGGTTTTTCACATGACTTTGAGAGTACTCATACATCAGTTGCTTTTTTTCTTCTTTAAACACCCAAGTTGCCATGAGCAAGTATGACAAAACACATAGAACTAGCAGTCCACTTGTGACTGCTAGAAACTTATATCGAATTGAGAAAAACTTTTGATGCTTACGCTTTGCCATACAGTATCTATCGGTAAAGCTCACATAAACAATGAGTCTAAATCACTGTTTTTATTAACGACTGGTCCTTACACTGAAAGGCTCAGACGCGGTTTCTAGACCAGAGGCTGATCTAGCTATAATGGTCACACTGTAGAGAGTGTTTGGGCTTAGTCCCGTAACATTAGCCACATGCGTGGTCTGCAGGTCCGTATAAGGCAGAGTGAACACCTCTTCAGCACCGGAGAGTACGTTTTTAACTATCACATAGCCATTAGACATTCTATCTGTAGACCAAACCACAGCAAAACCTGTTTGATTGATGTTATCTAAACCAACATCGGTAAATTGTGGTTCTGGCTCATTACATGGGTTGTCGTAAATATGAGACTCTGGCAGCAGAAAGTTCTCTTTGCTGGCCACTTTCCAACCACGCTCAAGCAGTGAGTTATAAGTACTGGTTGGCTCTGGTGGATCTTGATTAGAATCAAAGAACAAGCTGTTTCCTGACTGACCACATACCGATTCGGCTGGAATTTGACTTGGATCCTCAACTTTACGATACATCATCATTAAGGCAATGTGATATTTAGGGCCCTGATGATAATTTAAACTAAACTCATAAGGCCTTCCTTTTTCTAGATACAAAGAGTCTGTAGCACAGGCCATTTTGGTGGGATGTGTCCCATCATTATTAACAAGTTCAACAAGCTCACCAGTGTGATTAAAGCTTAAAATCGCACAATC
>JAKUPT010000153.1 GCA_022450595.1 Bdellovibrionales bacterium
GTCCTACTACGTTGAGTGTGAGCTCTAATACATCACTGAACAGAAATTATTTGTAAATTTTAAGACCTTTTATAAAAATAAGCCGAAAATTGTGTTACTCAGGGCTTATATTTATCTTTAGGGGTTTAAAACTCATTTCATTTTAAAGAAATTGCATTATAATGGCGGTATCAACTTAAGGAGACTTTAAAATGAAAAAGCTTTTAATTAAAAGTACACCTGAAGATAATTTTTATTCTGAAATTGGCCACACAGCACTAAGAGTATTTGCCGGACTTACAATAGCCTTTGCTCACGGGATTAATAAAATTCCTCCACATGAAGGTTTTATTGCAGCTGTTGGAAAGCTGGGCTTCCCACTGCCAAGCTTATTTGCCTGGTCAGCAGGGCTTGCAGAGTTTTTAGGTGGGATTTTAATTGCCATTGGGCTTGTCACTCGTCCGGCCTCTTTTATGCTGTTTATTACCATGATGGTGGCAGCCTTCGGTCAGCACGCTGCCGATCCATTTGCCAAAAAAGAAATGGCCTTGCTTTATGGAGCCATTAGCTTTTACTTTATGCTTAGAGGCTCTGGTAAGATTTCTATAGACAATAAAATTAAATAAAGCTTCAAACACAAAAAGCGTTTGATGAAAAAGGAGTTTCAAGTGAAAAAAAATGTTGGAAAAGCCGACAAAATAGTAAGAATTGTTGTAGGCCTTGGGCTGATTGCTTGTGTGTTTGTCGGACCCAAAACAATGTGGGGACTGCTAGGACTTGTGCCATTAACCACAGCCTTTTTAAACTTTTGTCCACTGTACACAATTTTAGGTGTGCAAACCTGTCCGATAGAAAACTCTAAAGAAAAAGAGTCATAAAAAAACCCGGCTAACATGCCGGTTTTTTTATTTTAGTTCACACAAGAACCTTGGGCTCTAGAATCAAAGTACGCAATCTGCTCTTGATAGGCCGGAACATCACTCGGAGCACACTTTTGAATATACGGAATGAGCTTTCTCAGTTCATCAGCCATAGCACGACTCTGAGCACACATATTGTTTGAGGCCTGGCTCACAGACTGTTGCATCTGTTGTCCCAAGTAGGCCTGCATGTTCTCAGACTCGGGGCCACTACAAGAGTAGTTGCCAGAATCAATAGAGCCTTGAAACTGTGAAGCGCTTCCGGTGTTAGCACTTCTTAATGCAGAGCCAGACCCAGAACTGCCAGTTGAAGAGTCAGCATCAATGCTTGATGAGCGTTGAGCGTATTGGTTGATGTCATAGACATGTTTGTTCATTTGAATCATGTAGGAATCATTTCTTATGTAGGAATTAATACTGTCACTGATTTCGCTAAAATCTTGTCCGTATTCCATACCAGCAATTTCTGCGGCAGCACCAACCAGGCCTTGAAGAATTCCAGAGAAAAAGCCGTTGTTGGAGTTTCTCATTTTTAACTGATGGACACTGGTTTCAACACTAAATTTTGCCGCCTGAAAAGCCGATTGATAGCCATTGTCGGCCGCTGTTTGAGCAATATTTTTATTACACTCAATTTGTTTTTCTAACTCATAATCACTCATAGATTGAGCATTGCCAAAGTTGACTCTTTCACAATCATAATAAGAGTTGTAAAAACTTACAGCATCACGGACAGCATAATAAGCAGAAGAATTATCAAGGTTGTACTTTCTCATCCAACGCGCAATCTCCTCAAATTTAGACAGCGTAGCTGGTCCATACTCATCATTTCTATTGCTTGGGTGAAGAACATTACCAGGAAAGCCATTGAGCTTATTTTGTATGGCTTTAACATTATACTTAGCTTCAAGCTTTGCACACTCTTTACCAACTTCTGATAAAACAGCAGGAAGGTTTGCAATCTTAAACTGAAATTTGTTTTTAGGAGTCATAGACTCGGCATTGTTGCCTACAGCTTTAATGACATAGGTGTCTTTTGGATCAAGTTTCTTGTACACATAATTAGACATTTTTAAATAAACAAAGGCTCCTGGGTTTAGAACACGAGTGCTGGTTACATTTAATTTAAATTCTTCACCAGTTTTTTTAGACTTTAAAATGTAACTATAACTAAAAACTTCATCTGCGGTGAGTTGTGGCTCAACCCCAATCACAAAATGAATATTTTCATTACAGGAATAAAAATTGTAAGGGTCATTATTCATGTCAGGCTTGTAAACCATTGCCCAAATGCGGGCGTCGATGTACTTACCAACATTGTGTTCTGTAATAGACCAGAGTCTTCCAGACTTTCTAGCCTGTTTCTGTTCCAATTTATTCGCAATATGATGAGGCATAGTAAGGATGACGGGTGTAAAGTCATTTGTTGGATCATCAATTTCTAGGTAATTTGTATTATACATACTTTTACGACAGTGAACGTCGGCTGCGGCATAGGAGTTGTATGAGTTTTTGAGTGGAATTTCGGCAACTATCTCATCGTTGTCTTTATGTTGGAGTTGAAGAGTTGAGCCTTTTTTAAACATCATAGAAAAGGGTTCTTGCATGGAATAGTTTGCGCCAATGATTAAACTTTTTGAGCCATCTTCATTGTCTTTTTTGGGTGAATGCCATGTAAAAATGTTGTCAGAGTTGACCCCAAGCATAGGAACGCCATCTACGAGTATCCTAAGATTTTCAGGTCGAAAAAAATTATTTTCAACATCAGATATGCCTACACCACTGCTATACATGTAGTCGTAAGGGTTATAGTAAATGATCAGTTGATCTGTTGAGGCTTTGCCATCCGCTCGTACGTAGCAATTTTTTGGATAACCACCAACACGGATGTTTCACTTC
>JAKUPT010000154.1 GCA_022450595.1 Bdellovibrionales bacterium
TATTTTTATTATTCCAGTAATTAACTAAAAACTCGTCTTTCAAGTATTTATTTGCAGCCTTCATGGATTTGATCTTTTTATGCCTGAGCTCTGGAATTAAACGATCTTGAATGGTTCTAAAAGACCTCTCGATGCGTCCTTTAGCTTCAGGAGAGTTAGCATATATAAGTTGAATGCCAAGCTTCTCACAAGATCTTTGAAACTGTGAGAACTCAGTTCTTTTTTGACCTCCTGACCAACCAGCTTTATCTGTGTAAATGGCCTTAGGAACCCCTTAAATTTTAATGATTTCTTTTAAAACTTTCATACAACCCAGTGTGGTTTCTCCTTTAAAAAACTCAGCATAAGGAATTTCAGAGGTCGCATCATCAATACACGATATAAGCACCCAGTTGTCCTTGCCGTTGAATTTGTGATGTGAGCCATCCATTTGTAAGAGCAAGCCTTCTTGAGGCATTCTAGGGCGATATACGTGCTTTTTTCGTCGTCTTCTACGATGAGGTTGTTTAATTAGGTTTTTCTCCCTTAACCAGCCCCAAACAGTTTGATAGGGGACCTCAATTTTATGTTCTTTTTTAAGTAAATCCACAAAATGAGCGGTGTTAAAGTCATAATAAGTATTTATTTTTAAATTAATGATCTCTTGTACGAACTCTTGAGACCATTTTCGATTAACAGCCTTCCCAGAGTTGCCATGTCTTATTCCAAAAGGACCTTTCTCACGCATTTTCTTAGCATAACGAGAAATAGTTCTTTCACTAACATTAAGAAGCTCTGAGGCTTGGTTTTTATAGAGCTTTCCAGTTAAATACTTAGTAATAATCTGAATTTTATAGCTATCAGTATTAGACAAAATCAATCCCCCTGATTTAGACATATGACCCCCCATAAAAATTAAAACGAAAATCATACTAAACAAAAAATGAAGATGACAATTTGTTTAAGAAATAAAGGGGTGACATATTGTTTCAGAATTATTAAAAATGAGACAATAAACATATTTCGTTTATAAGTCATCTTATGTTACACAAAATTAATAATTAAGCCCCTCTTTGTGATAAATCAGCGAACTTGTCTCTTTTTTGTGTTCTTTTGAAACACTTAATTTTTATTAAGACTAAAATCTAGGTAACTTGTTGCCGATTAAACCCTATGGGTCGCTTAGAGCGTAAAATTAAACGTGCTTTAATTTGTAGTTCAATTGAGTTATTAAAATGGGTTTTAATGCTTCCATTTAATATTCTTAAATGGCTTTTCTTCAGTCGTTTTTCAAATAAATATATTAATTCCAATGGCTATATCGTACTTAAAGATGTTAACGAGCTAGAACACAGATACAAAGCAAAAAGAATATTAAATAGAAACCTTTATAGAAATGAAGTCGTTCACCATATAAATGGAAGAAAGACTGATAATTCTTTTTCTAACCTTTGTGTTATGGACTCTCAAAAGCATGAACATTTTCATGCTTGGCTTTCATGGAAAAAACAAAAAACCGGAAAGTACCCTTCAATAAAACAGCAAAAACGTGTTTTAGAAAAAGAGTACAGTGGAACATTGCTTGAGACGGCAACACCATATATGCAGCCTTCAAATGTACCTGTTAATAATAAACACAATCAAAATCAGCTTTTTAAGGAACTTAAAAAACTAAGACTTAAAATTGCCAACCAAAAAAATATTCCTGCATACAAAATATTTCACGATTCACATTTGCAAGAAATGTCAAAATTAAAGCCCACTTGTAAATCAACAATGCTTCAAATCAAAGGTGTCGGGCCTGATAAACTTGATAGATATGGTGAGGCTTTTATAAGTGCAATAAAAGAGTTCAAAGCAAATCTTGAGGCTGAATCAGCTTAGCAATATGTTTTACATTTTACTGATTGTTGAGTTTTGTTATGGCCTCAATAGTTAATATGATAAAGTAACCAACATGTGCTCAATATATGAAGTAAAAATAAGCTCTAAAGGCATAAAAAATGACTTTAATAACGTTATTACTCCAGATAAAGACTGGAATTTAACCGTTCATGGCTATATGAAGCGCGAAAAAGCCCCTATTGTGTTAGCTAAAGACACCAATTTTGAGGTTAAAGAGGCTATCTTTTCACTTCGTCCAGATCTTCCAAAATACGCCACTTATAATGCCAGGATGACGAGGCCCTATAAGTCAAAAGATGGCGA
>JAKUPT010000155.1 GCA_022450595.1 Bdellovibrionales bacterium
ACCTAAATCAGAATTTAGAAACCATCCCAGATATATTGAAACGCTCTACCAAAAGTATTCCCCTGTAATTTGTAGCTGAAGTTTTAATTCACCCAATGGGTGAAGTGAGTTTTAGACTCTAGACAAAAAAAAGCCCTTTGTTATATAAAGTTTTCGACGAAAAAAACAAACAACAAAGGGACTTAAAGTGACTTCATCATGTATTACATCGTTTAAACCTCGCAAGCTTAAGCTCGTTGCATCAAAGAAAAAACTTACTAATGCCTCGGGATTGGGCACAATGATTGAGTTTTTTGACTCCTCAAAGCTCAGTTTGGACTTTGAGAAGAGCTTACCTGTTAGAAAAAGCAACCGCTCGCAGGGCTCATATAGGCTGGGCCTTATTCAACTCTCAAGTTTTTTATACGGCCATGACTGTATTGATGACTTAATAGAGTTTAAATATGACCCCGCATTGTCTGCCATTATGCGTGGAGAGACCGTTCTGCCTAGAACCATGGGCAACTTCCTTCGAGACTTCAGTGTTCAAAACATTAGTTCTTTAAATAGGTTTTTATCCACTCAAGCCAAAGCTTATAGAGATAGGCTTATAAATCAACACCCTAGTCTCAAAGAGCCTGTTCATTTAAGTATAGACTCTACACCTCATGAACAGTCAGGAACAAAGATGGAAGGCTTAGCCTTTAACTACAAAGACATGTGGTGTTTGGACTCTCAAAGTGTTTTTGATCAAATGGGGCTTTGCTATGGTATGCAGTTAAGGTCAGGAAACACTAAAAGCGGTGTGGCGGCTGAAGAGTTAATTCGTGCTTCTTTTAAAGGCTTTAGCTTTCGTGAGGAGAAGTATTTAAGTGCCGATGCCGCTTACTGCAACCAAGGAGTGATTAAAACCTGCCTTGGGCTTGGAGTTAAGTTTACGATTGCTGCCAACCAGGCCACCACTCAGTGGAAAGAGCATATACATAAAATCACGCACTGGGAGCCTTGGCAGTACTCAGAAACAGAAATTAAAAAAGCAAGACTCCAAGGTAAAAGCCTGCCTCAAGTAGAGCTTGGAATGTTTTACTGGAGCCCGTCTTGGAATGAAGTTTTAAAGTTTCCAATCATTGTGAAAAGACAAGTTGTAGAGCAGTCTGACCTTTTTGAAGGAGGCTATAAGTATTATGGAATTGTGACCAATCACAATCTTTTTCATCAAAGCCTTCAGTCCGTGGTTGAACACTATAATAAACGAGCCAATGTAGAAAACTTTATTAGAGAAGAAAAGTACGGCTATGACTTAAAACACTTTCCCTGCCAAAAGCTACAAGCTAACTATGCCTTTGGGCTGCTTGCCATGGTAGCCAACAACATACTTCGGTTTATGGCTTTAATTGATCGACCGGCTAAAACTTATTTTGCAAAAAAGTTTAGACGAAAATTTATTCACATTCCAGGGCAACTTGTAAGTCATGCAAGGTCCATGGTTTTAAAAGTTTCAAAGCAACAACTCAAGGAGGTGCATAGGCTCAGAGAGGCATGGGAGTTAAAGCCGGAAACAATGCTCCTGACACACTCAAGTGGATTAAGCCCTTGAGAACAGTCTCAAGTTCTTTGAAAACTAAATATTCTATTTGGGATATTTGGTGGACGAAGGATTTGAACTCTTGCGATTGATCGCTATCAAAATTTGCCACAGTCCGAAGTCTGATTCCGACTTATAGGGATACCTATGTCCTGAAGATGAGCACACATAGGTTAACTCCACTCATCAGAGAGCTTGGTGATAAAAAATGTGGCCAAGAATGTAATGGCCAATAAAATTTATTTGTGGCTTAGGCCAAAAAAAAGACCCATTTGGGTCATTGGCCTGATTTTGGATTTCTAAATTCGGATTTGGG
>JAKUPT010000156.1 GCA_022450595.1 Bdellovibrionales bacterium
ATTATTATTTACAAGTCCTACAAATTGAATTTCTCCCATAATTGAGGATATTGGCCCCATTACAGGCTGTATGTCTGTGGGGAGGTTTGCCTGTGCAAGCTGGAGTCTTTCGGCAATAAGTTGTCGATTTCTGTAGATATCTGTACCCCATTCAAAATCAACATAAATAATTGAAATTCCAACGCCACTACTAGAACGAATACCAACTACATTAGGTGTTCCATTTAATACTGACTCAATAGGGATAGTAACGAGTGTTTCCACTTCCTCTGGGGCAAGCCCATGAGATTCAGTTATTATTGTAACTCTTGGCCTGTTTAAGTCAGGAAAAACATCAATAGATAGTTGAGAACCCACCCATGCTCCATATAAACATAGAGCAATTGCTGCTAAAACAACTAGCAGTCTATTTTTTAAAGATAGACGAATAATGAAGTCGATCATTATATACTCCAAATAGCTTTTATTTAATTTTTAGATAAATGAGAAAAATGGGCTTTTCGTTAAGATATTGGAGGCCGAAATAAGCTCTTGAAGTGTGGATCAGAAATAAGGTTTTTAATTGGAGACTTTAGTTTTGTCCTATTCTCTATAAAATCAATAAATATATTAGGAGTGTCTTTATGATAAGCCAAAAAGTTTATCGAACTTACATATGTGTGCTCATGTTGGTGTTCTTCTTCATTAGTATTATCACTTGAGTTTGCATGTTGATGTGTTCGTTTTAAAAAACCATTGCTTTCACTGTAGCTTACGTTTTGTTCAGCAGAACTTTCTATGTGCTTATGTTCGTGATTATGCTGCACATTCAAGTGAAGACTAGTAGCAATATTTACCACACTGGCATTACTTAGGATGCCAGCGAAGAGAATTGAAAATATTGTGTATATTAAAATAGTTTTTTTCACAGAAACATCTTCTTTATCTTTCGATTTAGAGTCAAGCGATTTTTAATTACCTATTGTTACTTAAATTAAATTTTGACGATTGCTCGTCACTTAATTGGATATTAAAAATCTAATTTTTTTTATATTAAGTGAAATTACATATTTAGAGGGTGTCTCCTTTGGCACATTTATGGCTTTAACTTAACTCAGGATAAAGGAGGTCATATGAAAAAGAATATTTTTTTAATACTATTCTTAATTTTAAACATAGGGTGTTCAACTCTTAAGAGGAGTTTGCTTACAGGTGTCGCTATCGGGGGATCTAGTGGCGCTCTTTTAGGTAACACTAAAGGAGTAGGCAATGAAAGGCGCCGTAATACAAATAAGGGGCTAATTATTGGTTCTTTATTGGGGGCTGGTATTAGTTACCTTGCCTATAAAGATAAAAATAAGAAAAAATTGATTAAGATTAAAGAATCACAAGGTGAGTCTAAGGGTCCGCTTTTAACTAAGCCTAAAATTAAACGCATTTGGGTCAAAGATAAAGTTCAAGGTAAAAGGTTTATAAAAGGCCATTGGGAGTATGTCATTGAAGAGCAAAGTGTCTGGAGTTCTCAATGATAAAGAATGAATCAAATGTTAATGGCAAAAAAAAGCGTTCCAAATCATCAGACAGATTAACTCTTTCAAAACCTGTTATTCAAAAGTCTTTTTTATGGGAAAAGCAA
>JAKUPT010000016.1 GCA_022450595.1 Bdellovibrionales bacterium
CATAAAGTGATGAACTCCATCCGTCCTGAAAAAGACGCCGATGGGCTTACGGAACTTAGTCTTGGAAAGCTCTTTGCCGGAAAAGCCATAGCCACAGCTTGTACTCCCACGGGGATTATTCAAATTTTAAAAGACAATAATATTAAAATAGAAGGTCAGCACGCAGTGGTTATTGGCAGAAGCCAAATAGTGGGACTTCCTATGTTTTTACTCTTACAGCAAAACAACGCCACAGTGACTTTATGCCATTCCAGAACAAAGGATTTAAAACACCACACAAAACAAGCCGACATCTTAGTTGTTGCTGCAGGGAAAGAAAGCTTTATTGACAATAGCTATGTAAAGCCCGGGGCTACAGTAATTGATGTAGGCATCCATCGCACAGATGATGGCTTAAGAGGTGATGTGAAGTTTAAAGACTTTGAATCGGAAGATGTGAATATCACCCCAGTGCCTGGAGGCGTGGGGCCCATGACTATTGCGATGCTCTTACAAAATACATTAAAGTTGTATGAGCATCACCAAAAAAGCTAATTTAAAATTTATTTACTAAATGCTTTGTGGGTGTAGTTTCATAACTTGATTCATATGAGAGTAACTTTGAAATTTTCTAGGCTTAAGTTCAAAGCCATACTCTTTGTAGTTATCCGCAATGATTTTAAGAGCTAAAAATTTAAAGCCATAATCTATAAAACCATACTCGCAAGACTTTGGCGGTTTAAAGCGCGCTAGCTTTTCTAAAGTGGTGTTATTATAGTCTAAGTACTCAGGCGAATCTTTATCGCGACGATCAACAATATGACCAGGGCCTCCATTGTAGGCCACCGCATAAAGCTCAGGTCGATTGTTTGATAAAAGTTTTGAGAAGTACTTCATATAAACTGCCGCCATTTTAGCAGATGGTAATAAATAGTTTCTGTAATCAGAAGAATTGTACTGAGGATTATTTGTAACATTTATTCCGACAGTAGATAGGCCAAAATTATTGGCATGATTCACAAGAGTTCTAGCCGTGCCATTGGTGATTTGAAACGGTCCATAGGCTGTACATGTTTTATATTTACAGTAAGCCTCTTCAATTTCATAGTTCACAGGATAATTTGATTCCATTACAGTTAATAGTGAAAACTCAGGTGCCACGCCAACATCTTCAAACTGCTTATTTAAATAAGGTAATGCCTCGTGCATTTTATTAAAAAAACTTTCTAACTTGGCTTTTTCGTTAGTCGCAACATTATTGTTATTGCACTGAGTTTGTTTAAAAGTTTTATTTTTACCATCATATCTTCCTGTATAGATATCTATATAGGCTTGAATGTATTTATAAATGGGACTGTTATACTGCCCAGTATACCGACTTAATTGCTGAGACATCCGTTTTGACTGAGAGTTTTTTATTTTAAAATAAGAGTTCTCTAAATTTATATTACCAGTAGAAAGCTTTGGCTCGTTGCTTTGCTCACCAGTGGTAATCGCAAATTCTGCATTCTTATTTTGTCTCTTAGTTTTTGTAATTTCATAAAAGGTATTATTCAATTTAAATTGAACCCAAATATCACCATTTTCTTCATCGTTTCCGATCAGCTCACCAGTGGCAATGGACTCATTGTGGTACTCCAGTCTTTCACCAAATTTTTTAGGCTTTGATAAATAAACTTTTGAAATAGGAATGGCCGCGTTTCCTGTAAAGGCAATGTCTGTTTTAAAATATATAATTCGGTTATCTTGAACATTCATCCATACTTCAGAAAATGAGCCACCACCCACGATGCTATAGTCTCTTTTTAAGAGTTTATCACCACTTGGAGTTAATAAGTGCTTCACAAAGCTTTTTTGGTCTTGATTGGCATCAATGGACATAGGCACATTCTTTTGAGAGTATTTGATGCCCACACCATTTTTTGTTTTTTTGTGAATAATCACAAAGTTAATGCTTATACAATGATCATCTAAACATTGGGCTTGCACTTCATACTGTTTTTTATTCTCTGAAGTTGCACGGGCCAGTTGAGGCTTATTGCCTTCCACTAAGGGATCCATACCTTTATAAAAGCCAATAGATTCTTTTTCTAAAGGAATTGTAAAAACAATATTCTCATTAGTTTTTAAAATGTATTTTAAAACAAGTACATCGGGCTTAGCTTGGGTGTTTGTAAGTGAGGCGCCGTGATTGTATTTCATAGTATCAACTTGAATTGTTCTTAAGTTTTCGACGAGCTTACTATCTATGGGGAGATTTTTGACTTGAGCTTTTAATTCCTTAAAGGACTCAACATTTCCAGAAGCTGTGTAGGCCGCCTGAACCACGTCAACCACTTGACCTTTATCGTCTTTTTTAACAAAGACTTTATCCTCGCCTGTATGAGCCGGTTTTTCAGTCATCTGCGACTGATTGAAAGAGGGCTGACAGGCCATCAAAAACAAAGTGGGTAAAAATAAGAGATTTTTATTAAACATTCACGGTCCTCCAGCTCTAATATAGAGCAAGCTCTGTGCCTAGATGGGTCTCAATTAATAAGCGCTCAACGTTAAATATTGAATCTCAGTGACAATTTTGGTCGCCTGTGGCTTATTTACGTAATAAATCACTGCTTTAAGGAGAAAGACTGTGGAAACTAAAACCACCCCAATATTTTCGTGGCATACCGATCACAAGGGCAAAATGGTGGAATTTGCGGGCTTTAAAATGCCCATTCAGTACGAGGGCATTCGTCAAGAGCACCTGCATGTGAGGCAAAAAGCTGGTCTTTTTGATGTTTCTCATATGGGAGAGTTCAGAGCTAAGGGGTCTAAGGCACTAGAGAGTCTGCAGTGGATGACCTCTAATG
This sequence comes from Bdellovibrionales bacterium, assembly GCA_022450595.1. GTDB lineage: Bacteria > Bdellovibrionota > Bdellovibrionia > Bdellovibrionales > UBA1609 > JAKUPT01. The sequence continues at coordinate 2,829 of JAKUPT010000016.1, forward strand.
ATGTTTCTAAACTCGAAAAGGGCCAAGCTCAGTACACATTACTTATGAATGACCAGGGCGGGGTGGTCGATGACCTCATTATTTATTGCATCACCCCCAATGAGGATTACCTGTTGTGCGTGAACGCCGCCAACATTGAAAAAGACTGGGACTGGGTCAACAAGCACAATAAAGGGGCCGAGCTTATCAATGAAAGCGACAGATGGGGGCAGGTGGCCCTACAAGGCCCTGATGCTTTTCAGGTGCTTGATCAGCTGTTTGATTTTAAAGTCTCTGAAATGAATTCCTTTGAATTTAAATTTGCAGATTTTGAAGGAGAGCAAGTCATTGTCGCCAGAACCGGCTACACCGGAGAGCTCGGAGCCGAAGTGTTTGTGCCCAACTCTAAAACCTTAGCTTTTTGGGAAAAAATAATGAGCTTAGGCGAGTCTATTCCCGTGAAGCCCATAGGTCTTGGAGCCAGAGACACCCTAAGAACTGAAAAGCGCTTTCCTCTTTATGGACATGAGTTGGCCGATGACATTAGCCCCTATGAAGCAGGCCTGGGCTGGACAGTAAAATTGGATGCCAAAGACTTTTTGGGCAAAGATCAGCTTCTCAAAGAAAAGCAAAATGGAGCAAAGCGAAAAACTGTCTGCTTTATTGTGGAGGGACGAGGAATTGCCCGTGCAGGCTACAAAATGTTCTCCCTTGACGAGCAAGAAATAGGCACGGTAACTAGTGGTACGGTTTCTCCTAGTCTTGAAAAAAATATTGGCATTGCGCTGATAAAAGCAGAACATGCCGCGCTAGGGAGTGAACTCTTAGTTGAAATTCGTAAACAAATGCATAAAGTGAAGGTGATCAAACCACCTTTTGTTCAATGAGGAGAAATAGATGAGCTTTAGAGTGCCAGAAGAAAATTATTATTCTAAAAACCACGAGTGGGCCTACGTCGACGAAAACACTGTGACTGTTGGTATTACCGATTATGCTCAAGATTCATTGGTAGAAATAGTATTTGTTGAGCTTCCAGAAGAGGGCTCTAAAGTCTCTCAAAGTGAGCCCTTTGGTGTGGTTGAAAGTGTAAAAACCAGCAGTGATTTATTTGCTCCCGTTTCAGGCACAGTGATTGAAGTGAATCAATCAATTGTTGATGATCCAGGCACTTTAAATGATGACCCAATGAACGATGGCTGGATGATCCGTATAGAGATGGACACAGAAAAAGAATTAGCCAATTTGATTCGTGCTCCAGAATACAAAAAATTAATTCAAGACTAAGCATTAGGGCTTGCCAAATAGCCCCTATTGCTTTAAACCCTGTATTTCAGTTTTAAATTTTAAGTGCGGGTGTGGTGAAATTGGCAGACACGCTAGACTTAGGATCTAGTGCCGAGAGGCATGGGGGTTCAAGTCCCTCCACCCGCACCATTCATTTTGCCCGAGGGCAAAATGAGTCCGCCGAAGCTTCGCGAAGGCGACTTTTTCTTATTCCCAATTCTTATGTTTTCATTACTTAATTTTAAATAGTCCAAATGAAACAGCTTTATAAGGTCACAGCCCATGCTTCAACAAATAAACATTAACTTATTTATCCTAACAATTCTTATAATTCAATCCGGCTGCAGTGTTTGGAATGCCAAAAATATAAAACAAAGCCCTATTGAGAATACAAAAATTCTTAAGCCAGTACCTGCTGCAAACTGTAGAGCGGGCGACGTTAGAAAGGGCTACCTGCAGCCCATTGTCAATGGCCTTGAGCGCTGTACAACAACATCTCAAACTTGTCAGAAAGGACATTGGATGGGTCCCGTCCTTTATACGACTTGTGAGAACCCTACAGAGTTTTGTGATTCTAATCACCCTCATGGCAGTGTGCAAACCGGCTTCACGAGTCTTTCAGCTCCTTGTATTCAAACATCAAGAACATGTATTGATGGAAAATGGAGTGGCCCAAAGTTGCATAAATTTTGTAACTAAAAACTTATTTGTCTTAACAGGGGATGAATTTTTTTGAAGAAATTAATTCATATATTTTTAATCGTTATAGTATTTTTTCTTTTAATAGCGCCATTATTAACTTTAATTCATGAGCTAGGCCATGCTGTTATACCATTGTTAAAAAATGATAAAGTCAGTATTCATATAGGTTCAGAGGTATTATTTAAAAGTGAATTTGGAGATCTAACTTTATCATATGGTAACCCATACCAGCCATGGATTGGTTATACTCACTGGAATAACTATAACGGTATATGGGCAATAATTTTAGGTCCAATGTTTTCACTGTTTATAGCTATCATTTTATTTTATATAAGTTTAAAAATTAAATCTAAATTTATATTAAGTTTTTTAATATACATGGCTATTGGATGGTCGGGATTTCAGTTTCTTTTTACATCACTTCCATTAAGTTACCCAAAAGAAATGGGATATCCAGCTGAAACTTATAGTGATGGTATGAGAATCTATGAGTATTTCAACAAACGATAACAATTTAATTTATCAATTCTTTCTGAATTAAATCTAACATGAGGGTTTCGCGCTCTATGGAAAGTCCCATAGAGCGTTCTTTTTTGGCAATCACACTTTGGTTGTGTTCAAGAGCGTCTTTAATGTTGATCCATAGAGCTTTCATTCCGTTTTTGACCTCATAGTGTTCCATCTTCGAAGGGCCTAATTCTCTTTGGGCCTGACACACATAAAAATAAGAGGTCATGTGCATGTGATCATACTCCGGAAGATAGTGAGGGCGAAGCTCTTCAATGATGCCAAACTCTTTCACGATCTCAATATTTTGGGCTCCTGTTTCTTCTTCAAGCTCTCGTTTTAAACCGGTTGTGATATCTTCTTGGTCATCAATTCCACCACCGGGTAAGCTATAGTCATTGTATCGGGCTGTATAAAGGAGCAGAATATCCTGTTGATCCAACACAATGGCTCGTGCGGCTTTTCGTTTAAAAACATTAGTACTCTGTACATCTGTAATAGAAGGATGCTTTAGGCTTGTGATCAATCGCAAAAATGGCTCCTAAAGGTTTTGGCCTTGATAGGCTTTATTCATATTTAAGTAATCAATCACATACTGATAAGAGAACATTTTGTCACCAGTCCACTTAGGCGCAATCAGCTCGTCCGACCTGCTGGAGTTGGCTGTGAGTCTATGCACAGGGATTTCAGGTTTTAAGTGCTGTAAAAAACGCATCACAAGATAAGAGTAGGGCTCAAGCTCAATGGGCTCATACTCTCCGTCTTTATACTGACGCTCCAGTTCCGTGTTTTTTAACACATGGGTGTTGTGTAGTTTGACGTTGTGTAAGGGGAGAGTGTTACAAAGTTTTGCCGACTCAATAATTTGCTCTTCAGTTTCACCGGGAAGGCCAAACATCAAATGAATGCCGATGTTTACCTTAGGGCATTTTTCGTGCATTTTTTTGATAGCCCAAATGGACTTCTCACCCGTATGCCCTCGCTCCATCCATTCAAGTTGTTCGTTGTTAAAGCTTTGCACTCCAAACTCGACAAAAATTTGTGTCTTTTGCGAGTACTCATTTAATAAATCATAAAGCGCTTCCGACACACAATCAGGCCTCGTTCCAATCACCATTCCCACAACATCTTCATGCTCTATTGCGGCTTCAAAGTAAGAGCGTAAGTTAGCCACTCTTTGATAGGTGTAGGTGTAGGCTTGAAAGTAGACTAAAAACTTTTTGGCTTTGGTGCGTTTAGTGATGTAGCCCCTATTCGTAACAATCTGTTCGTCCAAATGGAGTTTGCTATTTTCCGGGTAGGCTGCAGAACCCCACTCATCACAAAAAATACAGGTTTTCATGCCCTTTAACCCCTCACGGTTGGGACAGGTTCCAGGAACACTCACGGGGATTTTATAAACCTTTTCTCCAAAGGTCTGCTTGTAAAATAAATTAATGGGGTAATAGGGAAGCCCCTGCCACTTTTGTAAATCCATAGCCTCATGCTTAACTTAAACCTCGGGGCCAGCGCAAGCCTGAGTGTGAAAAATGTAAATTCCCATAAGTTGAGGCCTTGCCCGGAGTCCTGCTTAGGCTTAATATCCGCTTTTTAAAGGATTTTTTGTGTATAAACTTGTGGAAACTAAAGATAAAAGCCCCAGTCTTATCCTGGGCTCAGATGGGCTCAGCGAGATGATGCATAATTCTCATGGTGCTTTTAAAGAGAGCCTATACATTTATGAAAGCGCACTCATTCAAGCCCATAAGCAAGAGCATTTAGCCCTTTCTGTGTACAGCTTAGGGCTTGGTTTGGGCTACAATGAGTGGATCTCGCTGGGGTATTGTTTAAAGCACAAGTTGAGTTTAAAGCTTCAAACCTCTGAGTCGGAACAGTGGCTTTATACGGTCCTAAAGCAAATTGTTGGCTTAGAGAGCGCAGATCAGTCTTTTCAGGATGTTTATAAGGCCATGATACAGGTGATCGAGCTGGTGTGTGAGCATTATGAACTCAAGCCTAAGGATATGATTCAAAGCGCTCATAAGCTTTTAGCCTCATCAGACTGGAAACTATACGGGGCTCTGACTAATGAGTCCTTAGCCCTTATTGAACCCGTCACCGTGGTTTTTTATGATGCTTTTAGTAAAAAAATGTCTCCAGAACTGTGGCAAGAAGAATTTTTAACAAACTTTTTACTCCATACAGCGGCCCCTGAGGGCTGTGTTTTTAGCACTTATGCCTGTACAGGAAGTTTAAAAAGATCCTTAAAGCAATCTGGCTTTCATTTGATTCCTCGGCAGGGATTTGAGGGTAAAAGAGAGTCCACTCTGGCTATCAAGCAAAGCCCTTAAAATCATCAGAGGCTTTAATAAAGACTCTGATCTTTGGTATGTGTGAGAAGACTAAAGTTTGACCAAAAGCTTTAGAAGGTCGTATAAATAACTCTATGTCTTTTACTTCCTTTAAAAGCAAGCTTAATTGGTGGGGGATGTTTACTCTGTTAAACACCATGCTTGCCACACTTATTGGTTTCAGATATTTGTCGTGGTTCCATGTTCCTGATGCTGTGACAGGTTTCTATGTGTCCTTGCTTTATCTTGGGCAGTTTTTCTTTTTAGCACTTCTTATTAGTGTTCTGACTTCAGTATTAATTGTTTTACCTAAAAAAGCTTTTATTGTTTTAAACACATTAATTTCAACATTGGGCTTATCCGTATTGGTGATTGATACCTTTGTTTATGATCAATTTCGATTTCATATCTCAAGTTTTGTGATCGAACTTATTCTTGGTGCTGGCAGTGATGTGTTTCAATTCAGTTGGGTGACATGGCTTTTGGTTGTTGGGGGAGCACTACTTGCCTTTGCCATTCACTTGTATGTGGCTTTTTGGCTTTATAAAAACCCCATTAAGTTTCGCTATATTTTTACAGGTTTTTTTATAGGTTTTGTAAGTTTGTTGTCAGCACACCTGTGGCATGCCTGGGCCGACGCCAATCACAAAACCGCTATCACGGCCACCTCACCCCACTTGCCTTTGTACTATGGGCTCACAGCCAAGCGCTATTTTCTAAAACAGGGTTGGATCGATCCGCAAAACTTAAGAAAAAGTGATGAGAGACTAGAGCTTAGCTCTAGAAACAGTGGCGCTTTAAAGTATCCGCAAGAGCCATTAAATTGTTCAGATCCCAAAGAAAAGCTAAACATCTTATTGATCACCATTGAGTCATTACGCTTTGATATGCTCAGCCCAAAATGGATGCCTCATATTTATGATTTTTCTAAGAGTAAAATAAATTTTAAAAACCACTACAGCAATGGCAATGCTACAAAGCCAGGGCTTTTCACTTTGTTTTATGGAATACCGGCAAGCTACTGGGATGCCTTTACATCTAGCCAAACACCACCTTTGTGGATTCAAAGAATGCAGGAGCTGAACTATCAAACAAAGATTTTAGCCTCAGCCACACTTTTAAGCCCGGCCTTTGATCAAAATGTGTTTTCATCCATTAGAGACCTCAGAATGGACACACCGGGAAACTTGCCGTGGAAGAAAGACATTCATATCACTGAAGACTGGTTGAACTTTACTAAAGAGCACACTGAGAAAAACTCTGATCAGCCATTTTTTGGTTTTTTATTTTACGACACCCCTCATGCGATTTATTTGCCAAAAGACTACCCAAAGTTTCAGCCTTATTGGGAAAACGTGAATTACTTAGAGCTGAACAATGATTTCAATAGAGAGCCTTATTTTAATCTCTATAAAAGTACAGTTCATTACGCTGATCATTTAGTGAAAAAAGTTTTAGATGATTTAAAACAAAAAAGCTTACTGAAAAACACCATTGTGATGATCACCTCTGACCACGGAAAAGAGTTTAATGACAATCAAAAAAATTTTTGGGGACATGGTAGTAACTTCAGTGACTACCAGTTGAAGGTACCCATGATTGTGCATTGGCCCGGTAAAAAGCCGCAGCAAGTGGATTATAAAACCACTCACTTTGACATTGCTCCAACATTTATTTCAAAGGCTTTGGGCTGTGAGGCCACGGAGTCCAAGGCTTACGCCACAGGTGAGGGGCTTTTTGAACAGCAAAATCAAGACTGGAGTATTGCTCATAGTTATGTTCATTATGCTTTGCTTTATAAAGACCTATTGGTGGTACGCTCACCAGTGGGGCCAGTACAAGTCACGAACAAATCTCTCAACCCAGTTGATGAATATAAGATTCCATCAAAGGTCGTTAAAGAAGTCCTTTTGGAGTTGTCTCGATTTTTTAAATAATATATTTTTATTATCAAAATAAAGCCTAAAATTTCTGAACTGTAATAAGTTAAAATTAAAATACCATTAAATTAAAATCATAGTTGACGCAAAGTATTGATAGTCAGTTATATAAGTATGGCTTGGTTTATCATTAAAATAACTAAGGTAAATGTATGTACGATCTTAATTTTCAAGCAAGGCTTCCATAATTTAATGAGTTTCTTTATTAACTCTTTACATGAAAATTAAAAAAATGTAAGAGTTACATGTCTTTTTAAAAGGGGAACTTATTTATGAAATTTTTAATTATAGCTTTTTTATTCAGTTCAACCCAATTATATGCCTTTGATCTGCCTGTTGCTGGTATTGGTAAATCAGGTAAACGTCACGAAGCTTATGATAATATGAGATCTTGGTGTGATAGAAATAATGGAGTTATTGAAAGTCATATTTGCAGAAAAGTAGATAGTGAGATGCATTGTTCTTACAATACATATATTTGCTCTGGAATCTGTAAAGTCGGTGAAGATCTATAATTGAGAAAATTGTTTTAAGTATTCGTTGTTAGATCAATAAAAAGAGCGATACTAAAAAGTACAAGCTTTTATAAAATATTTGATGACCAATTTCTTTTTAAAAATTAATTCAAGTATAAGAATTAATAAAAGTTGTGACTAAGAGATTTTGTTGATCTCAATTTTAGTTACGGAATGTATCTATATTTTATTATAGTACTTTTTAAGTATTTATTCGACTTGAAGTTTTTATTGGGCTGCTTACGCGCAGTTCATTATTTTTTTGCTCAATATCTTCTGGAATCTCAACCAATAGTCCACGTTCAATCCATTGTTCGTTTTTATTTTTCTTAAGCCATGAGAAAAACTCGCGTTGTTCTCCTCGGCAGATCATTTGAATGGTTTTGCCTTTTTCTTTTTGAGTGTTTCCAATAGTTCTAGCCAAGCCCTTTAAAAACTCAGGAGGCTTTTGGTTTTGAGCCATTAAATAGGAGTAGGTGAGTGAGTTGTTTTTTATTTTAAGTTTAGACTCAATTTCATAATACCAATCCGGCATTTTAATAAATACACTGTCATGGCACCAATCTTTTTTAGAGTGAATAAGTAAGGGGCACTGGCCTTGATGTGTGCAAGGGGCCCACATATGCTTAGAAGAATCAATCATTTGCTGTCTTAGCTCCAACAGTTGTCTTGAATTATATTGCGTTGAGGGCTCAATAATTAAAACTGACGAAAAGTTTTGTAGTTCTAGATTCAGTTGTTCAAGGCTGAGGTCATGTTTTAACAATTCATTGACCGAGTAACTGGCTAAAAATAAATAGCTTTGATCAAGCTGATATTTTTTATACCACTGACTTTGATGTTGATGGGTCCATTCACACTTTAGCTTTGGATAAAAGTTTTCCAATAAATTTTTATGTTGAGATTTGGCAGTGTCCGAGGTCTCTAAAAAGATTTGGTTTTTAAAATTTACCCCGCTGTCTAGCAGTGCCAAATGGGTGGAGCCCATGCCAGAGCCAAGTTCAAATAAGTTTGGAGTGGCTTTAAAAAAATTTAAGCTTTTATTTTTGTTGATGACTGAAAGGCTTCGTAAATAATTTAAAGGGAAAAAGTAACAAGCATAAGCCAGTTGTGTGGACTCATTCAGCCAAGGCGTTTGTTTTACATCGGTTTTATTGTAGTAGTCTGAAAGTATCTCAATATGCTGAGCCAACTTTTTAGATTGGCTCAGCTTATAGCCCAGTGAATGCACTCGATCTTCAATCCACTTAGAGTACTTAGTGGGAAGCTCTAGCTCCAAACTCACCGAAGCTCCTGTTGATAGGCCTCAAGAGGCAGGCAAGAACAAACAAGGTTGCGATCACCAAAAGCATTATTCACACGAGCCACTGGTGGCCAGTACTTATTCTCTGACACCCAAGATAATGGGTACAATGCCTGTTGGCGGCTATAAGGTCTGTCCCACTGATCAGTCATGAGATCTGTGGAGGTGTGAGGAGCGTTAACCAGTGGATTGTTATCTTTGGGCCAATTTTGTTTTTCGACCATATCAATTTCTTTACGAATTTGAATCATGGCCTCAATAAAACGGTTCAATTCATCCAAGCTTTCACTTTCAGTAGGCTCCATCATTAAGGTGTTAACCACTGGCCATGACATGGTCGGGGCATGAAAGCCAAAGTCCATAAGTCGTTTAGCCACATCATCTATAGTGATGCCGGCGGACTTTTTAAAGTCTCTGAAGTCAACAATACATTCGTGGGCCACAAAGCCATTACGACCTTTGTAAAGGACGTTGTAATAAGGTGCTAATTTTTTAGCAATGTAGTTGGCATTAAGAATCGCCACTTGTGTGGCTCTTTTAAGTCCACTAGCTCCCATCATCAAACAGTAACTCCAAGAGATCGGTAAAATACTTGCACTTCCCCAGGGACTACTTGCAATAGTGCCAATGCCATTTTCAGGTCCGGCCGATGGCACAAGTTCTGACTTTGGCAGAAAGGGCACAAGATGCTCTCTTACTCCTATAGGGCCCACTCCTGGTCCGCCGCCACCATGAGGTATACAAAATGTTTTATGTAAATTTAAATGGGAAACATCAGAACCAAACACTCCTGGTTGAGCCAGTCCTACCAGTGCATTTAAATTGGCTCCATCCATGTAAACTTGTCCACCATGTTCATGAATGATGTTGCAGATCTCAACAATGTCTTCTTCAAACACACCATGTGTGGAAGGGTAGGTCACCATAAGTGCTGCAAGGCTTTCTTTGTACTCACTGGCTTTTTGCTTTAAGTCTTCAATATCAATATTGCCTTGCTCGTCACATTTAGTGACCACCACCTTGAAGCCCGCCATCACAGCACTGGCAGGATTGGTGCCATGGGCTGAGCTCGGTATCAAACAAATATTTCTTTGCGACTGGTTGATCGAATCAAAATACTTTTTAATCACCAACAGTCCCGCATATTCACCTTGTGATCCGGCGTTGGGTTGCAGGCTAAAGCCCGCATAGCCGGTGATCTCACTCAGTACTTCTTCAAACTCATTCATGAGCAATTGATAGCCTTTTGTTTGATCGGTAGGTGCAAAAGGGTGAAGGTTTGAAAACTCAGGCCAGGTAATGGGCAGCATTTCACTGGTGGCATTGAGCTTCATTGTGCAAGACCCAAGAGGAATCATAGAGTCTGCAAGGCTTATGTCTTTTTTCTCAAGGGATTTGATATAACGAAGCATTTTAGTTTCTGAGTGGCAGCTTCTGAAAACTTGAGCCTGTAAAAAGGCAGTTTGTCTCATATATTCTTCAGGAATCAATTGGTAATCAGTGGTCGCAGCTTCTTTGGCATCAATGCAGCTTTTAAAAACATGATATAAAGCCTCAAGGTCTTTATCTGTTGTTGTTTCGTCCAGACTTAATCGAACTTCGCCCTCATAAAAATAATTAAGATTAATATCTTGAGCTTCAAACGCTTCTTTCATTTTATCTTTTAAAGCTTGGTCTGCTTGAATACTGATTGTGTCAAAAGCGGTACTGTTAATAATAGTAAAGCCTAGGGATTTTAATCTTTGATACAAGGCCTTTGTTTTTTCATGTACTGATGTGGCGATAGCTTTTAATCCCTCAGGCCCATGGTAAACAGCGTACATTGAAGCCATAACCGCCAATAGAACTTGGGCTGTGCAAATGTTGCTGGTCGCTTTCTCTCTTCGAATGTGTTGCTCTCGGGTTTGTAACGAAAGTCTAAGAGCTGGTTTTTCATACTTGTCTTTAGATACTCCAATAATACGGCCAGGCACTGAACGCTTAAACTTATCATGGGTGGCAAAAAAGGCGGCATGAGGGCCTCCAAAGCCCATAGGCACACCAAACCTTTGACTGCTGCCAACGACAATATCAGCCCCCCACTCGCCGGGTGGTTTTAATGAGGTAAGGCTTAAAAGATCAGCGATCACGATCACCATAGCCCCATTAGACTTGGCCATATCAATGTTAGTTTGAGGAATATGGATTTCACCATTAGCCCCAGGGTACTGAAGCATAACGGCAAAGTAGTCTTTAGTTTCTTTAAGCTTTGAAAGCTCACCCAATTCAATTTCAATATCTAAAGGCCATGCTCTTGTTTGAAGCACTTCAAGACTTTGTGGGAAAATATTTTTATCTACGAATATTTTCTTTTTAACTTCTTTTTTTTGTAAGTTATAGGCCATGCTCATGGCCTCTGCAGCAGCCGTTCCTTCATCTAAAAGTGAAGCGTTGGCTATTTCCATAGCTGTTAGATCCATAATTAGGCTTTGATAATTTAAAAGAGCCTGCATGCGACCTTGTGAAATTTCAGCCTGATAAGGCGTATAAGCTGTGTACCAGCTAGGATTTTCTAAAATATTTCTCTGAATAACGGCAGGGACTTCTGTATTGTAATAGCCCATACCAATGTAGGATTTAAAAACCTTATTTTGCTTTGCATAGGTTCTGGCTTTGTCGATTAACTCTGTTTCAGACAAAGGCTCGGGCAAATTAAGATCATTTTTTTGTTTAATGCTTGCTGGTACTGTTTTATCCACAAGCTCTTCTAAACTGTTTAGCCCCAATTCTCCCAACATATAGTTGATTTCTGTTTGGCTAGGGCCAATGTGTCGATCTGCAAATATTTTACTCATAATCCCACTCCCATGATTTAAGGCTATAAGTAACAAATTCTTGCCTAAAAGGATAGTGAGAAATCAGAGCTGATGCGTGTTGTGGAAGGGGTGTAAAAGACTGTGGGCCTGTTATATCCAGGCCCAGGCTTGAACTAGTTGGACTTTTTTGTTGTCGATTTTTTGGCTGTGGCTTTTTTCTTAGTCGTCTTCTTGCTACCAGCGCTTGATTTCTTAGCACTTGCTTTTTTTGTCGAACTTTTCTTTTTTGAAGCCGATTTTTTAGTTGTTTTCTTGTTGCCACTGGCTTTTTTGCTTGATGACTTTTTTGTGGTCTTTTTAGCAGCTGCTTTTTTCTTCTTTTTTACCGCTTTTGACTTTTTAGTCAGTTTTTGGCCCTGAACTTTAGCCATATTCATAATTCCATCAATGCTTTTTTCAAAATCATTGCGAGCTTTTTTGACTTGCCCCATGGCTTTATCAATTTCAGAGTCAATTTGCTTTTGAATTTTATGAATTGTTTTAAGTAGCTCGTTATAACGTTTTTCAAGATGTTTAAGTCTTTGAACGGCACTAGGGCTTAAATAAGAGTTTACGTCAAAATTGCGTATCTCTTTGGAGAGCTTATTGAGCTCAGCTTTCAAGCTGTTTAAGTCTTTAATTTGTGAAAGTTCTTTTTTGATGGATTCCCAGTTTATTTTTTCGGCCATTATAAAACCCCTTTGGTTAGGTTAGTTATAAAATATATCTGTTTAACAAAATGTCAACTTGTTGTTTGCTGTGTGGTCGTTTTGTGTGTATGAGAGTTTTATGAGAAAAAAATTTTTGTCTCAATGGAGCCCTTATCCCAGTACTCACTCGTTGCCTTCCGATTGTGTTTTTGGTCAACTGATTTTGTTGGCAGAAGACAAACTAGAATTGCAATTGCAAATATCTTCAAAACTTAATGCATTTAAGCTTTCTAAAAAAATAAGACTTCAGGGCTACTCTCCATTTGAGGTGTTAAATCCCGGTGATAAAATTGCTTTGTGCTTAAATTCACAACAAGAAGTGGAGAAGTTATGGTTATTGGCTCCAAACTTGAAACAAAGTTATAACGCCATCTCCAACTCCATAGTAAATTGGTATAAGTTTCAGCAAAATGTTAGAGCGTTTTTTTTAAACAGTCAGTTTATAGAAACACCAACCCCATCATTAGTTCAAAACCCTGGAATGGAGCCTCATTTACATGCTTTTCAGACCCAATGGTCCTTTGGTGAGAAGACAAAAGCATTTTTTTTGCCAACCAGTCCTGAAATTCATCTAAAAAAACTCTTAAGTCAGGGCTTACAAAATATTTTTGAGATTAAGTCTTGTTTTCGTAATGAAGAAAGCAGCCCCATTCATATGCCAGAATTCACAATGCTGGAGTGGTACCGCGCCTATTCAGGGCTAGAGGCCATTGAAACAGACATTCAGAATTTGCTTTCAAAGCTTGTGGGGAAGCCCATAGAGCTTAAAAAGTTTCATTTAAAAGAGTTTTATGAAGCCTATTTTAAGGCTGATTGGTCTGAAATTTATGACTATCAGGCTTTAAAAGATCGTGCTCACAAAGAAGGCTTCTCGTCTTCATCCATGACATGGAATGATCTGTTTAGTTGGTTTCAAGTCACGGTTGTTGAACCAGAGCTTAAAAACATTGATCAGCCAGTTCTTCTTTACGGGTTTCCTGATCTACAACCAAGTCTAGCTCGAAGTTATAATGGCGAGTCGGAGCGGTTTGAGCTTTATTGGAAAGGCGTTGAACTGGCCAATGCTTATCATGAGTTGAATGATCCCACTGTTCAAAGACAGCGCTGGTTAGATGATTTAAAAGTGCGTCAGGCACAAGGTTTACAAATTTATGAATTGGATGAAGAGTTTTTAGAGGCCTTAGAGCAAGGAATGCCTCCCAGCTCAGGTATCGCTCTTGGTCTTGAGAGACTCTATATGGTGATTAATGACATTGAGAACATTGATCGCTTAAGTCCCTTTAAAAACTAGGGGCAACAGCCCCTAATGAATTAGTCTTTTTTATCTTCTTCTGAATTTTGAATGGAATTGTTAATGTCTTCTTTAAGCTCTTTGCCGGGCTTGAAAAAAGGCGCTTTTTTATACTTCACTTCAAGGGGCTCACCAGTTCTTGGGTTGCGACCACGATATGGGCTGTAGTCCCTAACTTCAAAAGAACCAAAGCCTCTGATTTCGATACGGTCATATCTTAGAAGCGCTTCAGTCATGGTGTCAAAAATAGTATTTACAACTGTTTCTGCTTTAACACGCGTGATATTAGATTTTTCAGATATTAAATTGATCAAATCTGCTTTGGTCATTTATACCCCTTTTTCTATAAACCATCTTAGACGATAAACCCCTTTTAAGGCTAGGGTAAAATTCAAAAAAAACAATAAATTTTCCATATTTACAGCACTGTCTGGACGAAATAGGGGGAAATGCCGTGTTTTTTTTATGCTGCTACTTGTAAAGACCAGAGTGAGACAAAATTCTTTGATAAGCATCTAAGGTCTGTTTAAGCATTTTTTCTAAATCAAAAAGATTCACAACCTTTTTACGAGCATTTTCGCCGATGTCATCACTGTTTATATGTCCTGTAAACACTTGGATAATTAATTTGGACAAACTTTGCTTATCTGCAGGGCGAATTAAAAAGCCATCAATTCCATCTTCAACAATATTAGCGATGGGGCTGACCTCAGAGCCAATAATCACCTTTTTTTGAGCCATAGCTTCAAGCAGGGTGGGTTCAAAGCCAGAAGTTCTTGAACTTAAGTTTACAAAAACATCAGATAAGGAGATATAGTCTGCCATTTCAATATTGCTCACAGCACCTGTAAAAATCACTTTGCCACCAAGTGCTAGGTTGAGCATTTCAAATTCAATTTGCTTTCTCAAAGGCCCACTGCCAACAATAATAAGGCGGGAGGAGGGCTTTTTTATGGCAACTTTCTCAAAAGATAGTAGCAAATTTTTGATCACTTCAATCTCTGTCATGTCAGTGAATGTCATCACCACATTCGAGTTGCCAGGAATATTGAGCTTTTGTCTTAAAGCTTCTGACTTTTCTCTTTGAGAGAGGCTGCCAATTTCAATTCCATAAGGCACAACATAAGTGCGTCTTTCGGGGTACATGTAATAACGTTCAAGAACTAATTTTTGCTGTGGGCTTGTGACAAAGATTCCATCAGCGTATTTTATAACTTTTCGATCTTGGGTTAAAAATGTAATCAGGTAACGAACGCTAATACTTAAGGCAATACGAACCATGCTACTGAGAGTTTCTTGTGACATAGCTCCAATGGCAAACAACTCTGACATATGTGTGGCGTCTGCATCAAAGGCTGTAGCCACTTGATGGCTCTTTTTGTTTTCAGCAATAGTGAGTCCACAAGAATCAATACTGTGAACAATGTGGAAGGCCTCTTGGCTATGAAGTTCTTGGAATTTTTTAAAGGCATAGTTTGGAAACTCTTCAGGCGCTTTATAATAGCCTTGTCCTAAAAAGTGAGCTTGAACACCGTCTTGATCAATAAACTCTTTAGCCAGTGCCGTTTTCCAGGAAAGCACAGTCACTTTGTGCCCTTTCTGGGCTAAACCTTTAGCAATAGGCCATAAAAAGCCATGCTCTGAGGCTCTACCCAAAATAGGAAAACTTTTTGCGATAAAGCAAATGTTTAGCCTTTCAGGCATGGGTTTTTTATTTTTATTAAACATAAAATCACTCACTCGTAATTTGTAAGACCAAAGTTATCCCATTTCATTTAAAGCTTGTAAAATATCACTTAAAGCTTTGCGATTGGCTTCTGGGAGCTCTTGCTTTTCAAGGTCTGAGATTTTGGTCCATTTTAAGCTTTCATGATGCTTTGTTCGAGGTTCACCTTGCCAAAACGGAATAGCATAAAATAACAGCAAAATATTGGTTTCACCATAACTGTGTGTGGTAGAGAACTTTAATGAACCCACAGTGGCATTAATGCCAAGCTCCTCGGCAAGCTCTCTTTTAAGAGCTGATTGAGGATGCTCTCCCGGTTCAATTTTTCCTCCAGGGAACTCCCAAACTCCAGCCAGAGAGAGCCCTTCAGGACGTTTTCCTAAAAGCACCTCATCATTTTTTTTAATCAATCCAGCGACCACCGGTATCCACTGGGCTCGTTTTTTTCGCATGAAACTTAAGATCCTTTGTCTGCTGCTGTTGATTTTCTTAAAGTCCCATTTCAGAGAACAGTATTAGAATAGCCAATTTCATAGCAGAGACCAAGGAGTAATTTGTGTCTATTGAGTGGATGAAACGATCCTCTGGTGATAGGGCTTAGTTCACCGCATCACTATTTAAAGTTTTTAGTGTTTTTTGAAAAAAAAGCGGTCCTTCAAAAATCAGTGCGGAGTAGACTTGCACCAGATTAGCCCCTGCGTTTAGCCGAGTTTTGACATCTGCAGCAGACAAAATTCCACCGGTGGAAATTAATAATGCAGATAGTTGATTTTCTTTCAAATAATTATGGGCATAATTTAAAAGCTCTAATGACTTCTTTGCAAGAGGAGCCCCCGAAACGCCTCCCTCTTCTGGAAAGTTTAAATTTTCACGCTCTCCTTGAGTGGTGTTTGTTAAAATAAAACCCTCAATACCAAGCTTACAGCTGATGGATAACACTTGTTCCAACTCTTTGTTGGAAATATCAGGACTTAATTTCAGCAATAATGGACGTGGATTGTTTTTATTTTCATTAATGATCGGCTGTAAAAAGGCCTCTAAGTTTTGAGGCATTAAAAGCTCTCGTAAGCCTTTTGTGTTTGGTGAGCTAATGTTGATCACAAATGCTGAAGCCCAAGAAGAGAGCTCTTGCATGCACTTTATATAATCTTCGTGAGCTTTTGAGTTGTCCGTTGTTCGGTTCTTACCAATGTTAATAAATAAGGGGATGTCTCGTTTTTTCTGTTTTTGTAACTGACGTTTTACAAAATCCACTCCCTTAGAAGGAAACCCCATCTTATTCCATAAAGCTCGGTGTGGTATGTCGCGTTTTAGAATCACACCAGGGTTGGGGGATTGAGGCTTAGGTGTGACAGTGCCAATCTCAATAAAACCGGCTCCAAGTTTGCAGAAACTTTCAATCATTTCAGCATTTTTATCAACCCCACCAGCAATGCCTATGGGGTTTTGAAATTGAATTCCCTTCCATCGGAAAGGAGCGTAAGAAGGCTGTTTAGATTTACAAACAGCAGAAGCCAGCTTGAGCCCTATGGGTGCTAGGTCATGAGCCAACTTTGCTGGGAGCAAAAACCAGGGCTTTATCACCAAGCCAGTCCTCTTAGTAGCATCGCTTTTTCAAGTCTCATTAAAGATACAGCCATGGCAGAGGCTCGCATATTTTTTTGATTTTTTTGTGAAAACTCAAAAACTTTATCAAAAGAGCGGTACATAATAGATTGAAGTTTACTGCGCACTTCCTCTTCAGTCCAAAACAGCCAAACAATATCTTGAACCCACTCAAAGTAACTCACAACAACACCACCACCGTTGGCTAAAATATCAGGCACCACTAAGATGCCTTTTTCGAACAGCATCTGGTTGGCGGACATAGTGACCGGGCCATTGGCACCTTCAATAATAATTTTTGCTTTAACTATGTCTGCGTTGTCTTCGCGAATCACACCATCAAGAGCACAAGGTGCCAACACATCCACATCTAAACTTAAAAGCTCATCATTAGTGATTTGTTGAGCTTTAGGATAGTCTTTTAAAATTCTGTGCTCTTTGATGTATTCAACCAACTCTTTAATGTTTAAACCATTAGGATCATAAATGGCACATGTCACATCACTGACGGCCACCACTTTTGCACCTAGGGCATCGGCTTCAATGGCCGCATGCATGCCCACTTTCCCAAAGCCTTGTATGGCCATTGTGGACTCACTCATTTTTTTATTCATCGTCTGTAAAGCTTTATCCATGATATAAACCACACCCAAGCCCGTGGCTGAGTCGCGGCCCATAGATCCTCCAATTTCAATAGGCTTACCAGTAACAACACCTGTTTGCGCAAAGCCATTTTCAGCAGAGTAAGTGTCTAGCATCCAAGCCATAGTTTGAGAGTCTGTACCCACATCTGGAGCCGGAATATCTTTGTCAGGGCCAATAAAAGGGCCAAGCTCCGTGGTAAAACTACGAGTGAGTCTTTGCAGTTCAGTTTTTGACAATGAGTTAGGGTTCACCTCAACTCCACCTTTGGCTCCTCCCAGGGGCAGACCAAGTAAAGAGTTTTTAAAAGTCATAAGAGAGGCAAGGCCTGCAACCTCACTTAAGTTCACACTCGGATGGTAGCGAAGACCACCTTTAAAAGGGCCAAGTGTTTGGTTGTGCTGAACACGGTAACCTCTAAAAACAGTGATATTGCCATCATCCATATACACAGGAATAGAGACTATGATAGACCTGCGCGGTCTTTTTAATCTTTCAAGGGCATTTTGGTTAATGTTAATAAGTTCACCAGCTGAATGAAGTGATTCCATTACGTTTTGATAAAGAAGACTTTCCGCAATTATGTCGGACATATGATAGCTCCCGGTTCTAGTCTAAAGTGGCTTCAAAAAATAAACAGCAATTTCCGCATGAGAGTTTATAACTTGAAGTCCGTTATTGTTTAACTACAAATATCCTAATTTTTGCAGAAATCCACTGTCCTTCATATGCCCGACGCTATATACCATAAAGATGAATTTATTCTTTATCTTTGATGGGTTTGATAAGTTAAGAAAAACTAAGGAGAGACCATGTCCAATTGGGTGCAGCAAACGATCAACTTAAATGACTACTTGTCAGATACAAAATCAGCATTAGAAAAGTTTGAGGGAGCCTCTGTATTGATTGTTGGCGATGTGGGATTAGATGAATACATAGTTGGTGATGTAAAACGTATCAGCCCAGAAGCCCCAGTGCCAGTGGTAGAAGTTCAAAAACAAGATCACCGTATAGGGCTGGCTGCCAATGTGGCCGCCAATGTGACATGCCTTGGAGGCAAAGCTCAACTGGTCGGAGTGGTTGGTGAGGATGCTGCCTACGAAAATCTTTCCAATCTGTTAGAAAAATACAACATCAGTAGTGAGAATTTAGTGGTCGATCCTGATCGCCCCACAACTTTAAAAACACGCATTATGGCAGGACACCAACAAATCGTTCGCGTGGATCATGAAAAAAGACGATATTTGTCTGATTCCACCAGAAAGCAGCTTTTAAACAAAGTAGAGAATCAGTTGCCCCATTCAGATGTGGTTGTGGTTCAAGATTACGCTAAAGGTATCTTTGATGAACAAACTTGCCAAGAGGTGATCAAATTAGCCCAAGCTCATAAAAAGTTGGTATTAGTAGATCCAAATAGAAACACCCCTGTTTCCTATTACAAAGGGGCTGATCTTTTTAAGCCCAATAAAGACGAAGCATTGAGTTTAGCAGGCCTTAGCTTTGATGATCACAAAGAAGACTATGATGTTTTATTGGCCGCGGGAGAAAAGCTGAAGCAGACCCTGGGCTCAAAATATGTAATTGTCACTGCTGGTAAGCAAGGCATGCGCATATTTCATGAGCAAAAAATGAAGGTATTACCCACTTATGCAAGAGATGTTTTTGATGTGACTGGAGCTGGTGACACAGTTGTTGGAACTATTGCTTTGGGGCTGGCAAGCCATCTTGAGATCGAAATGGCAGGGATTTTAGCCAATTTTGCCGCTGGTGTCGTTGTTGGCCAAGTCGGTTGTGTGCCTTGTTTGAAAAAGGACTTGGTGGAGTATATTGAATCTCACCAAGAATAAATTTTAACTTTTTAAAAAAAATAAGAAAATATAGGGATCTTTTTAAAATTTATGTTATGAACAGACCCCTGTCATGGAAAAAACTAAGCATAACTTTTACAATTTGACTCTATCAGAGCTGGAATCTGTTGTGGCGGAATACGGCCATAAAGCCTTCCGAGCTCGTCAGCTTTTTCAATGGATATATGCCCATAAGGTCACAGATTTAGATAAAATGACCAACCTTTCAAAGGACTTTAAGCAAGATATTCCAAATATCTTTAATTTTGAAATGCCCGATCTATTAACAGAAAAAGTCAGTACTGATGGAACTCGAAAATATCTATTTAGTGTGGGGCCAGGATTAAGCTTTGAAACTGTAATGATCCCTGCAGGAGATCGCAACACATTGTGTGTCTCATCTGAGGTTGGTTGTAATATGGCCTGTAAATTTTGTTTTACAGCAAAACAAAAATTAAAAAAGCGTCTTACAGCTTCAGAAATTGTTGGTCAGTTTATTAAAGTTCAAAATATGTTACCTAAAGACATTCAGCTGACCAATATAGTGTTTATGGGAATGGGTGAGCCTTTAGATAACCCAGAAGGCGTGTTTTCTTCCATTAAAATCTTAACCAGTGAATTAGGGGTGAACCTGTCTCGCAAAAAGATCACAGTGTCCACTTCTGGTTTAGTGGATAAAATTCCTCTAGTTACTGAGTCAGGAGCACGATTGGCCGTAAGCTTAAATGGTGCGGACAATCAGACTCGTGATCGGGTGATGCCAATTAACAAAAAGTGGAATATTGAAGCCTTACTTCAGGCCTGTTTAGACTACACAAACGCTACTAAAGACAAAGTGACTTTTGAATACGTACTTTTAAAAGATGTGACTGATCGCCCAGAAGATGCAAAAAAACTGATCCAATTAGCAAGAAAGATTCCATGTAAAATCAATATTATTCCATTCAATGAGCACCCAAACTCCGGTTTTGAAAGACCTAGTGAGAGCAGTATTGATAGATTTCAAAAAGTGCTTATGAATAACAATATTCATGTCTTACGAAGAAAAACCATGGGCCGTGATATTTATGCAGCCTGTGGCCAGTTAAATTCCGTTTATAAAAACAATGAATCCACACAAACCCGAGCAAATTAAATAAGGATAATATCATGTCAAAAATACTAGTTGTTGGAAGCCTTGGTTATGATCGTATTTCTACTCCTCAAGGGCAAGTAGATCAGGTGTTAGGTGGCTCAGCCAATTACTTTTCTCTGGCTGCCTCTATGTATTCTGAAGTGAATGTTGTGGGCGTTGTGGGCAATGACTATAAAATGGAAGACAAGCAGATGTTAACCCAAAGAGGTGTGTGCACAGAAGGCTTACAACAAGTTGATGGGAAAACTTTTTTTTGGGAAGGTCGTTATGAAGGTGACATGAATGAAGCCATAACTGTTCAAACCGAACTTAACGTTTTTAAAGACTTTAATCCGGCTTTACCAGAAAACTACCGTGACTCAGAGTTTGTTTTTTTAGCGAACATTGACCCAATACTTCAGCAAGATGTTTTGAAGCAAGTCAAATCTCCAAAGCTTGTTGGAGTTGATACCATGAATTTTTGGATTCAATCCAAAAAACAAGATTTACTAAAAGTATTAACTCAAGTGGATGTTTTACTTATCAACGAAGGGGAGGCTCGTGAGTTAACCGGTCAATGGAATGGCATTGAGTCGGCTGAAACTTTAAGTGCCTTAGGACCAAAGGCTGTGGTTATAAAACGTGGTGAATATGGTTTTATACTTTATATGCAGGGCGAATATTTTATTTTACCGGCCTTTCCAATTAAAAAAGTAGTAGATCCAACAGGTGCTGGTGACACATTTGCTGGTGGATTTTTTGGATTTTTATCAAAATTAGACAATCCACTGAACCTTGAAAGCCTTAAATTGGCCTGTGTTCATGGCTGCTTGATGGCAAGCTTCACAGTTCAAGACTTTGGTGTGAACCCTTTAGTGGGGCTAACCTGGGCCGATATAGAGAGAAGACATGCTGACTTTCTAAAAGTGGTCTCTTACCACTAAAAGCTAAGGCCTAGACCAACGACTGAAAATATTCAAAAAACTCAACGTAAACTCTTGGATTTCCGATAGTTTATCTGAATGAGTGCAAAAAAGAAAAAAGATTTAGCAGATGAATTAATTGATGATCTTCTAAATGATGATCAGCAATCCAATGAGTCCTTTGATGAAGAGTCAAAGGATGTCAGTATCTCTGTGGTCAGTAATGACCAAGCGGAGGAGGGGAGCTTTGATGGAAGAGACTTCGATTTTAATTCTGTGCAAGATCGAACCTATAACATAAATGTTGTGGACTCTGCTGAAGACAAAACTTTGAATATCAATGATAAAAAAACCAAAGTGGAATCTACTCAAGTTAAAGCTTCAGAACCTCAAAAAACACAGTCCACAGTTCCTTTAAGGCATGAGAACTCAAATGTCTTTAGAGCAACTAGTAATAACTTTGCAGAAACAGCTCTTGCACAGACAGAGAATTTAAAAATTGCTCAGCAAAGAATTCTTGAATTAGAAAAAGAACTTGAATCTTTAAGAAATGAAAATCAAGACTTGGCTTTTGCTGGTGATATGATCAAAAAAAATTATGAAAAAGCTGATGCAGATCTTAAAAATTTACAGAACAAGTACAATGAAGAAGTTGAGGGCTTTAAAGAAGAAAGAAAGCTTTTAAAGCAAACACTGTCCTTTAAAGATGGTGAGATCTATGAGCTGGAAAGAAAAACTACCGCCTTAGAAGATCAGCTGCAACAGGACATTCATAGAGTGAGAATGCGTGAAAGAGAACTTGAGAACCGCCTTGAACTGTTAAAAGTTGAAAATTCAACTCTGCTTAAAACTAAAAATGAGACCATTTTAGATCTTAAAAGAAGTATAGATCAGCTAAATTTAGAGTTAGAAACATTTAGAAATAAAGGACAAGAGCTCAATAAAAAGCTTGAAAACAAGCAAGAGGCTCTTAGAAGAACAGTAAAAACATTACGGCTTGCTCTAGCTATGCTAGAGGGCAGTGATGACAGTATTGAACTTAAAAAGGCTTGATTGTGAAGGTTATTGCATTAAACACAGACAACAAAATTCTCAATGCTTTTAAAAAAAGTAAAAGTATTAAGCCTATCGTTGTAGAAACAATAGACGAGCTCTTTTTACATAACAGTTTAGCCTTACATCAGGCGGTGTTAGTTTGCTCACAGGAGAGCATATACCAAAAAGTGAGATCTTATTCTGTTTTTACCCCAGTCTTAATGTATAAAATAAAAAAATTAGATCCTTTAGTTTCTACATTTAATAAGTATAGCGACTTGGAAAAAAATGCTTCAGAGCTACTGACTAAAGCTTTATATGCAAAAACTCATTTGACTAACGAAGTCAGTTTAAAAAGTGATAAGCTGACAAAACTCTTTTTAAAAGCCACCAGTTTTCAACAATATCTAGATCACTTATTTTTACACTTTTCGCAAATACTGGAAGTTGAAAACATCACCTGGGTGAGTGATACAGCCATAACTGAAATGAGTGCCTCTAAAAAATCGATAACAAATAGTTACTGTTATAAATTTAGCCCTGAAAATCATCTTAGAGATCTGCAAGCAAGTTCTCATAAAGAAATTAAAAATAAAGTTCAAAAAGCTAACTTTTTTAACAACAAAGAGCATTTTGTATATGAAGTAAAGGATTGTGGACGTTTGGTTTTTAAAACCAGCTCCAGCTGGATTAAAACTACATATGAGTGTGTCAAAGAGTCCATGGATACCATTTTTGCGCCTTTGTTGTGCCAACATTACCAACTGAAAAAATTAGAAGCTAAAGCAAGAATAGATAATCTTACGGGGCTATATAATTATAGATATTTAAATGAAATTTTAAGTCAGTGGACAAACGACTCTCAAAAAGCACATTTTGCGACTTTATTTATTGATTTGGACTATTTTAAAAAAGTTAATGATTCTCATGGTCATACAGTGGGCTCTAGAACACTTATGAAGTTTTCTAATGAACTATTTAAGTTCCTTGGAGACTTAGGTCTTGGAATTCGTTATGGTGGTGATGAGTTTGTTGTGCTTCTTGAAAATTTTACTTTGGAGAAGGCCACAGATTTTGCTGAAAAGTTTAGGCAAAAGGTAGAGTCTATGACATTTAATGTGGATAATGAGCAATTAAAACTAACAGTGAGTATTGGTGTTGCGATATATCCAGACCATGCAAAAACTCCTGATAAAATTCTGGAAATTGCGGACCAAGCCATGTATTTTGGTAAACAGAAAAGTCGTAATATAACCTACATAGCAAGTTGATGAAAAAGATTAAACTGATTGTTAGCGATCTACATTTAGGCCTGGGAAAAGTGCTCGACGATGGGCGTATTAACCTTTTAGAAGAATTCTACTTTGACGAAAAGTTTGTGGAGTTCCTGCACTACTATACATCCTCAAAATATGAAGAGTATGAAATTGAGCTGATCTTAAATGGCGATATACTCAATATGATTCAAGTCGATTATAGAGGTCATTATCTAACAGTGATTACTGAAAATGTGTCCTTAGAAAAGTGTCATAGAATTGTAAAGGGGCATCCAAAGTTTTTTCAAGCTCTTAAAAAATTTGCAGAAAGTCCAAAAAGGTCGATTACTTATATAGTCGGTAATCATGATCAAGGGGTTTTATGGCCTTCTGTAAGAGCTTTTTTAAACGAAACCGTGGGCACAGATATTCGTTATAAAAATATTGTGTACTTTTTTGATGGCGTTCATATTGAGCACGGCCACATGCATGAAGCTGCCAACCGTATCAACCCGAAAAAGTTTTTTCTGAAAAAGAATGTGGCGGAACCTATTTTAAACTTACCTTTTGGTTCTTACTTTTTTTTAGAACTGGTGATGAAAATTAAGCAAGAGTATCCCCATATCGATAAAATCAGACCTTTTGACCGAATGATAAGATGGGCCTTATTCAATGAAACAAGAAAGACCTTGCGTTGGATATTTGGTCTGTTTAAATATTTTTTAAAATCATTGTTAAATAAGGATCCAAGACGTCAGTGGCCACTACAAAGAATAGCAAAGGTCTTTATTGAGAGTACGGTTTTTCCTGACTTAGGAGATGCTGCCAAAAAGATTTTAGCCGACCCAAAAGTCCACACGGTGGTCTTTGGACACTCTCACGTGTATCAATATAGGCAGTGGGGAGAAAACAGTGAATACTTTAATACGGGCACTTGGACTGATTTAACCTCTTTAGATATTTCTTCTCTTGGGAAAATCACAAAACTTACTTATGTACTGTTAGAGTATTCTGAGGAAAATGCCACACCGGTTGGACGTTTAAAGGAGTGGCACGGTTATCATCGTATTGAAGAGGATGTGGCCATTTCATGATTCATATTTATCATAACTCTAACATCTCTCATTCAACCAAAGAGAAGGTCAACAAAGCCTGTGAGGCTCAGTTTAAAGACTTACCAGATTTTGTTGATGATTATTTAAAAAATACAGATAGCACAAGTGAACTTATACAAAAATTTTTTCAAAATAAACAATACACATCTATGGTTTGGTGTGGAACGGGTGGGAGTTTTTTATCTGCTCAAATCATTTCAGATATATTAGGACCACAATCTTCAAAAAAAATCTTTTTTTTAGAAAATTTAGATGCCTATAAAGTAGAAACTACTTTAAGTCACATTGATAAAGATAAAACGCTTTTTGTCTTTGCTTCTAAGTCAGGCAGAACAGCTGATGTTTTGATATTAAAAAATCTCATTGAAAAAAGAATAACAAAGCTTTCAGAACAAAGCCTTGTATTGACTCAAAGCTCTTCCAGTCCATTAAGAACATGGGCTGAAGAACACAATAGCTACATTATAGAACTTCCTGAAAACATTTGTGGGAGATTTTCCTGTTTTACAGCCATTGGGCTTTTAGCATTAAACTTTTATGAGCCTAATCAATTAAAGTCATGGAAACGAGGAGCTCAATGGGCTCTGGACCACAAAAACATTACTGCTGAGCTTTGTGAGTTTTATCTGCAATCACTTTATGATGAAAAATGGATATCTGTTTTTTGGATTTACAGTTCTATTTTTAAAAAATGGGGAGACTGGGCTCAACAGTTATGGGCCGAGAGTTTAGCTAAAAACACCGATGGAGCTAAGCGTGTCAGTACACCAATTGCAGCCCTTGGTTCACTGGACCAGCACTCTTTGCTGCAACAGTTCAGCGACGGTTATCCAGATAAATCCTACAGTTTTTTTACTTTTAATTATCCAAAAGAGATCAATAAAAACCTACAAGTTACAGGTCTTGGAGTTGAGTTTGCTGAAGTGCTAAAAGTACAAGGCCAGTCCACTTATGCGGCTTTAGAAGGGCAACCTAAAATTATGTTAGAAGTAGACTTTCAAGACATAGCGGCTTTAAGTGCCTTGTTTATGAGTTATCAAATGGTCGTCTGTGTGATGGCAGATTTATTGAATGTCTATCCTTTCGACCAGCCTGGTGTTGAAAAAAGTAAATCTATAGCTCGAACAAAACTTGGTTTTTAATATTGTATAGTTCATTTACAAAAACTCTGACTTTCTACTAGAAGATCGCTTCAATATGAGCCCATCTGTTCACAGATATTGTCAATTTTGAGGTTTGAATATAATATAATTCCATGGCAATTGATGACGAAAATGATAATGAAAATCTAGAAAAGACATCTGTTCTTACTAGTGACACTTTTAAGGTGCGTCTAGCACAAGCCGGTCAAGCACCACCTTGTTTAGTGATGTTAGTGGGGCCTGCGAACAGCATTGGTCGTCAGTGGCCTATTGAAGATAGCAACTTTATTTTAGGCCGTGCTCCATCTGCCAATATATTTCTTGATGATCCCAGTGTGAGTAAGTCTCACGCAAAGTTATTATTAAATGGTGGTGATGTGTCTGTAATGGATCTTGAGTCGACCAATAAAACCGTCATTAATGGTAAACTAGTCCCTCCACTTGAGCCTGTAGTGTTAAGAAACAATGACCAAATTAAAGTTGGAAACGTAATTTTAAAATTTTTAGAAAGAGGCAATATCGAAACTGTTTCTGTGGCTGAAGCCTTTGACCGAGGTATTTTAGACTCACTTACTGGGATTCATAATAAGGGTGCCTTTACATCAAAAGCTCCTGAGAGTTTTAAAAAAGCCAACTTGCTTGATATCAACATGTGTATAATCACCTTTGATATCGACCATTTTAAGCATGTTAACGACACTTACGGACACAGTGCTGGGGATTACGTGCTTCAGGAGTTAGCCAGAATCATAAAGTCAGGGCTTATACGAGAAAGTGATTTCTTTGCACGCACCGGTGGTGAGGAGTTTTGTTTAATTTTATTAGGCAGCGGAAGTAAGCAGTGTAAAGAGATTGCAGAGCGAATTCGTTCCACTGTTGAAAACCATAAGTTTGAATATGGTGGAACCAAACTGCCAATTACAATATCTATGGGTGTGGCCCTCAAGCGAAATACGGACAATCAGTGGGAAGAAATTTTCGAACGTGCTGATAAGGCTCTGTACAAATCTAAAAATAACGGTCGAAATCTTGTGACCTTTACAGATAAATAATTGCATATTTGTGCAAATCATAAATGCTGGTCTTTTGGGCAGTTTCACAATGTCCCTGGAATTTGATGTAGCAGAACCCTCACTTAAGTAACTTTTTTGATAACTTTGTCTAAAGCTATTTACCTAAACGAGCTCTAAAAACATTAAAAATCTCCCAAAAACTTGGCCCAACTGTTGCTTAATTAAAGAGCAATTGCATGGGGGGTGAATATGCAAGACAATAAGAAGCCAAATACAAAAACAGATAAACAAGTGATTTCCTTATTTCGTGCTGGCGACAGTTCTCAGTACGGCCTTATTGCTTCCAAGTACCAAGAGTCATTGTTTCGAACAGTTATCAGAATTGTTAAAGACGAAGCCATTGCTGAAGATGTGGTTCAAGAGGCTTTGATGAAAGCTTATATTAAAATTGATATGTTCGAAGGCAGATCTTCTTTTAAAAGTTGGTTGTTTCGAATTGCCATTAATACAGCAAAAAATAAACTTCGCGGTTATGCGAAAAAAAAACAAAATTTAGATCAAACACTTATAGTGGTTAAGAGTCAGTCTGAAAATAAAATGTACTATTCACATGTGCAAGATAAGATTCAAGAGCTGGTTGAGGCATTGCCAGACCGTCAAAAACAGGCGGTAGAACTGAGAGTGTTTTCTGAACTCAGTTTTAAAGAGATCGCTGAAATCATGAAATGCCCGTATGACACAGCTAAAGCTAACTTTAGACACGGATTATTAAAGTTGAAATCTCAAATCACTGAAATGAGTGAGTTTGATGATTGGAAAGACTTGGGGAAAGACCTCGTTTCTATTAAACAGGTTCCTCGATTTGGTAATGCTTAATAAGATCTTGTTGTGGACTTTTGGAGTCTTCAAGAGATTTACAAAACTCAATAAAGGCCCTTAGTGACCCCTCTTTGCTAAGGGCCTTTTCAAATACACTAAAGTTTAAATTATATGTTGTAAGTCCCACCAAAAAAGCATTGTTGATTTCTTGCTCTAAAAACCATAAATATTTTTTGGTTTTAAGCTGTGGTAAAATATTTTTTTTAAACTCAAATTTTAATTGATTTAATCTCTTTATTCTCGTCTCTTCATTGATTTCATTATTAGCTTTATACCATTGACTGAGCTGTTGAGTTTGTATCTGTAAAAACTCTGAAAACAAAATGTCATCGTGATTTTCGTCTTTAAGCCACTTTACATTTTCAGAATCAGCTCCTTCCATTTTACTGTAAAACTCTTGAGCGCCCTTGAAGCCAATAAAAGAGGCCAAGCGTTCATTGAACTCCGCCTCAGACTTTATAAACAATGTGGCATGAACACTTTCATGAATGATTAAGTCAACTAAGTCTTTTTTATTGTAACTGAGCATGCTTGATAAAACGGGGTCACTAAACCATCCTAGAGTGCTGTAAGCTGAAGCTCCTCTGATAAAAGTGTCATACTCTTTGTCTGAAAACTTTAAAGCCTCTTTTGCTGCTTCTTCGGGAGTTGGAAAACCTTTGTAGGGCACATGTCCTACAATAGGGAAGTACCATTCAAAAGCTTTGAGTTCAGTTTTTTTAGAAACTGTCAGCAAATAACTCACATAGGGTTTTTTGAGTTGAACAAAGTGTTGATAGTTTTTTGTTTTCTTAAGTCCTAAGTGCTGTTCACTAAAAGACTTTACTTGATTTATCAGTTTTAACTTCGACTTTTGTTCATCACTGATTGTTTGGGATTGAATGACTTCATCCACAGGCTTTCGGTCATTCATAATGCTTAAATGATGTAATGCCGACTTGGTGATGTATCCAATTTGGCAACCCGAAAGTGTAAAACTAAATATTATAAGAACAAAGAAACGCCAATGCGAGCAGCATTGTCCCAGTCTCTGATATTTTGATCTTCGTCGCCCCACGCATCTATTCCTGCTTTGAATGCTAAGTTTTTAGTGAGTTTAAATTTAAAGCCAATACCTACACTGGGAAGCCACTCAGGCTCCGTTCTAGCTTCCAGCTTTCTGGGGAAGTTTTCTTTTTTAACAAATAAACTTCTTTCCACATAGGCAGCCCCTGCTTTTACATAGGGTTGAAAGCTAGATTGCCTTGAAGCAAGACTAAAAACAAAGTCTAAGCCATAGTGTCTAAATTGGAAGATGTACTTTTCAGGGTCTTGATTGAGTTGCTTTACGGTTTGTTCTGTTGTGCCCTCAGTATAACTTAGCTCCAGAGCTGACATTTCCATAAAGTAGTAAGAAACAGAGCCCGTTAAGGAATTAGTTTTTGTAAAGTTGTTTTCGTCAATTCGAGATGACCTAAAATTATTGGTCACACTAAACTCAAAATATCCAGCATAACTGCTTGCGGAGAAGAAAATTACAAAGAGAGCTACAATAAATCTATTCATAACCTATATTTTACGCGACGAGAGGAAGGCGACTCAAAGGGTTTTGTTAAAACCCTACGTTAGTTACCTAGACCACTGAACCATAAAGCCGTATTTTAAGCTGATCAGCCCATCAGAATTTATAAGGTCTTTAGGAGGATTTAAAAACGGGCTTGCCATTTCAAAGGCAAGAATGGGGGCCTCATCCATTTGCGGCAGTCCTGAAGACTTTAAAACACGCGCCTCTTTAATGTAGCCTTTTTTGTCCAAAATAATTTCAAGAGTGGTTGAATAATCTCGATCCATAATATTGATGAGCTGTTGGCGAGTGAGCTTATTGCGAAAGCGGCCTAGTTGGTTTTCCCAGCGGGGGCGTACTTGTTCATTGATACGTGAAAAAAAACTGTAATAAGTAAACTTGTCGGTATTTAAAGAGGTAAAATAGCCTTTTTTAACATTTGGGATATGCTCATTAATGGTTGAAACCCCTTGAGGCAAATAGGAAGGGGGAGTGTTTATAGAAAAGTTATTGGAAGCGTATTGGTTGCCCAGAGTTAAGCGCTCAGGTTTGGAATCACCAGCATCTTTAGATTCCTGCTGCTGTTGTTGTTCTGACGGCACCGTCTTTTTCAAAGGGTAGCGATTGCTCGTCAGTCCTGTTTGATTAGCCACACTTTGTTCTTGTACGCGTTTAAAGTTTTTTGATAAAAAATCGGCTTTATTTTTTAAGTCTTTCACTTTGTTTTCAAGCTCGTCTTCCGGTGAGGAAACAAAGCTTTGTTGCTTTTGGTTTTGCTCTAAAACTTGTATCTCTATGGTCTCTGAAGAATCATCTAGCTCCACTTTTGAACTAAATACTTTTAAGCCAAGCACACCTAGCAAGTGCAAGTTAAAGCTTAAAAGCGTAAACAAAATTAATAAAAGTTTGCTGGTATTTTCTTTCAAAAGTTTCCTCTCTCATTCTTTAATAGTTTTGCTAGATTTACAGACCAAAGTAAAGCATCAAAAAAACGCGTATAAGTGTTTGTTTTTACTATGGTCTAGAAAAAATGCCTAAAGTTGAGACGCTTTTTACCGATAAGAGTAATATCAAGGGGGGGACTTGTATATGTCTCAATTAAATAACGTTATAGACTTTACTGAAAGACTAAAAGCTCGTAAAGAAAATTCAAAAACATCTAATAACTCAGCTATGACTGAAGTTGTTGATATCTCTGAAAAACGTCAAGAAATGCTTAGCCAAGAGCGAAGAGATGTTAAGCGTACTATACTTACGGAATTTATTGGTGCCTTTGTGATCGTGCCTCAAGTGGGATTGGTTAAGGTGGCCATATATGATATTTCAGAAACCGGTATTGCTGTTGATTTAGACACAAAATATGGTCGTTTTTTAAATGGTGAAGAAATAGCTTTAAGAGTGTATTTGAATCATAAAACTTACTTTCCATTTTACGTGAAAATCACCAATGTTAGAGACATTGATGATGAAGGTGTTGTTCGACATGGGGCAAATTTTGTTCCAGACTCACTCAATGAACAGGCTTTATCTCACTTTGTTAAATTTATTGAAACAGTAAGCGCAAGCCTTGAAACCGACATGGGAGATGTGATGGTTTCTAATTTAAATAAGTAAAAACTGACTCAGTTTGAAAGGATATATGATTTCAAACTGAAGTTTATCCACTATAAGAGCTTTACTCAAGAACAATCGATTAAAAAGACTCACATAAAGCTTTAAAAAAAATACTACACATTAATCAAAATATGCGTTCTCATTAAGTATGGGCTTAGGTCTTAAGCTCGCTTAAGGAGGATGCATGAAGTTACCCGGTCGGTTTGATAAAAAAGTGATCATTGATACCAACGTGATTTTATTTGATGCCATGGCTATCACTAAATTCTTGGAATCAGACATTTATATTCCTTTTTCTGTCATTGAAGAAATTGATCGCTTTAAAAGAGACCTAGGAGAGAATGGGCGAAATGCGAGGCATTTTAGTCGTTTTATAGATGTTATCCGCTCTAAAGGCCCTCTTGCTGAAGGCGTTGAGTTGGAGAAGTCCAAGTCCTATGTTTATGTGAACACCGATCATCATACAGCTGGTCTTCCTGAAGAGCTTGATGCTAACAAAGCGGACAACAGAATTCTTGCCACTGCCATCACATTGCAAAGACAGTTCCCAGAAGCTCAAGTACGACTTGTTTCAAAAGATATTAACTTAAGAATTAAGGCTGATGTTTTTAACGTAAATGCCACTGACTACGAGCCAGAGAGCACTCAAGTGGATGAGGCATATAAGGGCATTAAAGAGATCAATGTAGAGCCACAAAAAATTGACGAGTTTTATAAAAATAAAGAGCTTCATTATGAAGAAGCCAACTTTCTTTCAAACCAATATGTGATTTTAAAAGATCAAACCAATGAAAACCACAGTGCCATTTGTCGATATATTGGCAGTGAGAAAAAACTAATTCCTTTGATTTCGCCTTCTGAAGGAATTTGGGGCATTCACCCTAGAAACGTGGAGCAAAGTTTTGCGCTGGACTGTCTATTAAACGACGACATCAAGTTTGTTTCTCTAGTGGGTAAGGCCGGAACCGGGAAGACTTTGTTGGCTCTAGCTGCAGGTCTGTCTAAAACTTTAGATGAAGGTAAGTTTCAGCGTTTGCTTGTCAGTCGCCCAATATTTCCCATGGGGCGCGATATTGGGTATTTGCCAGGAGATATCGAGCAAAAGCTAAACCCTTGGATGCAACCCATCTTTGATAACGTGGAGTACTTAATGGGGGCTGATAAAAAAGCCGCAGGAAGAACTCAAGAGCTTATCAATCAGGGAATGCTCAATATTGAGCCCCTTACATATATTAGAGGGCGAAGCATTCCTAACCAGTATTTAATTGTGGATGAAGCTCAAAACTTAACTCCTCATGAGATTAAAACCATTGTGACTCGAGCTGGAAGAGGAACAAAAATCATCTTAACCGGTGACCCCTACCAAATTGATAACCCCTATGTGGATGCTGCTAACAGTGGTCTTACATACTCAGTAGAACGATTTAAAGGGGAGAGCATTGCCGCTCACGTGTCCTTATTTAAAGGTGAGAGATCCGAGCTTGCTGAGCTTGCCGCCAATATTCTTTAAACTCATAAGCGCCACACATCACTTGTGGCGCCCATTTAAGGGACGGACTCTATGCTCGAACTCAGAGCTAGTGGCAACGTTTTAAGACAACAAAGCCCTCTCTTGGTGACGGACTCTTATTCAAAAGCCACATTTTTGAGCTCAACAAGCCAATACAAAATGTGTATTTATGGATTCCTCAAAAAATTTAGTGAGTTTTATGGGTAAAATTAGCTGTATATATATGTAGCAATATGCCTGTAAAATATTCACGATTTTACGCCTGTAATGCTTCCAATAAGCATCTCTTATTTAAATTGACCATTTTTCACGATTTCTGAGACAAAATAGCTCAAAAAATGATGTTTTTTACCCTATAAATTCTATCTATAGACAAGTGTTGGAAGCTTCGCTAACGTAACACTCGTTGATGGGAGAGATTTATTTGAAAAGATTACTGCTTATTGTATTTTTTAGTTTAATACTGTCGGCTTGTGGTTCTAGTAAACAGACAACAGACGCATACGACAGTTCACCTGATACAGAAATCACATCACAGCCTATGCAAGTGGACGGTTCTGTATTGCAGCCGGAGTTAAGTGAACAACTTAACAACCTTAAAGGCTTTTGGATCGCTGATAATAACTTAGGTTATGTTATTAGATTCGAAGACAGCTTTTTAACGCTAGTAGATTTGGAAACCAACACTAAATTGTCTTTTGTTTCTAATAATACTAAAGACTTTGGTCGAATGTTGAGTTTTGTATCTTATGAATCAACTCAAGAAACGGAAGTTGTTAACTTAGTAGTGAATAGATCTAAAAATGGTGACATTGAAAGCTTTGTACTGGCTTTTGGTGAAGATAACATAGCTCCTACTTATTTTAGTCGTGCCAACACAAGCATCGATTATCAAGATGAATTTCTTAAGGCCTCAAACTAATCCAGATTTTGGTCCTGATCTTTAAAATTAATTAGTATTAAAATTAAACATTTCTGCGAGTTCCTCCGATTTATCTATTGTAACGGAGGTAGCTCAATGTTTCTTCAAGGCAATTTACAAATCGTTTTTGATGCCCTTTATAATATGGGTGTGATCGATCCTGTTTTAGACTTGGATTGGAAGTCAGCTCTCGATGAGTTACCACAACATTTTGATAGTTTTCATAGTGCCATTGGGATTGTGAATTCACATCAAAAAGATGTGGAAGATCTCATTGATCACTTAAAAACTTTTGATCAAAAAACACTTGGCTACGTGGCAATGGAGGTGGCACGTGAATTTGCAGATTTTCATTCAAGACAAGAACTTCATTAGAAGACTTTTAGCATGCTCTATCTTGCTATTTGCGCAAGTAGGCCTAGCTGATTGGTCCATTGATTTCTCCAGGCGCGCTCAAAACGTTAAGCCCGAAGATATTAAAATGGACTACAACAAGTCAAAATCTGATGCAGAGAAAAGCGTTTTTGAAACCGTGTTTGAAGCTAGCACGCCCGTGCAAGAGCTTGTGATACTTAATACAGAAACTGGTTTTGTTCCTGCCTCGATCCATTTAAAAGTGGGAAAGAGATATAAATTTAATGTGGTTAATGTGAACAAAAACAACAAAAACCTTAGTTTTGTTATGGACGCTTTTAGCGAGCACCACTCCACATATTATGGCGCCCTTAAAAGCTTTACCATTCAGCCTAAAAAAGAAGGGGTCTATTCCTTTCAATGTCCGGAAAGTTCAGCTCAAGGTCGTTTAGTGGTTTATCCAGAAACCAAAACACAGCCCAGCTTAAGTCAAAGGTTGCCCGCCAGTGACGGAGGCTCTTTGTAATGTCAGCTCCGGCCTCTAATGTATATTTAGAGTCAATTAAGGGCTTTCTGAGCCCAATTTCTCATTTATTAGAGGATGAGTCAGTTTCAGAGGTTATGATAAATGGCTATGATGAAATCTTTGTGGAAATTTCCGGTAAACTTCAAAAAACGGATGCTCAATTTCCTGATGAGGACGCACTGAGAGCGGCGGTGAATAATATCGCCCAAAGTGTTGGTCGTCGTATTGATTGGGACAATCCACGTTTGGATGCAAGACTGCCTTCGGGCTATCGTATTCATGCCGTCATTCCACCTTTATGTAGTGGCACCACTGTAGCTATTCGTAAGTTTTCAAAGGTACAACTCACTTTTAAAGATTTAATACGCTTTGGTTCTTTATCTCCTGATGCGGCCATGTTTTTAGATATTTGTATGAAGCTTGGGAAAAACATTATTGTATCGGGTGGTACAGGCTCAGGTAAGACCTCTTTATTGAGCTTATTATGTAATCGTATTCCCAAGGGGCAAAGAATCATTGTGATCGAAGACTCAAAAGAGTTACAAGTGGATTACGAGCACGTAGTGTTTTTTGAGACCAGAATGCCTGATGAAAAAGGCATTGGCGAAGTCAGTATTCAAGATTTATTAAAAAGCAGCTTAAGACTGCGACCAGATAGAATCATTGTCGGAGAGGTCAGAGGCTCTGAAGCGATGGAGCTCGTACAGGCTATGAACACAGGTCACAAGGGGTGCTTAGGCACGGTTCACGCCAATTCTTCAGACGATGCCATGGTTCGTTTAGAAGCCTTAGCGCTTGGTTCAGAAGCCAAACTGAGTGAAAAGGCTTTGAGATATCAAATTTCAAGCGCCGTAGACATAGTGGTTCAGGCCTCTAGATACTCTGATGGCAGTCGTAAAATTGCAGAGATCACTGAGGTCTTAGGGCAAAATGATGACGGAACCTATAACACTCGACCGATTTTTCATATGGGCCGCTTATTAAAACAACCCGATGGAAAACTTAAAGGTGGCATTGAGCCCACTGGTGAGTTGCCCTCATTTATTGATGAAATTGAAGACAATGGTATTCAGTTTCCTCGATCAAGATTTGAAAAAAAAGCCTCTTAAAATAAGTTTAAACATTGTGCCGCAATAACTTGTTTGCGTGTTTGCAGCAGTCGACTGGTCATAACCTCAGCACTTCTAGGGTTGGCAGCACCACAATGCCCACAATCATTTATTAAGTATGGAGTGGAAAGGGTTTTAGCTTCTTTAATTATTTTTTTACCAGGTGCTAAGGGGTCATTTAAGTCTGCATAATAAACCACTTTTCTTAACAACTCTGGTTTTTCAGTCATACGCTTTAAATACAGTTGTGTGATATCAAAAGCTAACGACTCTTGAGTGTAGATTGATGTTAGTTGTCCTGATTTAGCAATTTTTAATATATGATCCCGTATACCAATGTGTACCTCTTCACTCATCGTCGCCCTTAAGAACTCAATGATTTGCTTCGAATTCATAGTGTCTATATTCATAAACCCCTGACCAAAGTTGCCTATAAGTTTAAAAAGTGGAACGCGGTTAAGTTTTTTTAGTGTAGGAACAAGCAGTTTTTCTTCCGCCTCTAAAAATGATCTTTCTAAATCATAATTTTGTAAAAAGTATGAAATGTCATTTTGAAAGCGGGCTAAGTCTTTAGATGTTGAAACCTGATTGTAAAAAGTAGAGTCAATTAAGCCAAACACCACTTGTCGCAGAAAAAGAGCCCCTGTTTTATGAATAGAGTTAGTGATAAAGCCACCGTGTCTGTAGGTTTGAGTCAGGGTTTGGATATCATTCCACATTTCTGAAGTGACTTTTTCAAATTTGTCATAGCTTTGCGACTGCTGCATTTGGGATAAAGCTAAAAGGTGCTGACGGACTTCGTAATACTTGGGAACCGCATCCACTAAAAGAAACAGGTCGGCCTCTATTTTCATCATATTCATAATGTTCGCTTTAAGATCTTTTAGAGACTCGAAACTAGGTGTGAAATATAGAGTTAGGGACTCTAAGTGTCTTTGAATCAGCTCTTGCTTATCGGGATGCTCTACAAAGTTTGAGTGCTTATCAAAACTAAGACCTAAAAGCGCCATTCGCATCACAATGCCTTGAAGGGAGTGAGCAACCACATTGATGGGCTTATTTTGGTTAGCTGCTGAAATCTTTGGTAGAATTTCATAAATATGCTCAGTCATTTTAAAAAGATTATAGTGCAATTGATTTTCTTTACGATCTTTGTGAGGTTCTGACTTTATAATTCCAGCCCCTTGATAGATAGGGTTTATGGCATAGACTCGGGCCCCCTTAGAAGCTAAAGCCTTAGCCGTTTCATGAAAGGTGCCAGCATTGGTGGTAATGCCTCCCAGCAATAAGTATACGGGGCCAGTTTTAGGCCCAACAACAAAACCACGTAATATATCGGGCGGAAGCGTTTCATTTGGCTTTGACGCTACATTTTGATGTACATGAAGCTCAACAATCTGAGCATCTTTTAAATGTGGGTAAGCAGTTTTAGAAACAAGAACTTTTGCATTGGATGTTACAACAAACGCAACATGCACCAAAAGGTGCATAAGGATATATTTTGACATAGTATGACCCCATCAACTTCAATATCCCCCCAAAATTTGAACAAATCCTAACAAAATTTTATCTGCATTGGTACTAAAATGGGCCTGTATCTTTTACCAAGGGTGTCAAAAACATCGATTATGCAGTTTATAACGCATCTGTTCGCATTCTAGTGGCATTTTAAAAGTTAATTGTCATATTTATCGGGGAAAGCTAAAACCTGTGCTGTGTATTTTAGTGGTAAAATTTCCAATTCAATAATTAGCTTCTTAGATAAGTCAGGGGTAGATTTAGATTCTATCTACGAATTGACTGATCTTTCCTTGGAGTTTGTTCGTGACCCTTCAAGTTGGCTTGAGGCCAAAAAACTTGAAGAGTTTATGCATCAACTAGATTTAAAGTTTAGCTCCCTTGTGGATGATGAGTCTTTTTATACTAAAATTGGCTCAAATAGCTATGAATTAAAGTCTTGGGGAGTTTTAGACAGTGTACTGAGAATGGTACAAAGACCCGAAGACATTTACTCCCAGCCACAAAGGTTTATTTCGTACTTTGTTAGCCCAGCACCCCCGATTGGAAATGTTCAAAAGATTGAAGATGGTATTGGCTTTGAGTTGCCCATATCCTCTCAAGAGTTTCCCCATGTTTCAGAATATTTAACGGCGGCTCTTGCCTCACTTCCTCAATTTGTAGGAAAGCCTTCAGCACAAGTGAGCTGGCAACAAACACAAATTCAAATCACTTGGAACAAAAAACAAACCGACCTTTTGGCTGATGTGGACCTAAGGCCTCATCACTCACCTGAGTTGGTTCAGTCATTGATTCAAAACTTTGAAGCATTACAAAAGCAAAATGATAAACTTAAAAAAGATCTCACCAAAGTCACTGAAGAAAATTACCAGTTAAAAGCAGAGTTAGATTTATTATTACAATCCCCACGCAATGTAGATACCTTGGCAGAAAAAAAAGGTGTTTATGTTAAATCACAACAGCTTCAACCTATTGAGCAGCTCAAAAATAAATTTTTGAAAATGAATGATTATTTTTTAAGAGCCAGTCAGTTAGTTGTACTACTGGTAGGCCAAGGCCGAAAAGACCAGCAAGTCACAAAGGCCATGAAAAAGGTTAACTGGGACTCAGTTAATGAGCATCAAAAGCAGTTAGCTGAAGAGTTTTTAGCTGAAGTTGATCAGTTAAACGCGTCCCTATCCGGTTTATTGCCAAAAACTAAAAAAATCACACAGTCACAACCAGAACCAGAAACCATTTCAATGGATATTTAGTTAGGAGTTAGTATGTCACGCATAATTGATGTTATCGCCAGAGAAATATTAGACAGCCGTGGAAATCCAACTGTTGAAGTTGAGGTGTTTTTAGAAGACGGTTCAATGGGAGTGGGACTTGTTCCATCAGGAGCCTCAACAGGGGCTTATGAAGCTATTGAATTAAGAGATCAAGA
The DNA here is from genome assembly GCA_022450595.1 of Bdellovibrionales bacterium. Taxonomy (GTDB): domain Bacteria; phylum Bdellovibrionota; class Bdellovibrionia; order Bdellovibrionales; family UBA1609; genus JAKUPT01. The sequence goes on from JAKUPT010000016.1 coordinate 41,046, forward strand.
TAAAACTCGTTACTTAGGCAAAGGTGTTCAAAAGGCACTGGCCAATGTAGATAAAATTGCCGAAGAAATCACGGGTATTGATGCCACTCAACAACAGCTTATTGATCAAATATTACTTGATTTAGATGGCACGGAGAATAAGTCTAACTTAGGAGCCAACGCTATGCTGGGCGTATCTATGGCTTGTGCTAATGCGGCCTCAGAGTCAGTAGGACTTCCTCTTTACCAATATCTAGGTGGCGTAACGGCTTATCGATTGCCTGTACCGCTTATGAACGTATTAAACGGTGGAGCTCATGCCAATAATAATTTAGATGTGCAAGAGTTTATGATTGTTCCATCTTTTGGTGAAAGTTTTAAAGAAGCTCTAAGAGCTGGCGCTGAAGTGTTTCATCATTTAAAAAAGATCTTAAATGAAAAAGGTCTATCTACAGCCGTTGGAGATGAAGGGGGCTTTGCGCCAAAACTTGAAACCAACAAACAGGCTTTAGACTTATTAATGCAAGCCATTCAACAAGCCGGCTACAAGCCAGGCGAGCAAATTAGTTTAGCTCTAGATGTTGCCGCTTCTGAATTTTATAAAGACGGCAAGTATTCTTGGGAAGGTCAACAAATCTCGGCCTCAGAGTTAGGCGATATTTACGCCAGTTGGTGTGAAGAGTATCCTCTAGTAAGCATAGAAGACGCCTTTCATGAAGACGATTGGGCCGCTTGGACAGAAATGACGGCTAAGCTTGGCGATAAACTTCAGTTAGTTGGAGATGACCTTTTTGTCACTAACCCAAAAAGACTTCAGATGGGATTAGATAAAAAAGCCGCCAATGCGCTTTTAGTGAAGGTCAATCAAATTGGCACATTGACTGAAACCATTGAAGCTGTACGTCTTGCTCAAACCCATAATTATGAAACAGTGATGTCTCACAGAAGTGGTGAAACTGAAGACACTTTTATCGCTGATCTCTCCGTGGCCCTAAGCTGTTCACAGATTAAAACAGGTAGCCTTTGTCGTTCAGAGAGAATTGCGAAATACAATCAACTTCTTCGAATCGAAGAAGAGCTTGGCCCTGTGGCTAAATATTGGGGAACCACTCTTTTTAAGTAAAAACCTTTAAGGGGGAATATCTATGAAAAATCTTATCCAGTATTTTTTGTTACTGGGACTGATGACTTGCATGGGCTTTGGATGCCAAAGTTTGTATAAAAGTCAGTTTCAAGAAGACTCTGCAAATCTTTTTTATCAAGATTCCAAAACACGCGCAGAGCTTATAGAGAACGTGCATTACACCCTAAAGTTTGAAATTGGTAAGCAAAAACAATTTCAAGCTGAGACTGAAATTGAGTTTAATCTTAATGAGAATAAAAAAACTTTATTTTTAGACTTTCAACAAGCACAGCTACACAAAATCAGCGTCAATGGGAATAAGCTCTCGCCTAAAAAAGTATATAATGGCTACAAGGTGTTTATTGAAAAAGACTATCTTCAAAAAGGCTCGAATAAAGTGAATCTCTCTTATAGCAGAGATTATGTTGTAGATGGCAATGGTTTGCATCAAAGCAAAGATCCTGCTGATGGACGTGTGTATTTATACACTAACTTACAGCCCTATCATGCTTCAAGAGTGTTTCCGGGCTTTGATCAGCCAGATTTGAAAGCCAGCTTTACTATGCAGATATCAGCTCCTAAAAATTGGCAAGTGGTCACAAGTGTACTTGAGGAAAAAGTTGAATCACAAAAAGATAAAAAAATATGGCACTTTCCTAAGTCGGCAATTATGAGCACTTACTTGTGGTCTTTGCATGCGGGACCTTACGCTGTCATACAAGGCCCTAAAAAGCCTTATCCTATGAGGTTATTTGTTCGTCAGTCTTTAAAACAATATGTAAAATCAAGTGAGTGGTTTCCCATTACAACCTATGGGTTTAAGTATTTTGAAGATCTTTTTGGCGTAAAGTACCCCTTTAAAAAATATGACCAAATTATTGTTCCTGAGTTTAATCCAGGTGCCATGGAAAACATTGCGGCTGTAACATTTAATGAGGCCTATCTTAGTCGTGGTAAAAAAACCATTTTGCAAAAATACAATTTAGCAGAAGTTATTTTACATGAGCTAGCACATATGTGGTTTGGAAATTTAGTGACCATGAAGTGGTGGGATGATTTATGGCTGAATGAAAGTTTTGCCACCTTTGTTTCTAACTTGGCATTGTCAGAGCATAATACTTATAAGAGTTATTCATGGCCACAGTTTTATGACATGAAATTATGGGCGTATAGTGAAGACCTGATGCCAACCACTCATGCCATTTACACCGAGGTTGAAAGCACTGATGTGGCTTTTAATCAATTCGATGGAATTACTTATGGCAAAGGCGCTGCTTGGTTAAAACAATTGTACTTTCGTGTTGGAAAACAGCAGTTCTCAAAAGCCTTGGAGCTTTATTTTAAGCGTCATCAATACGGGAACACAATTCTAGAAGATTTTATACAAGCATTTGTAGAAGTAAATGGTGAGAAAAACAAACAATGGTCCGAGGTGTGGCTTAAAACCTCAGGGGTTAACCAATTACAATTTTTATGTAAAGACGGAAATTACAAGCTTGAGCAAAAAGCAGTTAGTGGTGATCAAATAAAAAGAGATCATATTGGTGTTTTAAAAACCGACAGTGGAGAATACCCATGGCGGTCTATGAAAGAAAAAATTGTTTGGGAAAACAAAGCCCCTAAAGAATGCAGCCAATGGAATTACCCTAACTACAATGACCTTGGTTATTTTTTAGTAAACTATAATGAACAAGAAGTTCAAAAGCTGAAGAGTCATTGGAATGATTTTGATAACTCTTTTTTGAGAAAGATGCTTATCAATGACCTATGGCATAGCACTTTATATGGAAGCTTAAATCTGCGTATTTATTTTGACTTTATTTTAGAAGTTTTAAAATCAGAGCAAGATATAAATGTAGTTAGTACGGTTCTTTCAAATTATAAAATGTCATCTATTGAAGCCATGTTAAAGCAAATTTCTATTGAGAAGTTTGAAATGCATTTTAGTCAGTTAGAAAAAATTCTGCTTAATCGTTTGAATAAATCAAAAGCTGGGACAGATTTACAAAAGCTGTTTTTTAAAAGTTATGTGAGCTACTCACTAACTGAATCTTCTAATAAGCAAATAAAACGCTGGCTTTCAGGTAAGGCCTTACCCCAAGGACTTAACTTTGATTTAGATTTAAAATGGAGCTCTTTAATTGAATTGGCTTCACAAGGGGTTGAACATGCAAACTTATTAGAATCTTTAAAAAAGCAGGACAGTTCTTTAAAAGCAAAAAACTATCAAGATATGTTAGGAGCTTTGAATTTAGATCCTAAAGGAAAAAGGGCTCTTTATAAAAAGTTATTCGAAGAACAAAATCCAAACCTCTACAGTTTAAGGTATAAAGTTGTGGGACTTAAAGATTTTATTGATTATAAGGACTATGACACCAAAGTGGCATTTGACTTTTTAGAGCAGATTAAAAAAGCGGATAAAACTCAAAAACAAGAAGTTTTAGGACGATTAGTCCGACTGGCTCCCATAGGTTGTGACTTAAGTAGAGCAAAAAAGGTCAAAAACTTTGTGGACGACCATAGCCTTAACAAAACCTTAATTAAAAACTTAAAAAAGCATGCAAAGTATACTGAACTTTGTGCCAAGGTGATTAAAAATTACCAATAAGTCTGTAAGACCATAGTCGTTAAAACTCAGGATGATAGCGACTATGGCGCTTTAGCAATGTTATGATTAAAAAATGCTTCAAAGATACTTGTATCGATTTTTTTATTTTTTAAACGACTTTATACACGACACCAAAAAGGTGCTTGTGAGTTGTCTTATTTTTTTAAGTTTTAGTTTGCTTTTAGATGGTAGTATGTACCGCTTATGGAAGTTAAATCAGCAATTTAGCTTTTTCCAACAAGAGTTAAAAAGTTTAGAACTCAAAGAACAGCAACTGGCTAAAGACCTTCAAAATGTTAAAAATCCAGCCTTTATGAAACGACTGGCACAAGAGCGCCTTGATCTAACCGACAAAGGTGATTTGATCTTTGTTTTTACTGAGTAATCTCTATCTGTTTGATTTTCTTAGAAAAAAAGACCTTTATTATTAAACATAGTTCATGCTATTGTTTGTCAAATTCAAAGGAGAAGACTTGTGATATGGTCTCCAGACGTAATATTTAAGTTAAGAAAGCGCCTTGAATGGGGCAAACAAGAATTTGCTAATCGGTTTGGCCACAAAGTGGACATTATCACTCAGCTTGAGTCTGGAGATATAAAGCCAGATAAGAGTATGATTTCCCAGTATGAACACTTAAGTGAATGCATAACTAAACATGTTGAGAACTTAAGTTTGTCTCCACAAATTGATGATCATTTTCAAAACAATGAGTCAGAACAAATTCATAGAAATGAACTAAATATTTATAAAAACAATTAAAATTAGGCCAATGATTATATGAAAAAACTCTTCCTTGTCGATGCCAGCAATATGTTTTTTAGAGCCTATTTTGCCATTCCACATATGAATGCAAAAGATGGTTTACCTACCAACGCACTCTACGGTTTTTTATCCATGAGTGTGAAGTTGTTAAGAGATTTGAAACCGGATTACTTAGTTTATTGTTTTGATCGTAAAGAGCCCAGTTTTAGAAATGAGCTCTACCCAGAGTACAAAGCCAACCGTACTGAAATGCCTGAGGACCTCGTTCCTCAAATGGAATACATTAAAAAAATTCCAGAACTACTAGGGATTAAGTGTCTTGAGAAGTCAGGGCTTGAAGCTGATGACTTAATAGGTATTTTATCTAAACAAGCTGAAAATGAAGAGGCGATTGAAGTTGTAATTGTAAGCGGTGATAAGGACTTTGCTCAACTTGTAAATTCAAAAGTGTCTTTATATGACTCCATGAAAGACAAGTCTTTTAAAGAAGAAGATGTAAAAGCTAAGTGGGGAGTAAAGCCATCACAGTTTATTGACTACCTTGCTCTTGTGGGTGACAGCAGTGATAACATACCCGGTGTGCGTGGAGTTGGGCCTAAAACTGCTGAAAAGCTTTTAAAGCAATACAATGACTTAGATGAGATTTATAAAAGTTTAGAAGTGATTAAACCAGACGGTCTAAAAAAGAAGTTAACAGAGCATAAAGAGATGGCTTATTTATCTCAAAAGCTTGTAACAATCATGACCGAAGACAATCTAAATTTAAAAATTGAAGAGCTCAATTTACAGCCAATTAGAAAACAAGAGTTGCTTGAATTATTTGAACGCTTGAGCTTTAAGAGTTTTGAAAAAAAACTTTTCAATGAAGACAGTAATGCTCCAAGTACCTCTCAAAAGGTTAAAAAAGCTAAAAGTATAGAATTTGAAACAAAGCAAATATCAGTCAAAGATTTGGACTCAGAGCTTGAGCCTTATTCTGATATTTGGATTTATTCTGACTCTAGAGGTGTAAGCCTTTTATATAACAACAATCAAATTGCCGAACTTGGAGCTGCCAGTGCAGAGCTTGGTCAAGTTCTAAAAAGTAAACATTTAAACTGGCAAGGCTATGATGTAAAAAAGATTGCTCGTGAATTGTCGGTGCAAGATATTAGCTGTGTTTGGGATCACATGTTAGCAGCTTATATCGTTCGTTCAGGAAAAACAATGGAGCTCAAAGAGCTTTGTGGAGAGTATCTTGAAGAAACACTGCCAGAACTGCCAAGTAGTGAAAACCTGTTTCAAGCTTTAGTGACTTTAAAACCAATCTTAGAAAAGAAACTCAAATCTCAAGCTGGCTTAGATGTATATAATAAAATTGAACTTCCGTTAATTCCAGTGCTTTTAGATATGGAAGCCAACGGCATTAAGGTCAACCTTGATGAGTTAAAAAGACAAAGTCAAATTTTAGAAAATGAAATTGAGGGTCTTGAAAAAAATATTTTTGAAAGTACAGGGCAAGAGTTTAATATTGCCAGTCCAAAACAATTGGGTAAGGTCTTATTTGAAGATATGGAGCTTCCAGTTATAAAAAAAACCAAAACTGGTTATAGCACGAATAGTGATGTATTACACAAATTAGACCACCCGGTGGCCGAACTTATTATTCAGTATCGAGAAGCGACTAAATTAAAGTCGACCTATTTAGACGCTCTTCCAAATCTTGTAAATAAACAAACAGGTAGAATTCATACCTTTTTCAATCAAGCCGTGACTACAACCGGGCGTTTATCAAGTCAAAATCCAAACCTACAAAACATACCCATTCGTACTGAAAAGGGAAGAATGATCCGTAGAGCTTTTGTAGCCCCTGAAGGCTTTAAGCTGTTAAGCTTAGATTATTCACAGATTGAATTAAGAATATTGGCGCACATCACCGAAGACCCGGCATTATGTAAAGCTTTTGAAAATGACCTGGATATCCATGCCGCAACGGCAAGTGAAATTTTTAGTGTTGAGTTAGAGGATGTCACCTCAGAGTTACGAAGAAAAGCCAAAGCTGTTAATTTTGGAATTGCTTATGGACAAGGAGCCTATGGACTGGCAGACAGCTTAGGAATTAGTCGTAGTGAGGGTAAAGAAATAATTGACCGCTACTTTGAAAAGTTTAAAAACGTGAAAAAGTATATGGATACCACCATTCAACAGGCTCGTGAGCAGGGTTATGTTGAAACTTTGTTTGGCCGTCGTCGATACCTAGATGAGTTTAAGAGCAAGAACCAGATGGTTGTAAAATTTGGTGAAAGAGCAGCTATTAATGCGCCCATTCAAGGAGCTGCTAGTGATCTGGTAAAGCTTGCTATGATAGAAGTTCATGAATCCATTAAATCTAAAGTGCTTTTGCAAGTTCACGATGAACTTCTGTTAGAATGTCAGACTGATAAAGTTGATTCTGAGGCGCTAAAAATAAAAAAAATAATGGAAAACATTGCTGCCTTAAGAGTTCCGTTAAAGGTTAATTATGCCTCTGGGGACAATTGGGAACAGGCTCATGGCTAAAATTTTATTTTTCTTTTGTCCAGCCAGCCACACGACCGGATTCAAAAATAATGACCCGATTTTCATGAACATAGCCATTTAAAGAAGGGGAGGTTGTTTTATAACTCCACTTTTCATTTTGATAAATGGGGTTTCCAGCATATTCAATTAAATCCGGTTCACCCCAACTTTGTTTAACCATGTCTTTTGTCATACCAAGAGCCAATTCATTGCCCTCAATTAATTCCGTAATTTCTGCAGAGTAGTTTTCCATTTTTGGGGCTTGAATTTGTTGGCTTAATAAATAACTTTTTCTTTGAGCTTCTGTTTCAAGAGATAAGAACTCAACCATTTGATTTCTATTCATGTAAGGTTTGTTGTCATAATAGAGTCTTTTTTGTCTTTTGGTTGTAAGTTGTGATTCAAGTTTTTGGAGGCGAATTTGATCTAAGACTCTTTGATGCTCAGCTTGAGTGAGTTGTTTTTTGTTGCCTAGGCCCACTTGATGTTTTGCAAGGCTGTATTGATGATTTTGTTTGGCTTGAAAATGATCTTTAGCAATGTATCCACCATCAGCATAATCATAATATCCCGATTTTGTATGGCGTTGCATATGTCCACAGGCAAGAACTAAAAAAGTAAGACTAAAAATAATAAGCAATTTCATACAATATGTATCGGAATCGAACATATTATATAAAGACACACATAAAATAACTGTACCTTAGACAAGCCAACGTTCTGACCGCTGTACAGTCTTTATTGAACAAATTGACTATTTGCTTTTTTGAAACTCTGTTTACAATAATCAACCAAGCCATTATCTGACCTTAGTCAAGATACAAACCCTCTGGTTTTAAAGACTCTATTGCCAATTGATAATCTTTACGTTTTTTTAATTTTTATATTTATTGAAATCACATATAATCATTTGTAATGAGTGAAGAAACAGAAAAAACAGATCAGCAGGATGCAGAAGAAGGTCATAAAGATGACATGAGCTCAGAAGAGCTTGAGCTTGTCGATCAGCTAATTGATAAGGCTGATCCAGAGTTTAAAAAGCAAGCCGAGCAAATTTCTGAAGTTGCAGAAGAAATCAATCCTGATGATATTGAGATCGAAGAATATTCTGATGACATACCTGAAGAAGATGTTGATGAGCAGGATCGCTTTCAAAAGTTATTAGCAAAGCTTCAAGAAAAATACCCCAAAATGGTGCCTATTTTTCAAAAATTTGAATCTTTGAAGAAAAATTTAGAAATTAGAAAAATCAGAATTCGAAATCAAGTATATAGCTACGCTGTATCCAGTTATCATTACCTTAAAAATGATTTTCCAAGCCAAGCTAAAACATTTTTAAAAAATACAAAAAACATTTTAGTCTCTAGTGTTAAAAATGTTATTCATTTATTTTTTGGATCTAAAAAAAGACTGGCATTGTCTTTAATTTTAATAACACTTTTTTCTGTGTCAGCCTTTATGCTTTATAAGTTGGCTTTTAAAAAAGGATGGCTGCCGAGCTATTATCCAGAAGAAATCACCTCTTTTTCTAATGTACAAGACCAGGTTAAAACCTATAATCCGGCAAACTTGTTAGCCTTGCATGAGGCTTTTCCAGAGGCAGAGTATTCATTTAAATTAAAAAATATAGTTGTTAATTTAAAGTCTTCACAAGCAGTCAATTCACCAGCCTTTGCAAGTATCGTTTTTTACTTGTCTTTAGATTCAACAGATACAGCTGTTGAAATTAAAGATAGGGAGATAGAAATTTTAGACGCCACTCAACGAACTCTAGAGCAGTTTAGTTATCAGAATTTAAGCTCAATAGAAGGTCAAAAAAATATGCTTAAAGCTGTTAAACAAACTATTAATGAAGTTATTAATCAAGGCTTCGTTAAAGATGTCTATATAAAACATAAAATTTTAAAGCCTGAAACTTATTAAAGCCTAAATTGTTTAACATTAATTTGATAGTTTTTAATACGATCATTAAGTGTGCTTGCCGGTATTTTTAACTCCTCTGCTGTTCTTTTTTGATTACCATTGTATTTTTTTAGTTTTTCGATAATTAATTGTCGCTCAATCTGCTTTAGGGGAGGCATATCTGAGCTAAAGTAGCCAGTTTCCAAATGATCATCATAATTTGAGGAATTGTTAAGGATAGAACCAATATGCTCTTCATTGACTTCTTGATATCTATATAATGCTGAAGCTCTTGCTACAGTATTTTTTAATTCACGTACATTGCCGGGCCACATTTGTTGTTCTAAAAGTTTAATAGCATTGTAACTAAAGCGGACTTTATACTGTTTGCAAAAATAATAAAGTAAAGATTCAATGTCTTCTTTTCTATGTCTAAGACTAGGAACATTGACTTGTAATGTGTTTATTCTAAAAAAGAGATCTTCACGAAACTTTTTCTCACGGACGTAATTTTGCAAATCTTGATTCGTCGCAGCCACGACCCGAACATCTACACTCACTTCCTCGGTTGCACCCACCGGTAAGAAAGGGTGTCCTTCCAGGATCCGAAGAAGCTTTGCCTGCCCTTCAAGGGTTAATTCACCCACTTCGTCCAGAAACAGGGTGCCCTGATCCGCCTGCTGGA
>JAKUPT010000017.1 GCA_022450595.1 Bdellovibrionales bacterium
AGCAATAACCATATGGGTGTTGTTGTGGGTGATGTCTACCACCTCTTTAAGCTCAAGTCCTATTTGCAGGGGGGATTGTTTCACATAAGGAGCTTTAAAATTATTGCTGTACTCCTCTTCAAGCCCGCACTGTTGGAACTCCGAGATTTCTTGGGGATAGCGAGCACTGGTTTGATGAGCCTGTTTATAGATCTTACTTGAGACCATATTAATGGTAAAAAATTTTGTTTCTTGGATGTTCATCAAAGTGTGTCTTGGAGAGTTGGCCGAGTGAGGTCTTTGAATCAATCCCATAAGAGGTGGGTTAGCTCCAAGATGAAAAACAGAGCTGACAATAGAAAGATTTGTTGTTCCAGATTTTGAGATGGTGCCAATCAAATTAGCACTTTTAAAACCGCTTAACGAGTTGATCATTCTCAACCAATGGCGACGACTGTATTCATTTTTTTGATGGCTATGGATTGTTAATTTCATACTATTCTACCAACCTGCACTAGTTAATTAATTTGGACCTAACCTAAATATTAGAGGTTTTTTTAATTTGGTTTATACTTCCTTCAAAAAAATAGAGTTTTCATTTTAAATTATTCATTAAACGCACATTGTATTAAACTTTAACACAAGCTGAATGAAACTTAATAAAATACCAAATAAACTTTGTAATAGTTAACAGCTGTCAAAATATGGATTAACTTAATTAAAAGCAAGGAGAGCAAAATGCAGTATTTACACACAATGGTAAGAGTTAAAGATTTAGATGAAAGTCTTAAGTTTTACATCGACACATTGGGCCTGGTTGAAACCAATAGGTACGACAATAAAAATGCTCGCTTTACTCTTGTATTTTTGGCGGCACCAGGTGATTTAGAATTTGCTAAACAAAATAAATCTCCACTGATTGAGCTTACTTACAATTGGCCAGATGAAAACGGAGAGGTTGAAAACTACACTGGTGGTAGAAATTTTGGCCATTTAGCTTTTAGAGTCGATAATATTTACGAGAGATGTGAAAAGCTGCAACAAAATGGGATCACGATTTTACGCCCACCCCGTGACGGTCATATGGCCTTTATTAAGTCCCCTGATGGTATCTCTATTGAGCTTTTGCAAGCAGGTGAGTCTTTAGCTCCCGAGGAGCCTTGGGTGAGTATGGAAAACACAGGAACTTGGTAAAAAAAAGGTGCTAACTACGAGTTAGCACCTAATTCAACTTAATGAAGCATCGAGGTTTCTTGCTCTGAAGTTCTTGTACGACTTCGGAGGCGATGAGTTCCTTCTTTAAACTCTTCAAGCATTTTATCAATAAAAGCCTCCATATCAGCAGGGCTTCGACTGGTGACCAAGCCTTTGTCTACAACGACCTCTTCGTCGGTCCAATTGGCTCCTGCATTGATAAGGTCCGTTTTAATTGAGCTGTAAGAGGTTAATGTTCTGCCCTTTACCACATCAGCTTCAACTAGCATCCATGGACCGTGGCAAATAGCTGCAACAGGCTTTTGCTTTTTTTCCATAAAAAAGTCTTTTACAAAATTTACAGCCTTCTCATTGTCTCTTAATAGATCAGGATTAATAACTCCACCTGGAAGAACGAGTCCATCAAAGTCATCTGAAGTCACTTCAGAAACAAGCTTATCGACTTTTACAGTTTTACCCCAGTTGCCATCTTTCCAAGATTTAATACTTCCACTATCTAGAGAAACAATTGTGGCTTTGCCTCCCGCATCTTCAATCTTTTTTTTGGGAATAAATAGCTCAGAGTGTTCGAATCCATTAGTTGCAAGTATCGCAATGTTGAGATCTTTAATGTTGTCCATCTATAAACTCCTTTATTTTTTTATTTTGTTTAAGTTTCATTTTTATTATCACGTATAGGGTCTTTGATTACTTTGAAGAAATTTTAAGGCAATGTTTAAAAAGCTAAACATTTATTGCTGTAATTCTATAAATGCAATTTATACTTTTATAAGTAAAGCTTATTGACAGTTGTTGTTGCGTACTCATATTAAGTATATGAGGAGAAATTATGAGGAAAACACTTACAGTATGTAATAAATGCGACAGCTTAAATAATGTTGATATAGAAAAATCAAACTCACAAAAGCCTGTATGTGGACAATGTCATTCCATTTTAAAGATGTACGGGGCGGTCTCAGAAGTGAATGAAAAAAACTTTTGGAGAATATTAAAAAAAGCTGAAAAACCTGTGGTTGTTGATTTTTGGGCCAGTTGGTGTGGCCCGTGCAAAGTCTATGGTCCCACCTTTGAAGAAGCATCAACCAAAACAGATAAAGCCATTTTTTTAAAGGTGAGTACAGAGCAATCTCCAGAGCTCTCTCAAAAGTTAAATATTTTAGGAATTCCTGCTACAGTTGTTTTTAAAGAGGGTGTCGAAGTCACCCGTCAGTCAGGGGCATTATCTCTTGAATCTTTGTTAAATCTCGCAAACACTAGTTATTAATTCTATGATTGTTTCTAAAGACCAAATACCTAGTTTTATTCCAACAAAAAATCCAAAGTTGATCATTCTTGGCACAATGGCCTCAGTGGCAGCCAGAGAAGTCGGAGATAACAAAAGTCATTTTGACTCCTTTTATTACCATAATAAAAACAATCATTTTTGGAAAATCCTACAGCTTGTGTTTGAACCTAAATCTCCGCCTCAAAAATTTGAAAATAGTCGTGAAAAAAAAGAATTTTTAAATAAGTGGCAAATCGCAATGGCAAATATTATCAGTGAAATTCATATTAGCGACACTTATGCCCAAGATCCTTCTGATAAGGTCATCTTTGAATCTTTTCAAAAAGGCCAAGTCGATTTTAAAAAAGTCTCTCCTAAGATTAAAAACATTCTTAAAACGACTCCCATATTTTTTACCTGCTCACAGAATAAATACATTGATCAGTTACTAAGAGCTTATTTTAAAGCCAATAAGCTCAATATTGATGTTGATAAAAGTGTTAAATTTTTAATGACCCCTACACGCTGCAATCCTATGGAAAGAAGCTTTGGATGGAAGCTAAGAATGGCTGAAATGGGTGTTGAGACAAAAAAAATCACTATTCCATAACTTGTTTCTTATCTTTCTGATGACTATTTCTGGTGCAGGACAAACAGGAAACTATGATAAAGACCCAGTTATTAATAAGTTTACTGTAAATAAAGACTAGTCAAATAAAGACCTAAAAACCCGGCCACAATCATAGTCAGTCCAGTAAAAAGAAGTTTTTTTGTTTTTGCAACAATCATAAAAAAACCAAATTTAAAGATCGTATTTGTTATGGCGGCAATGATAATTCCCTGTGCCGCCATATTGCTTGAAAGACCATTGAGGCTCATTTGCGATAAAGATAAAGTAATAGCATCAACATCCACCACTCCTGAAATGAATGAGAGCAAATAAATCCCTTTATCGCCAACAGTTGATTCAATCACTTGCGACAGATACATCACCACCATAAGAATCAATCCAAATTTAAGAGCCGACATGATTTCAAAGGGGTTTTTGAGCTTCAGTTGGTCTGTTTTTTCGTCTTGTAGCTTTAATGATCTCCAAAGCTTCCAAGTTGTAATAAGACAAATTAAAAACATAAAACTTACTGGCACAATAACAAGCGGCAACAAATTTGAATTTACAACAGCAACTTCAAGCAATATTCGAGGGAACATGATAGAGGATGCAAGAATAACCCCTGAGGCCAATATGCGTTGAATATTTTTATGCTGTTTAGCTAATTTAGCAAAACTAATAGCTACAGCTGTGGAAGAGGCAAGCCCGCCAAAAATAGCTGTAATACTAAGGCCTTTTTTGGCGCCGGCAAGTTTTACCCCAATATAACCAATAAAAGAAACACCAGCTATAAGTACAACCATCCACCCAACTTCATAAGGGTTAATGGTTCCCACTTTTCCATAATCTTTATCTGGTAAAAGTGGTAACACCACTAAGCTGAGCAAAAGTAGTTTTAAAGAGGCCAAAAGCTCTTCTTTTTTTAATGAAGCCACCCAATCGTGCAGATACTTTTTTAAACCTAAAAAACTGACTAGAATTACAGCCCCACCAGCAGCAATCATGGGATATCCTATAGCAGAAGTGGTACTTAATAAAAGTGTAATGAGTGAGGCGATCTCTGTGGTCATTCCTTTATCTGAAAATGATTTTTTAGCAGATAAAATATATCCTGCCACCACTAGTGCTGAAAGAGACAAAAATATAACCACAAAAACAATAATCCCATATTGTTTTGTGAAAAAACCAGTAATAGCTCCCAATATTCCTATAAGGCTGAATGTTCGAACACCAGCCACCCGCTCGCCTTCAATTTTATGACGGCTGTTCCAGCCCCGTTCAATACCAATAAGCAGGCCAATACAAATAGCTACAGCCAAATTAATATAATCGTTATCCATATAATTTTAATAACATGAAAACTTCAGTTTTAATAAATAGTTTTAAGGCTTTTCACTTTCTCCCGAATAATAACCATATATAAAAAAAATACATTTAAAGACATATAAGCTGGTCAGTAATAAATCTTTGGTGTTTGATTGGGGCAATCTCGGGGGAGGGGTCAATTAGGGAAATTAAGCGCGCTGATTTGTATTATTCTTTTCACATCTAAGCTTTGGGCATTTAATAATTGTTACTATCTTTTCCAGCCACACAATTTAACACAGTATTTTCATAGTTTAAGAGGAAGTCCGAGTCATAAAATCCATCAAGTTTTGTCTCAGGGGGGGCATTGGTTAAAAATTGATTCCAGTTTAGATATTATTTCTCATTTGCGCTACAGGGTTTGGCAGCCAAGTCGCGGTCAAAAGGTCAAGCAAGAGGTGGTGTTAATTGGAGGGCTTGGTCAGACAGCGGAGCGCTTTGATCAAAACTCAGAGTTTATGCGGCAAATGACAAAAGCTGGTATCAAAGTTATTTTTTTAGAACTTCCAGGGCAAGGTCATACATCTATCTTACATGAGTTAGAAAATGGAAAATTTAAAAAGGTCTTACCATCAGAATTATTTCTTGTTTTGGACAGTGCTCTAGAGCAACTAAAGCAAAACAAAATCATTAAATCTAAAAAGTTTCAGATCATGGGGCACTCGTATGGAGGATGGCTTCTAACAGAGTATCTCAACTATTCCAAAAGAATGGATATCAGTAAAGTGCACTTATTAGATACAGGGTTAAAGTCTTTTCACAATGAGGGTATGATGTATTGGCTTGATCCATTTTTTAGCATCAACCCTTTTTATAAAAGCTTTCGTAACCACTCTTTGACTCATTTCCTCAAGCAAATGCTTAAAAAAGATAAAGAGCATTATAAAAATGATCCACTAAAGCTTGATTATGCGGCTTCACTATATTTAGGAATTATGGATTATAATGCTTTATCAAAAGCTAAATACATTTCTGATTTTTATAAAATGCGCGTTTTTATCGCTGAAAACACGGAGTTTGGGTCACACTTTAAAAACATGATTAAAGACTTTTATCGCAAATTAAATGTTTTTGACAAAAAACTTATGATTTTAGAAGACAGTCCACATAATATATTTTTACATACACCCTCAGCAGGAAAAATTATTTCTGAAATTATAACCGATTGATTTTTAGTAAAATTAATAATTTGAAAACCATTAAAAGTTGGTTATTTTGAGCCATAGATTTTTAATTAATAAAATCAGTCATTTATAACTATTCAGTTTTACTGTGTTTGTTCGTTCAAGTTTTTTAAAAACATGTTAGTGTATCCTTTTAAAGGAATGTATTTATGCATATGGCAACTTTAGTACTTATTATACTCTCTGCAGGCTTAGCTAGTCAGTGGGTGGCTTGGAGGATGAGATTGCCAGGCATTGTGGTTCTTATATCTATGGGGCTACTGCTTGGACCTATCTTTGGCGTGATTGACATTACCATGAATCAAACTGAATTCACGGAGCTTATAGGACTTGGTGTGGCCATTATTTTATTTGAAGGTGGAATGAATTTAAAATTTGGTGAGTTCCGCCGAGTGGGAAGAGGAGTGAGCCGCTTAACCTTACTTGGGCCTCCACTTTCATGGCTCATTGGAGCACTCTGTGCACATTATATTTTAGACTTGGGCTGGCCGGTATCATCAGTTCTTGGAGCTATCTTAGTTGTTACCGGACCGACGGTAATCACGCCCTTATTGCGGCAAGCAAGGCTAAACAAAGAATCTGCTTCTCTTTTAAAATGGGAGGGTATTGTCAATGACCCCATCGGAGTGTTGTTGGCGGTCCTGGCATTCCAATATTTTACCCTTGAAGATAGTAGTTGGTTTGGGATTTTTATGGGCCTCGGCAAGGCTTTACTTTCCGCCGGTGTGATCGGGGGTATTGGGGGTTGGATCACTGGCTGGCTCTACCGAAGAGGTTCCGTTCCGGAACATTTAAAGGCCCCCATGCTTATGGTTTTAGTGTTGATCGCTTATTGGGGGAGTAATCTTATACAACATGAAGCCGGGCTTTTAACAGTGACTGTTATGGGTCTTGTTATAGGAAATATGCATTTGGTAGAAAGAGAACCTTTAAGAGATTTTAAAGAAAATCTAACCACAGTATTGCTAGCAGTGTTATTTGTTATCATTCCTTCCCAGTTAAAAATAAGCCAATTGGAATTAATTAATAATTGGCAGGTATTTGTTTTTACTATTGCAGTGTTGTTTTTTATAAGGCCACTTTCAATTTGGTTAGCAACTCTCGGGGCCTCGATTCGTACAAAAGATAAAATTTTACTCTCTTGGGTGGCGCCTCGTGGAATTGTTGCTGCAGCCACTGCGAGTATCTTTGGGCCAGCCATGGTGAGATCTGGTTATGGCGAGGCTGAAATACTAATACCACTTTGTTTTTTAATCATTTTAGTGACGGTAGTTGCTCATGGTCTAACTCTTGCTCCTATTGCAAAAAAACTTGAGCTTGCCGCTGAGGAAAAAAATGGCCTTATGATTGTTGGGGCATCAAGCTGGACACATGCTTTAGCATCGGCCCTAAAAAAATTAGAGGTTGATGTTTTAGTTGTAGACGGATCTTATAATCGGTTAAAGCCTATTCGTATGGACGGCATAGAGACATACTACGGTGAAGTGTTATCAGAGCATGCCGAGCATGAGCTTGAGCACGAGCACTTAAGCTACCTTCTTTGTGCTACCGATAACCACTACTATAGCGCATTGGTTTGTAAAGCTTTAGGGCATGAGTTTGGACATCATAGAACTTTTCAATTAGCTCCTCATGAGCAGTCTAATAAAGAGCAAAAACAGCTAACCTTACAACAAAGAGGATATTTTGCATTTGAACCTCCCACAGACTTTCAAACTTTACACAAGCATTTAGACTCTGGATGGGAAATTCAATCCACAACTTTAAGTGATGATTTTTCCATGGATGAATTGCAAAAGCGGTTAGGTGAAATGGGTGAAGATTGGATTTTATTAGGTAATCTATCTCCAAAAGGAGAGTTTCAGCTGTACTCTAGCGAGCAACCATTTACCACTGACAGTGGATGGTCGATGCTGTACTTTTCAAGAACGTCTTTATAGGATTTTTTAGGTAATAGAATTGAGAAAATGAGAGGGCTAAGAAAGACATCTTAGCCCGACATGGTTTTCTTTAGAATAAGTAACCAATTCTTGCAAAAGTAATGTTAGCAAATGATGTTTCACCATAGGTTTCTGCTGCATCAACAACATCTTTATACTCTTGAGAAGAGGTTGGAACACCGGGAGCCGTGATGGTTACCTCTGGGCTTGACGGTGAAACAAATGAAGTGTCCACTCCAAACCAGAATCCACCATTATCAATTCCCCACATCCAGCCAGCTTTAATAATTGTTGCTAAGGTAGAGACTTCGGCCTTCACTTCAGTGCTAGTTGAGGTCTCAATCGCAGTAACTTCAAGGTCATTTTGACCAACACCTGCGCCTAAGAAAAATGAACCAGAAAATGGGTGAAAGTTAAACATAGCTTCAGGCATAGTGATTTTAACACTGGCGTCACCTGAACTAAGGTCCAAAGTGTTGTAGCCCACTGAAAAGCTAAACATATCTGACATCACATAATTCACACCAGCTTGACCTAAAAATGGAAAGCCAACACCAACATTAACACCAACACTTGCATGAGCGGCAGAACCCATAAATACCATGGCAATAAGAATTTTTTTGAAAATCGACATTTTGATTAACCCCTTTAATTTAGTTTTATTAAATCATATTTTATAGGGGCGCACAGTCTAGTCTTAAACAGAAAAAAAACAATATAAATAGACTTTGTGCTAGACATGTTCTTTAAACTATTTGTAAGAATTTGATTAGAGACCCGTGGGATTAAGTCTTATCAAGATTGCATCAACTAAATCTATAGTGAAAAACTTAATCGGTAATTAATATAGTAATTCCTAGCATAAGAGATAGTTCAGTGGCTGTGGCATTTTGCGGGCCTGATAGAGTTATATATCTAAAAAGAGCTTTAAGTTCATAATCTTTATTCACATCAAAAGTTGATCCCACATTCAGTCCAAATCCAGCATAATTTGATTTAACACTTTGAAACTGCCTTTGGTGAAAGGTAAGTCCGACATAGGGTCGCAATTTGTTTGAAATTGTCATAGTCGCATTTTTAGTTTCACTGACAAGTCTATCTGATGGGGTTAAAAAATAATAATTACCGCCTAAATCAAAGCCAAAACTTAAATCACCACCAACAGTTTTTGACATAATTAAAGTGTAACCGGCTGTAAGGGTGAATTGCGGGGCTAGATTGTGAGAATAAGTAAGTTTGTATGCACCAATATTACTTGAGCTTCCACTGGCTGTATCAGTTTTTGCCGACAGGTTATAGGCGCCGAATAGTATATCAAAGTTGTCAGCATATGAATTAAATGCTGTCATTGAAATAATAATGATAAGGGCTGCTTTATGCAGCATCATGTATGTTCTCCGAGTCACTAAGGTTATTTAAGTTTACACTTTCATGCATAAAAACTTCATAACCAATTTTAGATCTAATGTTTCCAACAACGGATTTATCAGGACGATTCTGGTCTAGTTTTTTTAAATTATTAAAATATAAAAACTTTTCTTTTTCATTAAACAAGGCTTCAATTTTTTCGCGCCAGTCTCTTGGAGCATCAAATAAAGCTAAAGACCATTCGTTTATACTAAAGGTCTTATAAATAGCTTCTATGCTTTCCTCTGGAAGTGAAAAAAGTTTATAAAAAGGAGGACGCTTCTTTTTAATCAATGATGTGTCAGGACTTGCTTCATATATTTCTCTTTCTTCAACCACATCAGCATATGCAATATAATTGAGAAGCTCTTTTTCTTTTTGATAAACTTTAAAATCATTGTAAGTGACTTTTGGTTGATGCTCTAAGCTTAATGCTAATATTTCTTCAACTCTGGTATTTTCAATGCGAACTGGTTTAAAGCTTTCATCAATAATACTAGCCCAAGAGCCTGGGAACAATCTTCTTGCAATTGGCACAGAAAGAGATTTTGGCAATGAAAATAGTATTGCAAAGGCCTCTTCTTGTGAAATATTTTTTAAAACCTTATCTACCTGATCATCCAATCTCCATATTTGAATTAATAACATATCCCATTCAGGGTTGGCTTGATCAGATCTCACACGACACATATGCTCTAATGTTTTCAAAGTTTCATGGGTAACCTCTCCGGGATGATCAAAGCCGTCGAGCCATTTTTCATCTTTACTATAAGCTAACCACTGTTTTTGAACGTCTATAGGAAACAATGTCAGTAGTGAACCAAGTGTGCCAATATCTTTTTCAACCAGGTCTTGGAGATATAAAAAATTATCCAAGTTAAGATAAGACTTTGACTGTACAATTTCATCAACAAGCGCGTGAGAAATTTCTTTCGTTCTTATTGGATCATTAAATTTAAAATCTTCAGACTTAGTATTTTTATTTTCAATCGGCTTGCCAATTGAAGAGGAATCCATCGATCCTGAAGCCGGAGCTCCTGCAGAGTTATTGGATATCTCTGAGATAGATTTATTTAAACTTTTCATGGATAATTTAATGATTAAAAATATACCTGTGAGAAAAATAAATAAGATGGACAAACTTAATAGCACAAGACTGTTCATAAACGGGTTTATTGTCCACTTTTCTTTAACAATGTCAATTTTGTCACGAGCAGGTAATAATCTCAAATTTTTAGTCAAAGACTCTTTTATATCTACAATTTCTTTATCTGAAATTGTTGAAGGCATTTTTACACTCAAAGCAATAGACTTTACTCTGTTTCTCAAAGAGTATAAAGAGACTGCTGGGTCATCCCACTCATCAATTATTTCTTCTTGATCTAGGGCATAATAGGGCAGTGTTTCTCCGCGAGTTTCAAGATAGTTGTTGGTTTGCCTTCTTAAGGGGTCAATATCAACGTTTACTGAAAAAGGTAATTCAGGAAAACGAGTTTTAAAAAAAGACACAGCTTCATTTTTTATTTTATCTTCAAGCTCAGCCACACGGGGGTGTTTTTCTTGTGCATATGTAGAAAGGGTAAAAAGACTTAAAATCAAGATGTAGAAAACGTTTTTTATAAACATCATGTTTTCCTCTCTTTATTTTTGGGTTCTATAACAAGCATAATCGTTCTTGCTAAATCATCAGGATCTATTTGTGTTTGGTTTAGATCCTCAACCTCTTTTTGAGTAATGATAAGCTCACCATATCCACCTAGACGCATAAGCTTTAAAGGTATGCCTTCGTTTTGAAGAATTCTCATTGTAGCAATGGCCCTAAGAGCTGATAATTCAAGATTGTCTTTATAACGGTGCTTATTATTAAGCACCTTCTTTTTATCCGTGAAGGCTCGAATCCCTAAATTGTAGTGCCCCTGATAGGGTTGATAGACTTTCACAAACTCTTTTAAAACTTTTGTGGCTTGAGGCCTTGGTTTAATGTCTCCAACTTCAAAAAAAGACATCTTAGGAAATTCAATAATTATTTTTGAACCTAACTGGTGAACCTTGGCCCCCCATTGGTTCACTAACTTTTCTGAAATGCCAATTTCTTTTTCAGTACTGCCAATGTTTAAGTCCGGAGTGTCGGAGTGACTGGCTAGGTCACGTGATTTCTTAAGTTGAGTGATAAGTGATAAATTCATTCCTTCTATATGCTCTTTTTCAGGATCAACAGTAAAAAACAAAACGAAAAAGGCAAGAAGTAGAGTCACCATATCTCCATAAGAGATCATCCACGAGCCATGCTCATCGACCTCTTGCTGTTGAGATTTATTTTGTGACCTATTTACAAACTTAATCATGCACTGGCCTCACCTTGAAGAATGTTAACTCTTTCATCAACTGAAACGTAACTATTTAATACTTCTTGTGCTTGCAATAAGTTTGATCCTTGAGCAATTAACATTATAGATTGAATGGCTAATGTGCCTGATTTTTCTTCTTCATTGACAATCTTTTCTATGGCTTCACCGGCAGGGTTTATAAATAGGTTAGCCATCAATAAACCATAGAGTGTTGCTACAAGAGCAATGGCCATTTTAATACCGGTTTCTTGAGCGGGCATCCCAGTTGAAACCGCTCGCATAAGCTCAACCAAGCCAAAAACTGTTCCTGCCAGTCCGAAGGCTGGTGGATACTTTGCAAGGGATCTAAAACTATTTGAAATACTCTTTCCAGTTTGTAAATACGATTGTAATCTTTCATGTAAAATCACTTCAATTTCATCAGCTTTAAAATCTAAATGAATCAATTCAAGTCCATCACTAAGTAGCTGGTCTTCGATGGTGTTTAAATTAAAATTGATGTTAGAGTGTCCAAGACTAAAATTTTGTAACACTGAGAGACTTTTTTGAATAAAGGCTTTTTTACTGGGTTGCCAGTATATCATTAACTTTTTTAAATACTTAAACATGGCTTTTGAATTGCTCCATGGTAGAACCACGGCGGCCACAGCAATGGTTCCACCAACTACCATGGCAAATGCCACAAAATCCCAAAGTCTTTCAGGGCCTTGATCTAGATGGTACAAAGAGGCAAAAATAGCGGCAGTCGCAATAAATAATGATAAAAGATAACCCATATTAATAAACCTCCTTGTTTTGCAACAATGAGCTTGTCAGGCCTTTCAACTTATTGACCATACGTTGTGTTTCTGGACTTTCCGGATTTAACTCCAAAGAGTTCTCATAGGCTTCTAAAGCTTTAACAGTTTGTTTGTCCATATAGTAAGCGTTACCTAGTATTCCCCAAAGCGTGGCTGAATTTGGATAATCTAAAATTAAATTTTTAACCAAACTTTGTGCCATTTCAAAATTTTTGGTTTGTAGCATATAAAGAGATCTCGCCACAACTTTAGCGACCTTTTCAACCGATTGCGTTTGTTGTTGGCAAGAGGCTGGAGTTTTTTGCTCTTCGAGACTGGCATTTAATTCAATGTTTTGGTTAATAATAGATTTAGGTAACAAAAAAGACTGACTCTCAAAGCCTTCTTTTTTGATGGTAATTTGCGCAGAATTATTAAGGTTAATGTCAGCTTGATTCATTCTAAGTGGTGTCACTCCAATACGTTCCACTTTTTGCCCTTTGTAAGATAAAAACACATCTGCTTTATCAGGAGAACTACTCACATTAAATGATGAGGTGGAACATCCTGTTATAAAAGTTGATAAAAAAATGTATTTAGTTATCTTTGTCATTTTAACACTTCCTTAACAAACTGTTCGGAAGCTAAATAGATCATCTTTATTAATGTTAAGGTATCTACAACAAAACTAGTCGGGAGTCTCGTTATCTTTTTTTGATGATGGTCAAAAGGCTAGGATCAAAAGCGGACACGGTGCCACCTAAAGCTTCAGCTTGTGAGGTGAGGGTGATCACATCATTGGACTGAAGGTTACGTAAAAAGATAACCATTGAGCCTGAAGAGTGATTGTGGCCTCCAGAGGATCGTATGTAGTGGGACTTTACTTGTGCTCCATCGACCACTGCTCCATTTACTTTGACGCTAATTATATTGTTTGACCTCTGTACGCTGGATGTAATGGAGTCATTGTAGACCAGTAAATAATCACCAGAGCTTAAAACTGTGATTTGATGATTTGACGATGAAGTGCTATGAGAAAATACACTATTATCATAGATGTTATTTAACAAAGAGCTCCAGCTCCAAGTACTCTCAGTGGCTGGATTTAAATTTACTCCACTAGAAAGTGCACTTGAAGTCAGTGACAGTGCATTAGATGACGTATCTATTTTCTCTATATATATCGAACCTTCGTAGGATGAGGTGACATTAACAGTTCCTCCTGCCCCTAGTTGTTGGGTAGTGATTGTTAAAGTCTGGCCGGCATTAACATTTGTTACAAGGCCTGACCAGTGAACAGAGGCTTTATCGTTTCCTGTGGAAGGATCTGCACGAATATAACCTTGTTGGGCAGAGCCACCTGTGACTGTAGAGCCATCAAGTTTTACGCGTACACTCACCGAAGCCCTTTGAACATTTGATTGGACAGGTAGATTTACAAAAACTAAATAATCACCAGATTCTTCAATGGTGATGTTTTCTGCGTTTAAAGCATTATTATGCGTATAAACACTGCTGTCTTTTTTATTAGATCCCCATAAAAGTGGATAAGCTGTCGACTGATTTAAGTTAGTGCTGTTGTTTGTCCTTGTTGTCGTGGCGGAAAAAACTGAACGTGTGCTGGTGTCAATAAACTCTAAATAAAGTTTTGCTTTGTTACTTATTAATACCGTACTTAAATCAGGAGCGCCAGAGCTGGCTCTCACATCAATGACATCAGAAGCTGTAAGGTCAGGAAGAAGAACAGACAAATGCGCCGAAGACTCCTCATGACCACTGGCATTTCTAATATAAGTGGATTCAGCCAGTGCTGTGGGCACTTTAATGTTATTTACAAAGACTTCAAATTTGGGAGTCTCTCTTCCATAATCTGCCGTTCCTTGTGTGAGAGGAACATTTAATGTCAGTAAGTAACTGCCATTTTGTAAAACCTGAACTTGCTCGTTATTTGAGGTTAAAGAGTGTGAATAGTAATCATTGTCATAATAAGACTCACTCCATCTTAAACTAGAAGCGACAGATGGGTTCATATTACTTCCACTCACAGCTTCTGTACTAGAGAGCACTGCTGCGCCCGTTGCTATAGCATAAGATTCATAGGTCACAGAAGTGCTAGAGCAATTGGATTCATTACCGGAGGCATCGGTTGCCGTGACTTTAAATATGGTAGAACTAAAAGCA
The DNA here is from genome assembly GCA_022450595.1 of Bdellovibrionales bacterium. Lineage (GTDB taxonomy): Bacteria > Bdellovibrionota > Bdellovibrionia > Bdellovibrionales > UBA1609 > JAKUPT01. Next base: position 14,273 of record JAKUPT010000017.1, read on the forward strand.
CTCACACTGACAGCAATACTAAAATCACCATTGTTGTCTGCAGAAGAGGTTGTGACCAATGTTGAGCATGTTGCATCTGAAAAAACTTTGACTGTGGCATTAGATTCCGTTGTTCCAACAATTTGAGGTGTTAAATCTGTTGAAGGAGAAGCAGGCATTGAGCCTGTGACCAATGTAGGACTTGGAGGGGCCGAGTCCTCTACTATAGTCACTGACGAGTTAGAGCATCCCGATTCATTTCCTATAGAGTTTGTCGCAGTGGCATAGATTTGAGTGATGGCGTTGTCTGGTACAGTGGCAGTGACGGCAAAGTTTCCTGCGCCATTAGATGTACCAGATCCAATATCAGAACCGGTACAGCCTGCGTTGTTATAAAGCTTAATGGTGAACCCAGCTTGGGTCACACCTGCCACAACAGGATTGTTTTCGTTCACTGGAGATGTGACATAGATTCCAGTTACAGTAGGTGGTTGAGGCGTTCCGGCTAAAATTGTAGTTGAAAAATAAATACTGTCAGAGGCCCCGTATGGATCTTGCCCCACAATTTCAAACTCAATATTTTGACCTGCCATTGCATGTTGAGGAGTCCATCCAGAGAGTCTTCCGTTTAACACACCAAAAGTTGGAGAGCCTCCGCCTTCATTGATTAAGTTGCTGCAAGACTGAGCCGAGCCATCCATTGAAGAGTTGATGGATTGGTCCCATCTGCAGGTGTAACTAATTTGGTCTCCGTCCGAGTCAATGTCGTTATTTAAAGCGGCATTGTTAGCATCTATGTCGTTAGCATCGACCACTTGCCCGGTATAAATATTTGAAAGTGTGATCGGGTTCAATGATGGGGCATTGTTCACTAAGGTGTTTGCGGTCTCATCAATATTGTTGGTTTCTTGATTACCAAGAGCATCAATGGCTCGCACTCGCCAAGTGTAGCTTGAGCTGGGAGTGAGGCTATCCATCACTGTTGAGGTCACATTACCACCAGTGTTTGAAATGGTTTTTTGGTAATTAAGACTTCCCTGGTTATCCACAGAAAAAACCATAAATGATTTTGCATCAGTAGAAGCATTCCAATTCAGGCGCATAGAGTTGTGTGAGATATTATCAATAGACTGAATGCCTCCAAAGTTGATCGGTGAAACCCCTTGGCCAGACAGTCCTAAACTTTTTTGTAAAGAGTCTTCTGAATCCACTCTTGTGTAGAGCACATTAAAGGTAGTGGATAAGTTTCCCGGTTCCTGAGGACTAAATTCAATGGTTATCGTGCAAGCATCATTGGGCTTAAATACCACCGGAGATTTGCTGCAGCTGTCAGACTTAACTGTAAAATGATCGTTTTCACCATTGATAGCAGTGATTAAAACATTGTTTTTTGATTTATTAGAAATCGTAATAACTTTAGATTCGCTTCCACTGTAAGAGGCGTGCGGGCCAAAGTCCCAGCTCACAGGATCAAATTCGATGGCAGAATTACCAGGTTGAGACTCTTGTGTATTATCAGTGGAGCCCTCTACAAATGAGAAATCAGATCCCTTTTTAAGGCATCCGGTTAAGCTTAGTAATAATAAATATATACAAAACGTTCTAAACATAAATTCTCGATAAGTATTAAGTTTACGTTAAGCTTATCGGGAGAGGCTTTAACAATACTTAACGAATCAGAATTTAATTCAAGACTTTGACCAATTTTGAGACAAAGTTAAAAGTGGATGTATCAATACAAAACGACCTGTATGGAATAATAGACATACAGGCCATTTTATATTTTTAAATTTTACTTTAGTTTAAAGCTTTACTAACAATTTCATATGTGTTTTTGGACAGAGTTTTTTCTGCCTTAATTCGTTCAAGTTGTTGTCTCATATGTTCACGCCTTGTGGGTTCAAAATGTTTCCAGTTGTTAAAAACCCCTACAATTCTAGCTGCAACACTTGGATTGAGTTTATCAATCTGCAAAACTTTGTCGGCGTAATATTGATATGCGGCACCTGATTCATTATGAAAACGCAATGGATTGGCGCGCCCAAACATCCAGAATAAGGAGTAACATTTGTTAGGCACTTTGATATTAAAAGCGGGATCATTCTCTAAGCTTTTAATCTTCTCTAAGGTGTCTTCACGACGAGAGCTTGCCTGCAATTGAAACCATTTATCGATAGTCAAAGTATCGTTATGAAATTTTTGATAAAAGTCATTAAAAGCTTTTTGATGCTCAGCGGAGTCTTGATGCTTTAGAACATTTAAGGCTCCCATTCTGACAGTCATGTTTTCAGCTTGGTCATACTGTTGATAAGCCAATTTATTGATGTCTACACTAGGCTCACGACTCAAAATTCCAAGCAATTGATTGCGAAGCTGCCTTTGTCCTACAACATCTGAGTTTTGAGCTGTAGTGTTGCTAGAGTTTAAATCATTATACATAGTTAAAATTTTATCACCAAAAGTGCTGGCAATATTTTTGTAAATAAACTCAATGGCTGTATGTAAATGACTGGGGTTAATATTATCAAGTCCCTGCATAGCATACTCATAATCTGGCAAAGCCAAGAGTTGAGAGACAAGCATAGAATCAAGCTTTTTATTTTCTAAAATAGAATTAAAAGCTTGAATGTAGTCTTTTGAAACCGAGAGCTCCTTGTTGTTTTGAATTTGGCTTAAAATATCGTACCAGTTTTTTAATGCCAGCTTTTGCCCCGCCTCCCACTTTACAAAGGCATCAGAGTCATGAGCCATTAAAAATAAAAGCTCTTGCTCGGCTTGAGGGGTTTTAACTTTTACAGGGGCCGAAAAATTTCTAAGTAAAGACAGTACAGGCTCCTGTTTGATATTTTCAAATTCAAAACTTTGCTTTTGCTGTTTTAATTCTAAAACTTGAGTCGGGATCATATCTTGCCCTTGGGAGTCCAAAAGCCCCACTGAGATAGGAATATGAAATGGTTGCTTTTGCTTTTGCCCAGGTGTTTCAGGGCATGTTTGTTCAATATGTAAAGTGTAAGTATTGTCCTTAAACTCTGATTGAAAAGTAATTTCCGGTGTGCCAGCCTGATCATACCATCTTTTAAATTGAGTCAGATCTTTACCACTGGCTTGCTCCATGGCATGCACAAAATCATCTGTGGTTACGGCCTGTCCGTCAAAGAGCTCAAAGTATTTATCTATACCTTTTCTAAAGGTTTCAGCTCCGAGTAGGGTGTGAATCATTCGAACCACTTCAGCCCCTTTTTCATAAACGGTGAGGGTATAGAAATTATCAATTTCAATGTAAGACTGAGGTCTTACAGGGTGAGCCATCGGTCCGCTGTCTTCTGCGAACTGATTGGTTCTTAAGCGGTTCACATCATTAATGCGGCAAACGGCTCTTGAGGTCATATCAGAGCTAAACTCTTGGTCTCTAAAAACAGTTAGACCTTCTTTTAGAGAAAGCTGAAACCAATCTCTGCAAGTGACTCTATTTCCGGTCCAGTTATGAAAGTATTCATGGCCAATAACAGACTGAATGTTGTGATAGTCTTGGTCTGTGGCAGTTTCTGTATCTGCCAAAACAAGTTTAGAGTTAAAAATATTTAAACCCTTATTTTCCATAGCTCCAGAATTAAAGCTATGAACTGAGGTGATCATATAAACATCTAAATCATACTCTAGGCCATAAACCTCTTCGTCCCATTTCATGGACTGTTTTAATGATTCCATGGCATGGGTGGCTTTGGATTCATCTCCATGGTCCACATAAATCTCAAGCTTTACTTTTTTGCCAGACTTAGTTGTAAAACTGTCTTCAACTTTTCCAAGGTCTCCAGCTACTAGAGCAAATAAATAACTTGGTTTAGGGTGAGGATCATGCCATTTAGCACTATGCCTTCCATCTGAAGCTTTGTTCTTTTCAATAAGGTTTCCGTTCGAAAGTAAAATAGGATATTTTTTTTCATCAGCAATAATTGTGGTTGTATAAGTGGCCATCACGTCTGGACGATCAAGAAAGTAAGTGATTCTTCTAAAGCCTTCAGCTTCATTTTGAGTGCACAAAATATCTCCAGATCTATAAAGCCCTTGTAAAGCTGTGTTTTTATCTGGTTCAATTTCGTTAATGATTTTTAAAGTAAAGCTTTCAGGCAAATTATTTAAAATTAAACTTTCACCTTCAATTTTATAATCACTAAAGTCCTTATTATTAATCTGCACATGAATCAGTTTTAACTCTTCGCCTTGAAGGACAAGTTGGTTTGAGTCAGAATTTGCATCTTTGTTTTTTTCAACCTCACTAATGGCGGTGACAGTAGTTTTGTTGTCTTCAATGTCAAAAGTGATATCGACTGTTTTGATAAAAAAGTCAGGAGCCTGATAATCTTTTAAGTAAATGGTTTTTGGTTCACTCATATATTTCCCCTTCTGGTTGTGGGAAAACTAACATTTTTTTATTCTTTGAGCCACTTAAATACTGCAGTCAGCCATGATCTAAGGTAGGCTTTCAAAAAGGATAAAGTTTATGAGCTCAATAGAATTAGTGATTCCAGCAAGAAATAAGCAGTTAGGGGAGGACTTTCCCATAAGAAGACTACTGCCTTATATGAAAAGGCGCATGGTAGGTCCATTTATTTTTTGGGACCATATGGGCCCGGTCGAGCTTAAAGAGGATAAACAGCTTGTTGTATTACCCCATCCACACATAGGACTTGCCACCATAACTTGGTTGTTTAGTGGAAAAATTCTTCATCGAGACAGCTTAGGAAACGAACAACAGATACGTCCTGGTGAAGTGAATTGGATGACAGCAGGTAAAGGAATTGTACATAGTGAAAGGTCTCTTGAACATGGTGTTTTAGAGGGCATTCAGCTTTGGTTGGCTTTGCCAAAAGAAAAAGAGTCCATTGAGCCCAGCTTTTATCATTGCAAGTCAGATGACTTACCAAAAATTAAAACTAAAGATTCAGAAATCACAGTTATTGCGGGTAAGTTCGAAAATGCAACCTCTCCCGTCCCCGTGTATTCAGATTTATTTTATACAAGTGTAGTTTTAAACGAGCAAAGCACTTTGAATCACAAATTAAAACACGACCATCAGGCGGCCATTTATATAATTGATGGCACTGTTGAAATTGAAGGTGTGGAATATAACAAATATGATATGATTGTGTTTAATAATGAATTCTGTATTCAAACTAAATTGAGCACTGCAAAGTTTATGCTTTTTGGTGGTCAAGGTTTTGAAGAGAAAAGACACATTTGGTGGAATTTCGTGTCATCTAATAAAGAGGATATTGAAAAAGCAAAGGCTGATTGGAAAAACAAAAAATTCCCAAAAGTTATAAATGAAGTGGGGCTCACTCCCTTACCTAAAGAATGATTTGTTATGAATATACGTATTAATAAAAAAATATCAATTAATGAAAATGAATTAGACATTTCTTTTGCCAAAAGCTCAGGCCCAGGTGGGCAAAATGTGAATAAAACTAATACTAAGGTCATTTTGTCTTGGAATGTCTCTGCCAGTCATAGTGTTAATGAGGAAGTAAAAGATCTGCTACTCAAAAAACTAAACTTAACCAATGATGGTAGACTGGTCATACATTCCGATAAGTTTAGATCTCAAGACAGAAATAAACATGACTGCATTCAGAAGTTTAAGAAGTTTATATCATCAGCTCTATACGTTGCCCCTAAACGGAAAAAAACAAAACCTACAAGAGCTGCTAAAGAAAAACGATTAAAAGATAAAAAGTCCAGATCAGAAATTAAGAAAACTCGACAAAATATTAAGTACTAACCACAAGACTTATGTCTGTGATTGGTATGAGCATGATTACGACTGATAAAAATTTGTGTTTTACTAGGTCTATGAAGGGGTAAGTATGAAAGTATATGTAACAATTATTGTATTATTTTTTTCATCTTCAGTTATGGCAAAAACAGAGGCCTATTTTCCAATAACCGGGGCTCAGGCGATGGTAAACATGAAGACCAAAGCTTTTATGGAAGAAGATGATCCCTCGCCGGAAAAGTTATTTCAGGGGATGAATGTTCCACCTAAAAACTCAATTGGGGGTTTAGGGAAAAAAATAGAAAGTTTGAATAAAAATTTAACGATCGTTTGTGCAGATCAAGGCAATAAGCAATTTTTTTGCAATATAACCGTAAAAAGGTCTTCAGACTGTTTGATAAATAAATCTGAACAGCAGATAAAGTGCAGTTTTAGAGGAGCTAAAGCCTTAGAGCTTTATGAAAAGTTTTATTCTAATAATGATGAGTATTTTTATCAAAATTCTGATGGTGAGCTAAGCATTCAAGCGTTTGAAGACCAGTTTGTGTTAAAATACACAAACTGGTAATAAAATTATAATTTATTACATTTAAGTGTGTAGACTGTGTTTTGAAAAACAAAGGTCACACGCATTAAGTCTCTTTCCGTAAAACCAGATTTAACAGTTGTACCGTGTGTGTAGTCTGGGCCTTCGGAAACTATAGCTAAATAGTCATTTTCTCCCGTGCGACGAACCGAGAAGTACATGTTGTCCACCTCAACTCTGTGAACGATCTGTGCGCTGGGATTCTCATAAGGCACTAATTGAGTTATGGTTTGTTCATAATTGGTGTTGCTAGACACCTTTTTAGTCACATCACAGGTCATGTCTGCAAATGATGGAAATGAAAAGAGTAGTGTGGATATAAATAGTAATTTCATAAATTGCCTCCTTGGCTTATCAGTTTTAGTATAAATTTATAAAATTACGACAAACTTCAAAAATAATTCAGAATAGAAAAAATTATATTGCACATTGAGTGTATTCAGTACAAAAGAGAATCTATGGATAAAAAAAGTATTTTTCAAAGTCTAATCAATGAGTTACAGGGCCGTTTTAATGTTTTAAAGCAATCAGCCCTTGATGCTAAAGAAGCAGCCACCAATGAAGAGTCAAAGGCTGAAAATAAATATGACACTAGGGGCTTAGAGGCCTCCTATTTGGCAGGTGCTCAGGCTAAAAGAGCTACAGAATTGATGGAGAATATTGAAAGACTAAAAGCTCTTAAAATTACTGATTTTAATCAAGACACACCAATCACAAGCACTGCCTTGATCCATTTAGAAGTTGATGGCGAGGAGCGTAAATGGTTTTTAATCACACCTTGTGAAGGTGGCATCAAAATTAACGTGGATGGGTTAACACTTTATAGTTTAACTTTAGAATCACCACTGGGAAAGCTCCTTAAAAAGAAGACACAAGGTGATTTTTTTGATTTTCATACTAAAGGTGAACTTAAAGAGTACGAAATCCTAGAAGTGTTATAAAATCATCTTTTTTAAAAAAGACTTGTTAGATTGATAACAAAATTATATGGCTGAGCTATGAAAAAACTTGTACTGATAACTCTTTTATTCCCATCACTTTTAAAGGCTGCGAGCACTGTGGCACATCCTTTTGAGTTAAGATTTTCTATCCCTAAAGATAAAATAGCAGTGAAGGCAGATTTAGTTCAAAACTGTAGACATGAAAGCTTTGTCATTGGTGATACAGCAGAATATGTAGACAATTATGTAGATTATGAATTGGACGTGGCCTATCAAAATGTTAGTCAAGATGTACAAGAAGTTGTGGTCAGCTTAACTGAAGCCAAACACTTATACATTGATGGGATTTTTAAACCAAACAAAGAGTGTATGAGCCAAGTATCAATTACATTAAATGACACAAAATATGCCATAGGTTGGGCGAACAGATTGCATGAACCAATATTTTTTAAAGTAGCAACAGCTTTTTATAATTATTCTGAAGAAAGCGTTTTGGATATTTCTTATCTTAAAGAAATTTTATATAAAAATCATATGAGTTTTTATTATAAGCCGGTACCACGTTATAGAGTCAATATATGGCTATACGCCAATGGTAAAGAGGTTTATAAAGTGGCGCCAACCTCAGCCGCCTTTGATCCTGAAACAAAGATGCCTTACTTATTACAAGATTAATTTACGATAGTTTTTTGTTTTTTGAGATATTGTTTTTTACTTGATGATGCTTTTAAAAAGAGCTGTTAGGTTCTTTTAAAAACTCTATTTCTTCCTTTGTACTTTGCCGTCCAAGCACTTTATTTCGATGTGGATATCTTCCAAAACGATCAATAATGACCTTATGCTTAAGCTCAAAGTCTAGGTTGGTTTCAAGCCCCGGTTGGTTAAAAAGTGTAAGAGCTTGTTCGTGAATTATTTTAGATTCACTGTGCATATAGGGCATATATAAAAAAGCTTTTTGTTGAGCTGTTAGATTTGTATCATGATTTCCGCTGACGGCTTCTTGCGATAAAGCTAAGGCAAGATTATCGTATAAAAAAGACTCTGGTCTGTCTCTATAAATATTTCTGGAAAATTGATCAATCACAATAATTTCAGCCAAGCGTCCAAGCTGATCACTTCGCCAATGATAGAGTTCACAATGAATGGCTGCAGTATGAGTTTTTAAAAAGCGATCTTTAATGGTTTTATCTAACTTTTCATCTTTTTTCCACCAATCAGACTGTTCTAACTGCTCAAACCAAAACTCTATGACCTCTTTATAATCACTCATGTATTAACCTCTTTAACAAATTGATTTTTAGAAAAGCGAATTTGTTGCCCATAAACTCCCTTATCGTCTCTTACTCCAGCAGAGATGGTCATAACAACTGTAGCGTCTTTAGGAAGCTCTAGCAATTTTTTAATCCTTTTTGAATCATAACCTTCCATAGGACAAGTGTCATAACCGTAGGCTCTAAAGGCTAACATTAAATTTTCACAGGCAAGAGCCGTTGATTTAACAGCCCATAGCTTGAGCTCACTTTTGTTAACAGGCTCTCTGGGAACTGGACGGAATAGGCCTATTACACTAAATGCAATTGACTTTAAAAAACCCAATATATTTAAAAATCCTAAAGAGTAAACCATTGGGACAATTTTTTTGTAGTAGTGAAATACAGCCTTTGGTGGAGCTGTGCTTTGAGAGTGAAAAAGATCCAACATTTGGCGAGCATGTCGCTTCCAAGTTTTTGTTCTTGCTACCACAACAAAAAGCTCTTGTGCTGTTTCTGCGGCTGGTTGCGAAAAACAGGCTTTTACAAGCTGCTGTTTTTTTTCTTTATTTCTCACCCAATAAAACTCCCATGGCTGTAAATTAGAAGAGTTTGGTGCAATAAGGGCAAGGTCTAAACATTTGTTGACGATGTCTTCTGGAATAGGAGTGTCTTTAAAGACTCGAACACTTCTTCGACTTCGCACAACTTTTTCAAACTCTTCTGAGTTAATTTCTGGAACGGGTTCTTTATAGGTAAACTTTGGAACGCTGTTAAAAATTGTTTGATCACTACTCATAAGTCCTCAACGATTTTTAAGTTAATTATATAAAACTAATTTTCATTTTACATTAACATTAATAGTACTTACATTTACAGATGAAATTTTAAAGAAGGAGCATATTCTATGAAAGAAAAGATACAGCTTTATTCCTTAGCCACTCCCAATGGTCAAAAAGTATCTATCGCATTAGAAGAAATGGAAATAGAGTACGTACCACATAAAATTGACATCACAAAAGATGAACAATTTACAGATAAATTTATCAAAATCAATCCCAACTCAAAAATCCCAGCCATTGTGGACCCAAAGGCCAATAACGGTAAAGACTTTAGCGTTTTTGAGTCAGGGGCTATTTTACTCTATTTGGCTGAAAAGTCTGGAAAGTTTTTATCTACAGACTCATTTATTAAAAATGAAACACTTCAATGGCTGTTTTTTCAAATGGCTGGAGTTGGTCCTATGTTTGGTCAATTCGGGCACTTTTACAAATACGCAAAAGATAAATGTGATGATCCATATCCTACTGAGCGTTACGCTAATGAGACTAAAAGACTGCTTGGTGTATTAGAAAAAAGACTTGCTGATAGAGACTTTATTATGGGTACAGAGATCACAATTGCCGACTTTGCAACCATGCCATGGGTTGATTGTTTAAGCCGATTTTATGAAGCTGATGACATATTAGAACTACAGAAATTTAAAAACGTAATGAGATGGAAAAAAACAATACTTGATCGCCCAAAAGTACAAAAGGGCATGAATGTATGTCCTTTTTAGATATTGTTGTAGAAATTTAAATATTATTTAAACAAAACATACATCTTATTTTTTTAATAAAGTGTTACTTTAAAGATTGTAGCGAAGCTAGTTGCAGATCAAACAGGTGAAAGTCCTGTAAAGGCAATTAACTAATGAGCCTTTTAGCCTGAGTCCTTACACATTAAGGTGACTTAAAGTGTAAATGCGGACTGACAATGCAGTGAGAATGTTCGTTCTCATTGCAGGCAAAGGAGTAGGTTGTAGCAAATGCGAACCGGTAAAGCCTTAAGTTATATCTGTTGGGAACGAACGACAGATGGCTCAAAGAGGGTCGAGCAATTAAAAGCGAAGACTCATACTGATGGTGAAGATTAGTTGTAGGCAACCATCAGCCTCTTTAGAAGGTCAAAGGACGACATGCTCTGAATGATGCGCAATAAAAGCTCGGAACCACTTGTTGGTCACAGAAGGGCTCTAACTTCTGTAAAGGCTATTGAACAAGTTGGTGCTGATATTAATTTGGTGCCAACAAAATCAACGGCCAATTCTAACCAGTGGGGCAGTTGAGGCTGCTAAGCCTGTAAAAGGGCGAGAGTCTCTGGAGTCGAGTTATTTATAACTCCTGTGGTGGTAATTAGGAAGATACTCTTGATTACTAAATTAAAGGTCAACTTTTAAGACTGCATGTATGTATAGAGCATAAAAAACTTAAGTGTAGTTTTAAAAAGGAATATCTTAATTGAAATGCCAGCTCTTGAGCCGGTCTGGGGAAATCCCAATGGCAGGTTCTAAACCCAAAGGCAGCGGAACCATTAAGTACATAAAAATACTTGATGCGCCACTGCCTTTTTTTTATGATTTTTAAAAAGGAGAATTTTTTGGGGAAAGCAAAATTTGATTTTACGGACCAAGTCGTACTTGTAACAGGGGCTGCAATGGGAATTGGTCGCCAGGTTGCTGTGGATTTTGGTAAAGCTGGTGCTAAAGTAATTGTGTCAGATATTGATGCAGATAAGGCTCATGAAACAGTCAACCTTATTAATAAAGATCAAGGTGAGTCTATATTTATTAAATGTGATGTTTCAAAAGAAATGGACATAAAAAATCTTATTCAAAATATTATTGAAGAGTATGGACAATTGAACATAGCTTGTAATAATGCAGGCATCGAGGGAACTGTTGCTCACATTGATCAGTGTTCCATTGAAAATTGGAACAATGTGATGCAGGTAAATTTAACCAGTGTGTTTTTATCAATGAAATACGAAATACCAGAAATTCTCAAAGCCAAAGGTACAAAATCAATTGTAAATTTGTCTTCCATAGCCGGTCTTGTTGGTTTTGCTGGACTGCCGGCCTATGTGGCAAGTAAACACGGCGTGATTGGTCTTACTAAAAATGCAGCACTTGAATATGCCAATCAAAACTTAAGAGTGAATGCCATTTGCCCGGGGCCAATTAAAACGCCTATGTTGGATCGTATTACTCATAATAATCAAGATGAGGAAAAGGCTTTGTCGCAAGGAGTTCCATTAGGGCGTCTAGGTGATCCCGAAGAAGTGTCTTCTGCTATCTTATATTTATGCTCAGATCAAGCCAGTTATATTTCTGGTCAGGTTTTACCAATTGATGGTGGTTGGGTAACACAATAAAGGTCTAAAAAATAAAAATAGCTTTCATTCTTTAAAAAAACTTTTAAAATAGTCAGACAAACAAAATATCATTAAAAGGAGATATTAATGAAAGCACTACTTGCAACTTTAATTATTGCTTCGTTTTTTTCAGTGGGCTGCTCTCACTATGGCAAAAAACACCACAAACAGCATAAAAAACATTGGCAAATGATGGATGTAGATAACGATGGTGCTGTTTCTGAAAAAGAGTTCAACACTTATCACACAAATAAATTTGAAAAAATGGATTCTGATAAAGATGGTAAAGTGACCAAAGAAGAAAAGCGTGCCTATATGAAGTCTAAAAAAAGTTGTGGCTGCGGCGATGACATGAAAAAAGGTAAAAAAGGCAAAAAATCTAAATAAGTTAGGTAATCAATTTAAAGCGGATCTGCGAAACAGATCCGCTTTAAATTTATAATGTATTAAGCTCTGCTAATAATTTTTCCCAAGAATCTTTGTCCGCTTTTTTATCATATGCCAATGGGAGATCAAACTTTTTGCCTTTTTTATCAGCCATTTTGTTTGTAAATCCATGTTTGGCACCTTCGTAATTAAAAAACTCATAATCAACTTTTGCAGTCTTCATTTCTTTTTTAAAGCTGTTTATGCTTTCTTTTTTTACCATCGGGTCGTCAGCTCCATTAAATACTAACACCTTTGGTTTAAATGTTTTTTTATCGGCTTTTATTTGACTGTCCAGCGAGCCATGGAAAGAGGCCACCAAATCTAAATCCACTCCAGAGCGTGCCATATTTAAAACAACACCACCACCAAAGCAGTATCCAATTGCAGCAATTTTATCTGTATCTAAGTCATCTCTGGATTTTAAAATCTCTAAAGCTTTTTCAAATCGCTTTTTAGCTAGAGGAAAATCACCCATTGCTTTTTGGGCAAACTTACCGGCTGTTTTGGGGTGACTCGCGGTTTTTCCATCACCATACATGTCAATCGACATGGCCACATATCCTTGTTTTGCTAACATTTTTGCGCGTTTTTTTGCATAGTCATTGTGACCCCACCATTCATGTACAATAAGCACACCAGGTTTTTTTTCACCTTCTTTAGCTCCGCTGGCAATAAAGCCTTCGTGATTTTGTCCTTCTACATCATAATTGATAGATTTTTTTTCCATACCAGCACAGGCCGTAAGTAAGGCAAATAAACACAGAGTTAATACTCTCATAAGTCTCTCCTTTTATTAGTTTGCATCAGTTTATATTTAAAACCTGACTAAAAACAATATGTTGAATTTAGCAATGCGGTAATTAGTCTAAGTGCTGTCTATTATTATTAATTCAAATTTAGGCTAGTAAGCCACTAAACTTTTAGTTATATTGCTAGTATGAATTTTTGGGTAATGTGGATAACTTCTTTTTTAGTTTCATTTCTAGCCATGGAGTTTGTTGCTTGGTGGTTACACAAATATGTTATGCATGGCTTTTTGTGGGTCTTACATGAAGATCATCACATTATTAGAAAAGACAGAAAGTGGCAAAAAAACGATTTTTTTGCTTTGATGTTTGCCATTCCTAGTTTTTTTGCCATTTTATTTGGTGGTATCTACAACTGGCCTATTATTGAAGGCGCGGGTTTCGGTGTGACAGCTTATGGACTAGCTTATTTTTTAGTTCATGAAATAATCATTCACAGAAGGTGGAAGTGGTTTAACGTCAACAATAAATATGTTTATGCCATCCGCCTTGCTCATGCTCATCATCATCAAGTTAAAACTAAAGAAGGTGCCAAAAACTTTGGAATGTTGGTGCCGCCACCAAACTATTTAAAAACAAATAACTAATACTTTCTATTAATCGTTTGCTGAATCGCTCTTCTTCCTGTTGGAGTAAAGTCCGTTGTAAAGTTTTTGATCCAGTTGGACCTTTGAAATACGACAAAAGAAATTATTGCACCTGTGATGTTGCTAATACAAAAGGCCCACCAAACACCTTTTACTCCAAGAGTGGTGTGATAAGAGAGTATATAAGCCAGAGGAAAGCGGAACATCCATAATGAGGCCATGGCTAATATCATAGCCAGTATTGTACTGCCACCTCCTCTTAGGGCTCCACTGATTACTTGTTGGATTCCAATGAGTCCAAAGGTAAAAGCAATCACTTTCATAAAGTAGGCCCCTTCGGTTTGAACGATGGGGTCGTTGGGCACAAAAATATTCATCAAAAAACCGGATGCAAAAAACAACACAACACCAATAGCCGTTAACACGGTAAAAATCATTTGCATGGCTCGCTTAGCCGTCTTTAAGGCTCTTTCATTCAGTCCGGCTCCAATGTTTTGCCCCACCATAGTAGATGTGGCCATTGAAAAGCCAAGTGCCGGTATTATGATAAAACTCAAAATTCTGGCAACAACCCCGTAAGCGGCAGTTCCAATCACACCAAAGCTTGTGACCACAAACATAATGACCAACATACTAAGCGCTCTGGTTGATTGTTCCGCAGAGGCGGGCAGTCCTAGGTTGATGATTTTAATTACATCTTTCCAAACCGGTTTTAAGTTTCTGGGGCGAACGTGTATTCCGGATAGTCCTCGAAACATAAAAAACAATCCAAGTATTGCGGCAAAACCTTGTGTGATGATTGTGGCATAAGCCGCCCCATCAACACCTAGCTTTGGAAAAGGGCCATAACCATGGATAAGTATTGGATCTAAAAAGAAATTAAAGCACACAGCTATAAACACAAGTATAAAGGGGAGCTTTACATTTCCAATGCCCCGAAACAGCGATTGAAACATCATATAGGAGTACATAAAAAACAAGCCAATAAAAGAAATTTGTAAATAGCTGGTGGCCATTTTGGTGACGTTAGGTTCTGAGCCCATCATAGAAATAATAAAAGGTGTGGCAAAGTACCCAAGCACTGAAAACACTAATGAAAAAACACCAGTGACAAGTAAGGTTTGTCCTGAATATTCATTCACTCTTTGTTGATCACCCTTGCCTGAAAACTGTGACACCAAAACAGTGCCCGAAATGGCAAACCCAGCTCCCATCGAAATTAATAAAAATATCATAGGAAAAGACATAGCCACGGCAGCCACCGCCTGAGAGCTAATTCGTCCGACCCAAAACATATCAATCAAGTGATAGGTTGATTGTAAAATATTGGTTAGAACAATCGGTATAGAGAGTTTTAATAATCCGGCACTAACAGAGCCACGAAGCATTGATTGAGACATCTTATAAATATCTCAATGCCCTATAGGAAATACAAGGGGAAATCAAAAAAACAATCTTTTAGTCAAAAAACTTTTTGATGGGCTTATTTGTTTTTATACTTTCAAGTATTAACTGACTGGCGGGATTATTCTTTATATAAATTCCATAAATGTTAATATCTGATAAATCCTCAATAGCAATGCGTTTAAGTGTGCCAGATTGAATGTCTTCATGAATGCCTATTTCAGGAATCAGGACTAAAGAGTCATTGGCGTTCGCAAAAAAACGAAGCAGTGGTATATCGTCAGTAAAAAGTTTATGTGTGATTTTTTCTCTAAGATTCTTAGGCACTATATTTTTAGTAACATCTATTTCATGGGGATATTTGAAACTATAGAAATTTATATTTTCTTTTAAGTTCTTTATTTCTTTTCCAGCAATACAAAGAGGACTATGTCCAATTTTTGTGTAGGATAATATATCTAAATCTTTTTTATGCGGAAGCTCTAACCCCACAATTAAATCACATTCATACCTTTTTAACTGCTTGGTGAGTTCAGTGAAAGACCCTGTGATCACGTTTATAGTTATGGCTTTATAAGTGTTTAAGATGGGAGAGATCAGCCTGTAAATATAGTTCCTGGAAACACCACCAACCACTCCAAGGTTAAGTTGACGTTTTTGAATATCATTGTTTTCATTTTTAAGTAAAAGATTTAACTCACGACTGTTTTGAAAAATGCTTTCTGCATATGACAGAACTTGAACACCTTCGTAGGTGGGCTCAAGGCTTCTTGTCGAGCGGTTTAAAAGCTTTTTATTAAAGTGGCTCTCAAGTTGTGAAACCTGTTCGCTGATGGCCGACTGTGACACATTCATTTTATGGGCTGCACGACTAAAACCTGAATGTTTACAAACCATCCAAAATGCGTACAAATGCCTGAAATTTATCCATTCCACTATATATCTCTTTTTTATATTAATAATATAAGTATTATATATTTTACCGAAGTATAAAAAGCAAGATAGATTCACCCTCTAGGAGGTCATATGAAACAGAAAATTACAGTTGCCTATGGTGACGGCATTGGTCCAGAAATTATGAATTCGTCGTTAACGATCCTGAAAGAGGCGGGAGCCGTCTTTGATGAAGATGTTATTGAGATTGGTGAGAAGGTCTATAAACAAGGTTACACCTCCGGTCTAAAAGATGAAGATTGGGATAAAATTGTAAATAATAAAGTTTTTTACAAAGCTCCTATCACCACTCCTCAGGGTGGCGGTTATAAGAGTTTGAACGTGACCATCAGAAAGACCTTAGGGCTTTTTGCCAATGTTCGTCCGATTAAAACTTTAACACCTTTTGTTCACTCAAAACATGAAACCATAGATTCTGTAATTATTCGTGAAAATGAAGAAGATCTTTACGCAGGTATTGAACACCGTCAAACCCAAGAAGTTTATCAGTGCTTAAAATTAATTTCACGCCCAGGTTCTGAAAAAATCGTCAGATATGCCTTTGAGTATGCTAAAAACAATGGCCGCAAAAAAGTCACATGCATGGTGAAAGATAATATTATGAAGCTTACCGATGGACTTTTTCATGAAGTGTTTAATGAGGTGGCTAAAGAGTACCCAGACATTGAAGCTGACAGATATATTGTAGATATCGGTATGGCTCGCTTTGCAGACAGCCCAGAGATATTTGATGTGGTTGTTTTACCAAACCTTTATGGTGATATTTTAAGTGATATAGGAGCTCAAATTGCAGGGTCTGTAGGACTTGCTGGATCAAGTAATATTGGTGAACACTGTGCTATGTTTGAGGCTATTCATGGCTCAGCTCCAGATATTGCAGGACAGTCGATTGCCAACCCGAGCGGATTACTAATGGGCGGTGTGATGATGCTAAACCATTTAGGGCAAAACGACATTGCGGCTAGAGTTGAAAATGCATGGTTAAAAACATTAGAAGACGGTGTACATACAAAAGACATTTTTAGCCAAGAGCATAGTAAAATTGTCGCAAAAACAGAGGAATTCACTAAAGAGGTTATTAACCGATTGGGTGATGAGCCTAAGTTTTTAAAGCCTAAAAAGGTCATTAAAGGTAGTAAGCCTGTAGAAATTAAAACCAAAGAGTTTAAAAAACAAAAAAAAGAAATCGACGGCGTGGATATTTTTGTTTGTGAAGACAATCGTGACCCAGAGGCTTTAGCTGTAACCTTAAACAAGGCTGCTGAAAATCATGACTTAAAACTACAAATGATCACTAACCGTGGTGTTAAGGTTTATCCCAATGGAAATCCACATACATTTTGCACAGACCATTGGAGATGTCGCTTTAAGTTTGATAAGCAACCTAACACATCAGAGATTTATAAATTACTGATAACACTGAATGAGCAAGGTGTGGATGTGATCAAAACTGAGAACTTATATCTTTTTGACACTAAGCCGGGCTACTCATTAGGGCAAGGTCAGTAGTAATTATGGTTCTAAGTTTTACCATCATCTTTTGTTAGGTGATGGTAAACAAAACTTAAAATTAAAAGTAGTAATTGATTCCTCTTGTTTGGTTGCCTGTGTTGATTTAAGTTTGTATTTTACTAAAAACTTTTGAAAGAGAAACTTAATGAAGATCTTATTAGTTATATTATTTTTATTTTTTATGGGGTGTGCA
This sequence comes from Bdellovibrionales bacterium, assembly GCA_022450595.1. Taxonomy (GTDB): domain Bacteria; phylum Bdellovibrionota; class Bdellovibrionia; order Bdellovibrionales; family UBA1609; genus JAKUPT01. The sequence continues at coordinate 31,882 of JAKUPT010000017.1, forward strand.
CATTATGACACCTCAATCCCTGTTGATCGCACAAATGTTGTCCCGGGCTCACAAGTAAAAATGAAGGGTGAAACCTATAAGCTTTACAGTGTTCAATCTCCATTAAAAGTTGGGGATAACCTTGTGGAGAAAGCCGCTAAAGCTGGATTTGAACTGCCATTTAATAATAAAGTAACAATCATCAATGTTGTTCCCTCCATCGACACACCTGTTTGTGAGGCTCAAAGTCATATTTTAGGGGAGAGTAAAAAAATTAAAAAAGACATTGATCTAGTTAGTATTAGCCGCGATCTGCCAATGGCTTTAAATCGTTTCAAAAAAGAATCAAAGTTAACCAATATTGACTATGTGTCTGATTTTAAAAAGGGTTCTTTTGGACGTGGTCTTGGGTTAATGATACAAGATATTGAATTATTAGCTCGGGGAGTGATAGTGTTAGACTCCAAAGGAGTCATAAAGCACATGCAATTTATTGAAGAGGTTTCTCACTTACCAAATATGGATAAAGCCATTCAGGTGGCAAACAGTCTAAAATAATTTCTAAATTTAGCTTATTAGTACCTAAAATAGGGTTAAACTATTGATTTTACCCATTTTAACCCTTTCTCTTTTACCGAGATTTTAAAACCCATTGTAATTTACCTCAGCTGGAAATAGTATTTAAGCCTAATTAAGAGGTGAATTATGAGTCGTGAAGATCAAAACTTAAGAGATATACAACATTTTGGAGAAGAGGGTGGTGTTGTGCCCGTTGTCGACGTGGCTGCAACCTCTACTTTTTTAGATCCAAAGGACATGGATAAAACATTTCATTCAGAACTAGAAGGTTGCTACCTTTACAGCCGTCATTCAAATCCTACGGTAATGGCTTTTAGTAAAAAGATAGCCGCCATGGAGGGAATGCCTGCCGCTCTTGGCGTGGCCAGTGGAATGGCTGCCATCTCAAGTTCAATTCTGCAATTAACAGGTGGTGAGGGACATGTGGTTTCTTCCCACGTAGTTTACGGTGGGACTTATGCCCTTTTTGCGAATGTGCTTCCAAGGTGGGGAGTGCAAACAAGCTTTGTAAACACACAAGACTTAGATGCCGTGGAATCCAGTATTCGACCAGATACAAAAGTTTTGTACGTTGAAAGTTTAAGTAATCCCATGCTGGCTGTAGCTCACTTACAATCACTTTCAAAGCTTGCAAAGAAATATAATTTAAAATTAGTGGTTGATAACACCTTTACTCCATTAGTGATTAGCCCCGCTAAACATGGAGCTGATGTTGTTGTGTACTCATGCACAAAATACATTTCTGGAGCGAGTGATTTAATTGCTGGGGCTATAGTTGGATCACAAGACTTTATAAATAGCTTGATTGATTTAAATCACGGTGTGGTGATGCTTACAGGTCCTGTTATGGATGCTCGTATTGCTCACGAACTGTATGTAAGATTAGATCATTTGCCTGTAAGAATGAGAGCACACTCTGAGGCTGCCATGTTCTTTGCTAAAAATGTGGAAGAGCAAGGAGTAAAGGTAGTTTACCCAGGTCTTGAGTCACACCCTCATCATGAGAACATGAAAGAGTTAATGAATCCAAGTTATGGCTTTGGGGGAATGGTCATGGTGGATTGTGGAAGTATTGATCGGGCCACCAGAATTGCAGAGCAGTTACAAAATGAAAAGTTTGGTCTGTTTGCTGTTTCGCTTGGCTTTTCTAGAACCCTAATGAGCATTCCTGCCAGCAGCACTTCCAGTGAAATTCCTGAAGAAGAGCAGAAAAAAATGGGACTTATGCCAGGGCTTTTACGCTTAAGTATTGGCTTTGTTGGAGACAATGAAGTTTTACTGAAAAAGTTTTTAGACTGTTATAATGAGCAAGAATAAAAAGGCCTTAAAAATAGCCATTGTGGGTGGTGGAGCCGGCGGTGTGTTCGCCGCCATTCAATGCGCGGAAAAAGCTCAACAAAATAATGTTAAAGTTCATATAGTGATTTATGAAGCCTCCTCGAAACTTTTAAAAAAGGTTCGCATCTCAGGAGGAGGCAGATGTAATGTCACACACCATCAGTTTGATCCAAAACTTTTAGTTCAAAACTATCCACGCGGCTACAAAGAGCTTTTAGCTTCTTTTCATAAATTTCAACCACAAGATATGGTTAAGTGGTTTGAACAACGAGGGGTTCGTATAAAGCATGAAGAGGACGGGCGTATGTTTCCTGTCACCGACAGTTCAGAAACCATTATAAATTGTTTTTTGCAGCAATGTAAAAAACTGGGAGTATTAATTGAAACTCAAAAGCCAGTGAAAAAAATCAATCAAAATCTTCAGCTGACATTTGCCGATGGGAGTGAAGAAGTTTTTGATAAAGTTTTAATTGCCACAGGAAGCTCAAAAACCGCTTATGACCTGGCAAAACAATTAGGGCACTCGATCACTGAACTGGCTCCTTCGTTATTTACCTTTAAAATCAAGTCAGATTTACTAAAGGATCTTGCAGGCATTTCTTTTTCAAATACAAGCTTGAGTTTAAAAACAGATGAAAAAAATTCGTTTAAACAAACCGGTCCTCTTTTGATCACTCATTGGGGGCTAAGTGGTCCGGCCTTATTAAAGATCTCTGCGTGGGCCGCTCGTGCCATGAAGAAGTCTAATTATAAGGCCAAACTATATGTAAACTGGTTGAATTATAAGGACTTGTCTCATGTAAAAGAGCTTTTACAAAATCAAAAACAAACTCACCCTAAAGCTCAAATTGGCAATACTCCTGTGGAAGGCCTTCCTAAAAGATTTTGGCAAAAACTGGTGCTATATTCAAATATTGAACCCACCACAGTGTGGAATGAAATTTCTAAAAAATCTTTTAATAAGCTTACACAAAATCTTTTTATGACGGAATTTAACGTTGAGGGCATAAGTCGTTTTAAGGAAGAATTTGTAGAGTGTGGGGGAGTGAATTTAAAAGAAATCAACTTTAAGTCTATGCAGAGCAAACTTGTGCCAGGTCTTTACTTTAGTGGTGAGATCTTAGATATAGATGGAGTCACAGGGGGCTTTAACTTTCAAAATGCATGGACAGGCTCTTGGATTGCAGCTCAAGATATGGTGTCTGTGTAGTGTATAGTTTTTTGACAGCGAGTTTTTACTCGTTGTTACTGTAAAAGAGTTAACTGAAGCCACCTCAGGTTTAATTTTATAAGGGTTTAAAGTATATTCTCGGCCACTATGTGGTTAATGTTTTTGTTGTTTTTATCTCAGTTAATGGCTCAGAATATCCCTGAATATCGTGAAGATCTTGATCGTCTTCATAATATGACATGGAATGACCGTCCAAAGTGGAGTCAGGTCACTCCAAATAAAATCACTGTATTTTATGCCGATATCCCCGAGCATTTAAAAGCTGACATTGAACATAAAACAAATAAAGGTGAATTTTATTTGCCTGAATTTGCCGATGTTAAAAATCGCATTTTTTGGATAGAGAATACAGATATTTTTCATGAGCACGAGGTTGTAGCACGAAAGTATAAAAGGCGTGTGAATCAGCTTAAAAAATATTTAGCGAGATTTAAGATTCCCATCAGACGTGAGTTAATAGGGGTTCCTTTAACCAGCCATTCTACTTTAAAAGTCTATCATCCCGACAAACCATCAGACTTTGTGTTTTTAAAAGTCCTAGGGTCTGAGGCGGGTCTTTTTGTGTCCGATTTTTTAACTAATATGTCAAAAGCAGGCATGATGTTAAGTTTTTATCCTGAGGTCAGTTATAAGCAGTTAAGCTTTTCAAACCTTAGGCGTCCTAAGAGGAATAAAAAAATTATTTTACCAGGACAAGTTTTAAGATCTGCAGAGGTTGTATCTCATGAAGACTTAAGAAACGACTATGCCATTTCTTTACATAGTGTTTTATCTGACCAAACACTTCTAAGTAAGTTGGTACAATCAGAAGGACTCAGCAGTGTGATGGAATGGTACAAAGAGGTTTATGTTGAAAAATTGGCTTCATTCTTTTTTCAGTCTTATTATGTTTTAGGCGTTTTGCCAGGAGCCCATACTCAAAACTTAGTAGCTATTATCAACAAAGATTATAAGCTTAAAAGGTTTGTTTGGAGAGACTTAGTAGATATGTCTTATAACCCCATAGTCTCTAAATCAAATTTTGGAATGTCTATTGTTTCAACGGAGCTTGCACAAATTAACAAAACGGGATCTGAGGGCGTGCCTTTTCTGCGATTGCCGATCTATGGCACCGTCTCTCATAAATCAGTGCCTACAAGAACTTTTGCAGATTATTTTGGCGAACTCATGGGGCAAGTGTTTAGGGTAAAAATTGAAAAAGAGATGTCTTTTTTATTCAGACATGAGTTGATTGTTGAGTTTTTTGAGATTTTTTTGAACGCTAAGTTTCCACAAAGTATAACAGACTCTGTTATAAATAAATTGAAAGAGTCCATGTCACAAAAACATGATGTGATTGAATTTGCTAAAGCTGCCGGCGGCATATTTAATGACTTCTTTACTCAATATCAAACTCGAAAATTCCCAATCAATGAATACACTAAAAATTATACCAGAACTAGCCTTATTGAGGCTTTTATCCAGTCCTTAAAAAATAACTCTGTGGGATTTTATGATAATTACCCACATCAGTGGATAAAGTGGCAAAAAAAAGAAAAGTATCAAAATATTGTAAGGGCCTTAGAGCAAAGTCGCCACCTGCAATTGGTATCCAATGGTCATAACTTATTAATGATTAAAGATACAAACACTAATAAATGGGTGGCCATGTCTTTTTATAAACATAATCCCAGCCCTTTTGATTATCTAAAACATCAAAAACTACTCCAAATGGATATTGACACCTCTTACTTCCGACACCGAAATGACTTTAACTGTAAAGCGATGTTCTATTAAGCTAGGTCGCTGTATCTTCTAAAAAACATATTTGTTTAAAATTAAAATAACAGTCTGAATATGAAGTTTCATTGGTGACCGTTTTTATTAAGCCAAATCACCTATATTAAAAAAAATGGGCTTTATGGGAAGTGTCCGTCCCTTAGTTGTTTTAAAATGAGAATTAAAAAGTGATGTGATTTTAGATAGTTAGGATTTATTGACTGTTGTTTTAAATATGGACTTGAAAAATTCAAATAGATTCCGTAAATTATTAAACAAGCGTTTAAATTAATAAAACGTATGTTTAATATTGATACGGAGAACTCATGTCAGATTCAACAAAACAATCCATTATAAAATCAGCCAGCAAGTTGTTTGCGTCCAAAGGGTATGAGGGCACATCAATAAGAGAATTAGCAGAAGCCTCAGGTGTGAATGTTGCCTCTATAAATTATTACTTTGGATCTAAGCAGGGTCTATTTGAAGAGATGGTGAAAGACTTTGCTGACAATAAAGTATCAAGCATCACGCCCCTTCTTGAGGGTCCAAAATCTCAAGAAGAGTTTCGAATTCGCTTATCTATGTTTATGAAACAATTTATTCATTTAGCCACAAGTGATCGTGAGCACTTTCGAATGATCAATAAAAATTTAGACACCTTTTTTCAACTGTCCCCGGAAGGCTTTGAGAATACTTTTTTACAAATTCACGAAAAGTTTCATGAGTTTGTGGCCTTTGCTCAAAAACACGGTGTTTTAAGAGATGATTTAGATTCAGAGATGATCACTCAAATTCTATTTGGAAATTTGATCGAGTTTGTCAGAGCCGGTGATATTAGAAAATGTTTTTCTAAGGGCAGCATCGATGACCCTGAGTATTGTGAGCTTTACATTCAAACTTTAATTGATAGCTATTTAAATGGAGTGGGTAAAAATGCTTAAATATATTTTAATACCTCTAACAGTAGTCCTTACAGCCAACGCTGAAACTTCAGTTGAGTTAGACATTCAAAGCTCAATTGAAATGGCTCAAAAATACAGTCCACTTTTAAAAATTGAAGAAGTGAACATTGAGCAATTAGAGTATGATAAAAGAAAAGCCTTAGGTATGGCTCTGCCTCAAGTATCAACTGAGTATACCATTAATAATTTTAAAACGAAGCCCAGCTATGGTGGTTTTTCCTTAAACTCGGACTATGAGAGAACCGTGGGCGTAACAGTCAGTCAGGCCCTTTTTACCTTCGGTGCAGTTGGAAACGCTGTTAAGGCCGCAGATGCAGCCACAGTTATGGCGGAGCTTAAGCAAAAACTCACTCAACGAGAAGTTATCTATTTAACAAAAGTCTCTTATTACTCGGTGCTGTTGGCTGAAGAGCAGTTAAAAATAGCACAAGGGTCCCTAAAGAATGCTCAAGACAACCTTAATATCTTACAAAACTACTTTTCCTCAGGACGACCGCCAAGAGGAGATGTGATTCGATTGCAGACCGATGTAGCTCTTAGAAAGCCACAGTTAGAAGAGGCAAAGTCAAACCTTGAACAAGCGAAAGCTCAGTTAAAAGTTGTATTAGGATTAAAAGATGATCGTAACGTGGTTTTAAAAGAGAGCTTTAAAACAACATTTAATAAGATAGACTTTAATGATCTTTCTAACACTTTATTAAACAAAGAATTACAAGTGCAGGCTTTAGAGCAGCAAATCGAATTTAACGACCGACTTAGAAAAGCTCAAAGAGGAAAAATGCTACCAAGTATAGGTGCTTTTTTCTCTTACAGTTCAAGTGAAAGAAGCAACAAAGAAATCTTTGATACAGATTCGACCATTAACAGTTCTGTGGTTGGAATAAGCGTGAATTGGGAAATTTGGAATGGTGGTCAGAACAGAGCTGAATACAAAAAAGCCATTGCTGAAAAAACCAAGGCTCAAATCCAATTACAAAAAACCAAAGATGATCTATATATTCAGCTCAAACAAACCATACAAAGCTTTAACACTCTACAAAAAAATATCAAAAGTGATATGGAGGCTGTAAAGCTGGCTCAACAAAGCTTTAGATTAAGTCAGAACAGATTTAAAGCAGGAAAGACATCCATCACAGAGCTTAACAGCACTGAGCAGCTGTTAACGCAGTCAAAAGCCACTTTGGCTTTACATAAATATCAAATTAATCAGTCCTATGCAGTGATTCAAAAATTAGTTCAGTCGGCCTTCGGAGGAAAACAATGAAAATAGTGTCAGTGAGAGTGGTTTTATATCTAGCCATATTTTTAATTTTTGTATTTTTTATTGAAGCTAAAAAAGCACAAGTTGCAAAAGAAAAATCGCAAGAGGTTGAAAGTATCTTAAGTTTAATGATGGAAAACGGTGCTCCAGTGACAACTTATAAGGTAGAGCCTAAAGATTTTATTGAGAGGCAAAAAGTGACGCTTAGAAACTGCGACGGTTCAATTTGTTTTTACCTTTCTAGAGATAAAAAACAACAATTAAACTTAGGTGCAACTTTGTATGAAATGAATAGTAATAAAAAAGTAGGTAAAATAAATTATATAAGCCAAAGCCCAGATTATAAAACGGGGCTTTATAAAGTTACGGTCAGTGGACTGGATATTCAGGCCGAACAAAATGTCTATGACGTTGAAGTAAAGACCTATACAGACTCTCTGGTGGTTCCTACACAAGCACTTGAAGATGATCGATTCCTTTGGGTTGTTGAAAGCAATGAGAAGGCCAAAAAGGTAGAGGTGAAAACCGGAGATAAAAACTACCAATATGTACAAATAAAAGAAGGTATTAAAGCCGGTCAAATCATAGTGTTGGATGGAGCTGGTCAAATTCCTATTTATAAAAAAATTAAAATTATAAATGAAGTTGATTCCAGTGAGAAAAAAGTGGCACCACATGCTGATAATTCGGAGGCTAAGTCATGATTGCAAGTTTTGTTAAAAGACCAGTTACCACAATAATGTTCGTATTGTTTTTTATCATTCTTGGTTTAGTCTCTTTCTTTAATTTAAATATTGAACAGTCTCCAAGAATTGAATTTCCCTTAGTGGCTATTAATGTCACCTATCCAGGGGCTTCACCTTTAGAAATTGAAACTCAAGTCATAAAAAAGATTGAAGACTCGGTTGTTGAAATTTCGGAGATTAAAAAAGTAGAAAGTAGGTCTTTTGAAAACTTTGGTTATATTCTGGTAGAGTTTTATTTATCTGCCGATGTTAATAACAAGCTGATTGAGGTCAAAGATAAAGTAGAGGTGGTTTTAAATGATCTGCCGGATGATATGGATCGTCCTATAGTCCAAAAAGTCGATCCCTTTGCGCAGTCTGTTGTCGACTTAGTATTAAGTAGCACTAAACATGACCTGACAGAGCTTTACGAATTTGCTGATACAAAACTTAAAAACCAGTTTTCAAAAATATCTGGGGTTGGAAATGTAGATATTTTTGGCGGGCTGGAAAGAGAGTTTAGAGTTGAGCTTTTTCCTGATCTTATGAAGCAAAGATTTATCTCTATTGAGCAAGTGGTTGGTCAAATGAAGGCCAGAAACTTGACTGTTCCATCAGGTAATATTGATCAAAAACAAAGCTCTGTTTCGGTCAGGTTTGAAGGGGAGTTTAAAAACTTAGAAGACATTAGAAATTTACAACTTAATACCTCTGAGGGAGCAAGCTTTTATCTTAAAGATATCGGTAAGGTCTATGATGGCTCTGCTGATATGAAAACAGGAGCCAGATACAACGGCCAAGAGGTTGTCTCGTTGTCGGTTAAAAAAATATCGGATGGCAATGAAGTGGATGTAGCAGAGGGTGTTAGAAAACTTTTGCCTGAAATTCAAAACACCTTACCAGAAGGCATGAAGCTAGAGCTCGCCCTGGATAAATCACAATATATTTTAAGAGAAACCAAGGGCACATTTGAAAGTATTGCTTTGGGTATTGCCTTAACGATTCTTGTGTTGTTGTTTTTTACCGGAAACTGGCGTGTGACTGTGGTTTCAGCTCTTGTAATTCCATCTTCTATTGTCTCAGCTTTATTTTTAATGGACCTTAGTTCTTTCACCATTAACTTTATCACGTTGCTTGCCGTAGCCACCTCGCTTGGTACCTTAATTGCCAACGCCATTGTGGTGATTGAAGGTGTGCTTGAGCATTTGAATCAAGGAAAGTCTTCTGTGGAGTCTGCTATTCAGGGGACAAAGGATATGGCCATTCCAGTGCTTGCAGCCGGAGGAACCAACTTAGTGGTTTTTACTCCTATTGCCTTTATGGGAGGGGTTATCGGGCAGTTCATGTTGCAGTTTGGGATGACGGTTGTTTACACAACCATTTTCTCTTTAATAGCTTCATTTTCATTGACACCTATGTTGTGTGCGCTGTTATTAAAGCCCAGGGATAAAAATAAAGAGCCTTCAAAAATTGTTAAAATCTCTAATGGGTTTGTGGCAGGTCTTTTGAAAGAGTATAAAAGGTTCTTTGATTTGATGTTTAAGTACTCAAAAACATCTACAGTCATAGTGATTCTTTTATTTATAGGTGCCTTTAGTGTTACTCCTTATATAGGTAATGAGTTTATTCCAGTCTCCGATGAAGATCGTTTAGAGGTGAAGCTTACATTGCCTTTAGGAACCAAAGTAGAAGAAACGTTAAAGTATGCTGAAAGTGTAGAAGAATTATTTGTAGATCTCCCTGAGGTGAGTTCCGTTTTAACTGTTTTAGGAAGAGACGGTGAGCAAAATGCCTCGGTGGTCGTCAACCTAATCCCATCAGCCAATCGACAAAGATCAGATGTGGATTTGATTAAACTTGTCACACCGGAACTTTCAAAAGTACCTAGTGCTGAAGTGGAAGTTGTGCGCGGTCAAGGCGGTGGCGGGATGCAGGCTGATGTGTCCATAAATATTTATGGCCGAGATTACAACAATATGGTGGAAAAGTCTCAGCGAGCTATGGAGATTATGCGAGAGTCGGGCTACTTTCGGTCCGTGGTTTCTTCTTACAAAACTCCTAAAGAAGAACTTCAGTTTTACCCAAATCCTAACTTACTTGAAAAGTACGGTGTGAGTAGTGCTCAACTTGGCGGAATCTTTAGAACCTCAATTTACGGAGATGACACTAATATTATTCGCCAAGAAGGGGAGGAGTATGACATTCGTGTAAAACTGGCAGATGAGTTTATTGATTCGACAGAATCTATTAAAGAACTGTTTGTGATTTCAAACACAGGTCTAATTCCCGTGACAGAGCTTGGAGAGCTGAGAAAAGAACGTTCAGTTCCCACAATTCTAAGACGTGATCGTCAAAGAGTGATCCAATTAAATGGATATTTAGCTAAATCAACAGCCGGTGTGGTTCAAGCGGATTTGACCAAAAAGTTTAATCAATTAGACTTTTCCGACGGCTCAGGCTTTCGTTTTGTTGGAAATGCTGAAAGCCAAGAAGAAAGTGGTCGTGAAATTGGTAAAGCATTTCTATTAGCTGTGATTTTAACTTATATGATTTTAGCAGCCATAATGAACTCTTTTATTCATCCGTTCACCATAGCCACATCAATTATAACTTCTTATGCAGGTGCATTTTTACTGCTGTTTTTCCTAAACTCTTCAATAAATATAGCCTCAATGCTTGGTATTATTATGCTTGTAGGGCTTGCCGTGAATAATGCCATTTTGATTATTGAAGAAACACTTTTAAAAATTAAAATAGAGCCAGACACTCCGATCGTTGATGCCATTTGGCATGGTATACAGTCAAAATTTAGGGCCGTGCTTATGACATCAGTGGCGATTGTTTTTGGTGCCCTGCCACAAACATGGTCACCAGATTTAGCTAAAGCAGCTATGGGGGCGGTGATTGTTGGTGGTGTGTTGGCTTCGATCTTTTTTACTTTCTTTTTAACACCACAAATCTTTTACTTTCTTGAAAGATTACGTCGCTTTACTAAACGACTGGTTTCTTAATTTTTTATACCTAAAGAGTAACAGCTCCACAGATAAGGAGCTGTTACTCTTTATAATGTAACTTTTGACCATTTTAATTCTAAATCCACCGGAACTTCGTCATCTATGCTTATTCCGAGTAAAGAGGGTGGTTCAATATTGAAGTCAGTGAGTTTCATTGGAATGGTACCATTTATTTTTAAATGGTCTTTGTCTATGACATCAATATGAATAGGGATGTTTTGATACTTTTTATCTTTACCGGCTAAATTAACAGTTATGTCTGCAGTCTTAGTATTTTTGTCAGGCATTTTTAAGTCTAAGACACAACTCACAAAAGGATGCTTTGTGGCTTCAGTCAGTTTTAAAACTCGGTAATCACGGTTTGTATCGCCGGAATCAAAAGACTTTATTGTTGCGGCAGCTAAAACATGGCAATTATTATCACAAACAGCTTTGCCCTTAACACTTGTTGAGATGCCATCTATTTTTTTTAATGGAAATTTAACATGATAAGTAAGTTGACCTTCATCTACTTTCCACGTTTCAGCTTTAGCATTTATATTTATTAATAAATTAAAACAAAAAATTATTAAAAGTATTTTCATTATTTTACCCCCAGTTAAAATTCAAAACTTACAGATAGAGCGGATAGCATTAGGGCTGCAGCCGTCACACCAGCTACGTCTTTATGATATTTTTCAACACCGGATAATTCTTTTCCTTTATTAATTTTTTGAGCAGCAAGATAGCCAAGTATAGGTGTTAAAAACATACCGGGCACATGAAGCCAAGCCAGTCGCCTGTGCCATAAACTGCCACCCTTCAACTTTTTATTGTTAATTTCAGGTGCTTTCCAGGCAGTGTAAGCTGAGGCCGCATAACTTGTTGCTGCGAGTCCTGCAAAAAAGGCATGTTCAGGGGGAAGATTGCCTTCACCTCCGCTAAAAACAGCCAATACCATAGTCGTTGCACTCACAAGACCCCAGATTTGGTGTTGTTTCAAATAGTATTCCCTCTCCTCTAAAATTTTACTTAATTCTGGGTTTTGCTCCTTATCTTCATCAAAACCCAGGTCTGTTATATTTAGGTTGATATCTTTGGCATATAGGCTTGAAGACATTAAAAGTAGAATTAGTATTTTTTTAATCATGATCGTCCTCATATTCATCGTTATAATGTTTTGATTTCATTGGTTGTTGACTTTGTATTTTATAAACACTGGCAGCGCCCTCTTCATAAACGAGTTTCCCACCTAAATGTGAGACATAAACAATAAAGCCTGTTTGAGTGAGTAATATGAGGCCAAAGAGAACTTGAACTAGTCCTACAGTGGGAACCCAATAGCCAATAGTTGCAGCGATAACAAGGCCGAGTGAAATCCAGGGTATAACTTCTCCAAGATCTTCATGTTCATCGAGACTTTGATAATAGCCAGTGTCTTCAACCAGCTCCTCGTCGTTTTCACCAAGTTGTACAGCCACTATGCTGCTAATAAACAGTAAGACACTAAGAATTAACTGATAGGACCACTTAAAGTGTGAGGTAAAATACAGTCCAAAAAGAAAATAAAGGAAAATTAGAAAAGTTAAGGCTATAGGAAAATGGACAAACATGGGATGCAGTGGTAAAGATTCAAACAAAACAGGTCTCCTTTGTTAGGTTTTTAATATTTATAGTTAAATTCTGTTTTTATTACTATTAGGAGAATTACCTATGAGTGAAAGCCAAGTAAATTCAGATAGATACGATGGGTGGCTAAGTAAAGTATTTGCCCAACCTAAAGTATTATTGGCTGTGTGTTTGTTTTTTATATCGCTATTTGTCTCTTTAGATATTTTTGAGGACTACTCAGAAGGGGCCAGTAATACCCATTTAATTATAGAACTTCTGATTTTAACTTTCTCATCTGGGGTTTTTATATTTATCTTGTTGTCTTGGATATATGAAAAAAAACAAACACAGACATTAAAAGTTTCAGTAGAGCAATTGAATCACCAGCGGACAGAATTGCAAAAGGAGCTTCAGTCTCATATGCAGGGATTGTCAAAAATAATTGAGAATCAATTTCAGTTGTGGAGTTTGACAAAATCAGAAAAAGAGGTTGGATTTTTATTGTTAAAAGGCTTTAGCTTAAAAGAAATTGCAGATATTAGACAGTGCTCAGAAAAGACTGTGCAAGCACAGTCTCAAGCCATCTATAAGAAATCAAATTGCAGAGGGCGCTCTGAGTTCTCAGCTTACTTTTTAGAGGATCTTCTACCTCCTCAAAACTTACTTTAACAGTAAGGCTTTCTTCGGCAGTCTGTACCAAGAAGTTTTACCGGAAGTTCAAGTTGGTTTAAATACTTTTGAATGTCATCCATTGGTTTTACTTCTTTAAAGTCTGGATGTCTTTCATAAAGATAAACAACCTTTTTTATCCCTAGGGCTTTTAACTCCTGATTATTGGGCAACCATGCTGTACTGATTGGGTTTTTTATGAGGTCATTATAATCTTTTCTATGTCCTTCAAGACCTATAAAAATTAAGTTTGGAGACTTCGTGTGTTTCCAAGTACTTTGTTTCTTAAAGATATAATTGGCCCACTCTTGAAGTTGTGGGTAAATACGTTCTTGGTTGCCCTCATCATATTTAAAGTATTTAGGAAAATGAAAAGCGTGTAATACTCTAAATTGTTCTAAGCTTGCAATTTGACCGGCAATTGGCAAGTCATGGCCTGTGTCACTTAAAACTAGAGTATTTGTAGTGATATCTTTGCGATCGATAAGAATTTGCACACCTTTTTGTAACTCTATGTCGTGCATATACATTGAGTGACGCCTTTGAGGTGGAACAGCCTGGTCTTCGAGTATATTTACACTATGTATTTGATCAATCCAGCGCTTAGTATGTTCATTGATTATGGGTTTTAAAAACTCTTTAATCTGTTCGCCGTTAAACTTTTCATGAACTTGAGGTTTCACCAAACGACTGTCTTCAGTATTTACCTTGATAATAAGATTGTTAAAATCATTTAAGTAACTTTGCAGACTTGGCGTTGAGTAATTTATTTTATGTGCATAAGGGTTGTTGATAAGATGGCTCTCACCAATTGATACAATAATTTTTTTACATGTAGAACTTTGCTTTAGCTCTTTTATTTTTTGACTCATGTGTTGATTGCGTTCATTGAGTATCAAACGCACATAGTTTTTCCAGTAAATATCGGACTCTTCAGGGTACGCTAGAGTGCTTTTAAACTCTGTTAACCATTTTAAGTCTGTATAGGAATGATCAATAGGAATGTTTTTAATTCCAGCTTCTACAAGTGGCTTAATATTTTTTGGAATGATTTGTCTTGGGTTTGGATGAAAACCAAAAACGGAACTAAAGACTTTTCCAACTCTGTAATCAATAACATAAAAGTTGTCGACAAATTGATCCCAATCTAAATGGGCTTTTAGCATGTTTTCTGCATGCATTTCACTTTCTTCCCATGTCATGCAATTGTAATTTGGATCAAGACGCTTTATTTCTAGAGCCAAGTTTTTAACATACTCTTCATTGGCTTCATCGTGTTCACCACCTACAAATACAATATCGTTAGAGGCAAGTTGTTCTCTAAAGGACTCATGATTGAGTTGGTTGTCTAGTTTTTTGTTTATATTGATACTTATATTAGCTGAAGCAGATAAACTGAACAGAATTAGTGTGCATACACTTATACATTGCGATAAAGACATTCCCACCCCCCTTGGTTAAATATCTTTTGAGCTATACTTGCAGCTGTTTAAAAAAATCGCATGAAAAACTTTAATTATTTGATAATTGTAGGAATTTTAAGGTGATTAACTATGATCAATTTTCAATTTCCGACATGTGAAAAGGTATTATACAGAATAAAGAGCCCAGCCAAACCAAAGCTAATGTTAAGTATAAGAGAAATTAAGATCAAAACAGATTTTGTGATTCCTTTAATCTCTTGATTCTTAATAAATTGATATAAGAAGTAAAAAGAAGAAATATTAAAAATAATAGGCAGAATAATAATACTCATAAGAGCAAAAATAATTGATTTTTTATAATGTAAAAATGCATTTTCAATTTTTGGTGTGGGTTGATGGTTCGGTTCCAAATGAAGATGAAGTTTTTGGCTAAGGCTTAAAGCTTCTTCGAAATCATCTTCTGACACTAGAATTTCAAATCGTCCGTTGTCTTGGCCGGTTATGATACTTGCATATTCTTTATTGCCACTCATCACCACTTTAAGTCCATGAGCCTTTAGATGATTTGTAAAAAGCCTTGCTTCCATTTCAGAAGTCATAACAGTAAGTTTTTTCATACATTATACTTTATGGGTTATGCATTTTTTAAACAATAGGGATTATTGAAATTATTGATTTGTTATTCTATTTTTTTTAATTATTTTAAAATTATGGGTATATCTAAAAAAATAAAATCAAAATGGAATAAATTAGAAGCTTCAGAGGCCTTTTTTTGCTGGTAGATTTAAATGTTCAAGACAAAGAATGGATGGCAGCACAAAGGGATGGAAATAATAAACCCTATTTTATCCATCTATTAAAAAATAAACTGGCAGTGACGTCGCCAGTGACATTAATTACAGTTCGTAACATATCTAAAATTCGGTCAACACTCATAACAAGTAAAACACCTTCAGCAGGAATTCCGATACCTTTTAAAATAGAGGCCAAAATTGCAGTTCCCACTCCAGGAGTTCCCGGAGCTCCAATAGATGCCCCTGTGGCAGAGGCCACAATAAGCGCAATTTGTGCCATGCTCAAATCCAGTCCGTAGGCTTGTGCAATAAAACAGGCAGCCACACCTTGATAGGCGGCCGTACCATCCATATTAATCGTTGTTCCAATAGGAATAACAAAACGTGAAACTGAGTTTGAAACTCCTAGTTTTTTTTCAACAGTTTCTAGTGTTAGAGGCATAACGGCTGCAGAGCTTGAAGTGGAAAATGCAAGTAGCTGTAGAGGTCTAATTTCACGTAGAACTTTAAACGGATTTTTTTGTGCACCAAGACCAATAATTAGCATGTAGACTATTAAAATTCCCAAAAGGGCTAAAACAACAGATAAAATATAAGAGCCAATACCATATAAAACTTCTGACCCAACACTCGCTAGTAGCTCTGACATCAAGCCAAAAACAGCAATAGGAGCAAGCTTCATGGCCCAACCCACAACCACCATAGATAGATGTTGTGTGGCAGTTAGCAGATTAATTATAGGCTCAGCTTGTTCTTTACTAATACTTAAAAGTGCAACCCCAATGATCAGGGCAAAAATCACAACTTGAAAAAGTTCACCTTCTACAATAGATATAGCTGGGTTTTTTGGTAAAATAGATGTCAGTGTGTCAGGGAGAGATGAATTTTTAGTTTCATTAACAATCACGGACTCTTGAATATTGACGTTTTGTTTTATTTGAGATTTATCAATTTTATCACCAGGTCTAATGGTTTCAGCTACAAAAAAACCAATTAAAATTGAAATAATGGTTGTAAGAATAAAGTAGGGTACAAGCCGAATTGCAATTTTTCTTAATAACTCAAGAGATTCGGAGTTAAGCACACCCAGTACAACTGAGGATAAAACCAAAGGAATGATGATCATTTGCATAAGGGTTAAAAAGATTTTTCCAGGAACAACGAGCCAATCAGTGATAATAGAAGAAACTTTTGGACTGACCCAATTCATTTGGGGCCCTAATAAAAATCCTGTAATAAGACCTAAAAATAAAAAAACTAATATTTTGGCCCACAAATGGTTTTCAATGAGTTTTTTAGTTTCTGCAGCAACGTTTTTAATAGAATAAAGTGGTGACTTAAACTGGATATTCATAATCTCTATTTAGTAAATATCCAGCTTGAGTTCAAGTAAAGTTAACTTAAAAGCTGTTGAGCTAAGATAAACGATCCCATTACGAGAACAAAAACCCCAAAAGCAAATTTTAGCTTTTTTTCGGGAACGAATCTAACAAGGTATGAACCAATGTAAATACCAATAATAGAAATCACAGAAAGTGTAATTAAAAACAACCATTCAATATCTGGATTGACCATCACATCACCAAGGAATCCTAGTAAGGACTTGGCTGAAATGATCATTAAAGATGTGCCTACAGCAAGCTTCATGGGAAGTCCACCAAACATAACAAGTGCTGGGATAATTAAAAATCCGCCACCGGCTCCAACAAAGCCTGTTAATAAGCCAACCACTAGACCTTCAATAGCAATAGGTAAGGGCTTTTTCTCTTTTGGTTTTTTATCCTCCAAGGAATCTTTGCGTCCACGCATCATGGAGATAGAGGCAACAATCATTAAAACGGCAAAGGTGAGCATTATTAAAGCGTCTTTAGTGAGTACAAAGTCGCTAAACTTAGCAATTTCTTCAGGCAAACTGGGAACTAAATAAGCTCTAGCTAAAAACACCCCCATAAAGCCCGGAACCGCAAAAATCACTCCGGTTTTAAAATCAACATAACCATCTTTATACTTTCCAAAGGCTCCAAAGCCCGAGGTTAAACCAACAATAAATAAAGAGTAGGCGGTTGCAGTAACGGCATCGATTTGAAATAAATAAACCAGTATGGGAACCGTAAGAATGGAACCACCGCCACCTAGCATACCAAGAGATACACCCATTAAAAGTGTTAACACATATCCTAACAGTTCCATAAAACTACCTTTCTACTTTAAGACCGAGTTCATTCCATAAAATCATGCCACCGGTCATATTATAAACTTGTTTGATCTGATGTTTCAAAGCCTCAGAAGTTGCAGACTCGGATCGTTGGCCGCTTCTGCAAATAAAAATTATTTTTTGATCTTTGCTTTGCTGCTCAAGCCAACTGGTAAGATCGGAACCGAGAGTTTTTAAGATGGCTCCAGGTATGTGACCAAGTTCCCCACTAAACTCATCAGGTCTTCTGACATCTACAAGTGTGTAGTCATTTTTTTCGTGTACTTTGTTTGGGTGAATTTCTGGAATTGATTGAAACATTCTACTATCCTCCATATATACACATATTAAAAGGAGGAAAAAATATAAGATATCATCTAGATTATAATCAAATGTGTTGTTTTGATACGATTATGTCCCTACTTAATTCTCCAGCGAAAATGTCCCTTGATGTAGACTTAGGTCCTTCTAAAACAGAGGGGGGATCTTGGGCGTTAGAGAGGGAATTTTTATGTCACAGAGGAAGGCTTTTGAGTTTGAAACCATACAAAAGTATTTAGTGGGATCTTTATCAAGAGCTGAAACAGCTCTTTTACTTGGAGTCTGTTCAAAAACCGTGACTCGTAAAGCCAAAAAAGTAAAAGATGAAGGGCTGTTAGGTATTCAGCATGGTAACCGTAACCGAAGGCCTGTGAATAAAAAATCAGATCTCTTAGAGAAACATGTTAAAAATCTAATCACCAAAAATTACTACGATAGAAATATTCTCCACATACAAGAAACCTTGTTATCAAATCATGGAATCACCATCAAATACTCAACTCTGAGGCGCTGGTGCCATGATGTTAATGTTGTTAAAAAGAAGAAGAAAAGGCGCAGCCCTCAGGTCAGAAAAAAAAGACATCGTATGGCGAATGAGGGTTTTTTATTACAAATGGACGGATCTCCTCATTTTTATGTACCAAACAAGGAGTGGGTACTGATTGCGGCTATTGATGATGCCACAAGTAAAATTG
>JAKUPT010000018.1 GCA_022450595.1 Bdellovibrionales bacterium
GTGGCTAATTTTGTGGGAGCCAATATTTTTGGAATGAACTTCAATGCAGTTTACGCAGTTGTTGCTGGAGCTGTTGCTGGTCTACTTATTGGTAAAGCCACTGAGTACTACACAGCCAGCACACCGGTATTTCAAATTGCTAACGCGTCTAAAACTGGTCCTGCTACCAACATCATTTACGGTATTGCAGTGGGTTTAAGATCTTGTGCGGCGCCATTGTTTTTAATCGCCGTTGCCATTTTTACAGCCTTCCATTTTGCAGGCCTTTACGGTATTGCCATGGCCGCTGTGGGTATGCTTGCCACTGTTGGTGTGACAATGACTATCGACGCTTACGGTCCTGTGGCTGATAACGCTGGTGGTATCTCTGAAATGGCTGAGCTTGGCCCAGATGTGAGAAAAATCACTGATGGCTTGGATGCTATTGGTAATACTACTGCAGCCATTGGTAAAGGTTTTGCGATTGGTTCTGCGGCACTTACAGCGCTTGCACTTTTCGTGTCTTTTAACCAACAACTTACAGGTGACTTCAACATGGAGATCACTAACCCGAACGTTGTGATCGGTTTTTTCCTTGGTGCCTTAGTGGTTCTTTGGGCCGCTTCAATGACTATGACCAGTGTGGGTAAAGCTGCTGGTGAAATGGTGGATGAAATCCGTCGTCAGTTTAAAGAAATTCCAGGCCTATTAAGTGGAACTGGTAAACCAGACACTGCTCGTTGTGTAGAGATCTCTACAAACGCCGCACTTAAAGAAATGGTAGCTCCTGGTTTACTAGCTGTGATCTCTCCAGTGGTTGTGGGCTTCACAATCGGTGCTGAGGGTGTTGGTGGAATGCTTGCCGGTGCCTTAATCGTTGGTGTGGTTTTAGCCTTGTTTATGTCAAACGCCGGTGGTGCTTGGGATAACGCTAAAAAATACATCGAAAAAGGTGATATTGAAGGTGAAGAAAAAGGTGGAGAAGCACATGCTGCCGCCGTTATTGGTGACACTGTTGGTGATCCGTTTAAAGATACAACGGGCCCTGCGATGAACATCCTTATCAAGGTGATGTCTATTGTCGCTCTTATTTTAGCTCCAATGCTTTAATAAATGTTAAACATTTTAGTTTTTTCAAAAAGGAGACCTCATAGGTCTCCTTTTTTTGTTACAATTTAATCATGGTTGTCATTTGGAACGAGTTTTTATGGAGTAAAACTCAAAAGCACATTTTAAATCTTCCTTCCGGGAGGCTGGGGTATGAGCTGCATGGTCAATACGTGGTGTTTTGTGCTTATCCCACACTCATAGATAGCAATCAGTTTTGGGAAGAGTTTAAACAATGGCTTAATGAGCAAAACTACGTGGGCTGTGGCTATTATTTGACCGAATCGGAAGTCGATCGCTTTGGTTTAAGGCACTCTGAGAGCTTTACTTGTAGGCAAGTTGGAGTAAGAAGGTCTTTTGAATCAAAAAGTTTTAACCTAAATGGTTGTGAATTTGAAGAGGTGAGAAGGTCTTTAATTAAGGGCGAGGAGCGTGGACTTAGCTTTAAGGTCTTTAATAATGAAGAGAAAAAACAAAATCTTTCAAGCATTCACGGCCTCTATAATGAGTGGAAAACCACTAAAGGGCCTTTGGATTTAGAGTTTTTTATCACTCCTATTGTTTGGGGAGCACATTCTGAGTCTGAAAAGTGGGTGGGGGTGTATAAAGCTCAAGAGTTGGTGGCTTTTGTCTCTTTAATTCCCACCGGGGCTTTTTCTTATTATGTGGATCAAATGATATTTTCAAAGTCTCAAGCTAAGTGGTCGATGAATTATTTATTTGCAAAGCTTATTGAGACTCTGCCAATAGGTGGTAGCTTAGATTTGGGGTTGTGTCCATTAGCCAATATTGAATCCAATTATTTTTTAAAAAAAGCCAGTTTTGCCACCGACTACTTGCCGATGAGCTATAACTTTCAAGGGCTCTATGAATTTAAAAAGAAGTTTAGCAATAAAGAGGAGCCTTGCTATGCCGTGCTTCAAAAAAAGCACTCACTATTAAAGCAGTACAAGGCCATGCTTGAGGTCAGTGTTAATCGTCTGAGATACCTAATGTCTTTTTAATTTTAGCCACTTCCTTTCTGAGCTTTGGAAGCAGTGGAAGTGTGGCAAGAGTCTTTGTGTTGTCAGCATAACTTTGAATAGGAAAACCGCCGTATTTGCCGGGCTTTGTGATGGGCTTTGTAACATTGCTCACACCACTGATCATCACGTTGTCGCAGACCTCAAGGTGTCCTGCTACGGCTGACCTTCCGCCGCAGACAAAGTTTTTGCCCACTTTACCAGAACCGGCCATTAAAAAACCTGCGGTGACTAAAGAGTTTTCCCCTATCTCGCAGTTATGGGCAATATGACCGTGGTTATCAAGCTTAGCGCCTTTATGGATAATGGTGTCTTTGAAAGTGCCTCTGTCAATACTGTAGTTGGCGCCAATATGAACATCGTCTTCTAAAATCACGGCTCCATAATGTGGAATTCTGTAGTGGTTGCCTTTTTCATCATGACTGTAGCCATAGCCTTCAGTGCCAATAGAGGTTTGCGGGTGAATTTCACAGTTTTTGCCAATTTTACAGCTATGCCCAATAAAAACTTGCGGGTGAATGTGAGTGCCTTCTCCGATAACCGTGTCGGCTTCAATACAGCTGTTGGCACCAATAACACAGTTGTCCCCAATAACTACATTCGGACCGATGACCACATTGGGTTGAATAATAACACTTTTGCCAAGTTTCGCTGTTGAGTGGACAAATGCAGAGCTTGCAATCAAAGAGTCTTGATAACTTGTTTTATTTTTAGTCACGGGAAAGTGCTTTAAACAAACCACCGATTGAGCCAAGGCCGGATTTTTAGAAGTTAAAATCACCTTGTCTGAGTCAAAGTCAGATGTGGCAGAGTTTTCAGGGATCACTAAAGCCATAGCTTTACTGTTTAATGCGCCTTGTAGATACTTAGGGTTTTGCACAAATATGATTGAGCTGTCGCGGGCCAGGTCTGCGTCACTGGGGTTTGTGACGCTTTTATTTAGGTCACCACTGTAATGTTTTAATAGATCTGGAAAACTTTTTGTAAGCTCTAATAGTGTTACCAACTTGAACTCCTTTTAAGGGATTCTTTATATGTTGCATGCCTTAGTGAGTAAATAAAAAGCTCTATTATGGCTCTCTGCAATGGTAAGAGGGCTTGCATTTAATCAAAAATTAAGGTTAGCTTAGATTGTAACAATTATGCATAGAAAACTTGTTTAGAATCGGTGGAAAACCATGGCAAAAGCAACGAAAAAAAAAGCTAAAGCTCAAAAGAAAAAAGTAGCGAAAAAGACGGCAAAAAAAGCGGAAAAAAAGACCGCAAAAAAAGTGGCAAAAAAAACCACAACTACCGCTAAAAAGAAAACTGCAAAAAAGGCTGTAGCAAAGAAAAAAACCGCTAAGAAAACGGCGACGAAAAAAGCCAGCGCCACTGGCGCTGAGACCAAAAAGTCCTCAGCCAAAAAAACGACCGCTAAAAAAACGGCCACCAAAGCGACAAAAAAGAAAAGCACTAAGAAAAAGCTTTCAGCTAAAAAAGCCGCTGTAAAAAGCGCTACCGAAAAGACGGCAGCCAAAAAAGGCGGCAAAAAAAAGGTTCAAGAGGCTCACTTAGACGCCGCTGATGTGAAAAGCAGAATTCAAGATGATCTGTCTAAGTTTATAAAGCTTGATATGGAGTCTGTAGACCCTAACTGGTTAAAATATTTAAATAAATACAAAGATGAAAAGGCTCCAGATTACAGTATGAGAATGGCCTATGAGGCCAAAACGCCTCTTCAGCATAAGATATTAGGCTGGGGATATATTCTTGAAAATGAGAACGACCGCTTACAGGTGTTGTTTCAAGATGGGGTTCACCTTTTGATTTCCAATTATAAAAGCTAAAAAATTGCCACTGGGAGCAAAATCTGTTAGAAGTTATAAAAAAATAACTTAATCACTCTAAATTTTGAGTAAGGGATAATATGGCAAAAGATGATTTGGCTCAGCTTGAAGGCAAAGTAATTGACGCGGCAGCTGGTGGTTTGTACGTAGTAAAACTAGAAAATGAAGTTGATATTAAAGCAAAACTCTGTGGAAAAATGCGTCGATTTAACATTCGTGTTGTGGTTGGAGATAAAGTCACAGTAGGTGTTTCGCCTTACGATCCCACTCACGGTTTAATCATGTATCGTCATAAATAAACAACTCTTGAGACACTTATGAAATCCTCCAAAATTAAAACGATTGATTTTAAAACCTTTATATCTCAAAAAGTCCCACAAGCACCTTTTAAATCTGTTGAGGCCGTTTTAAAGCTCACCGAAGAGGGGGCCACGGTTCCTTTTATTGCTCGTTATCGTAAAGAGCGAACCGGCAATCTAGATGAGGTGGTCATTCGTGACATTATCAGCACTTCAGAAGAGTGGACTGAGATTTTAAAGCGTAAAGAATTTATCCACCAAGAAATTGAAAAGCAGGGCAACCTAACCAAAGAACTCTCTGAGCAAATACAGGCTTGTTACGACTTAGGAGAGCTAGAAGAAATCTACCGCCCATACAAAAGAAAGAAAAAGACCAAGGCCACTTTGGCAAGAGAGGCGGGTATTGAGCCGCTTGCTGACTGGATTTGGGGACTTGGTCAAGGCGAAGAGAGTGACTCCACCACACTTGAAGTTAAGGCCAAAGAGTTTGCGAATGTTCCAAAGGGTTTTGTTACTTATGAGGAAATTCTTAGAGGCGCTCAACATATTATTGTTGAGAAAATTGCAAACAACGTGGACTTAAGAAAGCTTGTTAAGGATCACTTTTTTGAGCACTCTAAAGTGGTTTCAGTTGTTGGGCAAAAATATAAAACTCATTCAAAGTATGAAATGTACAAAGAGTATTCTGAGCCGGTGAAGTCTTTAATGAGTCCAAAGTCATCTCATAGATATTTAGCACTTCGTAGAGGATGGCAAGAAAATGAACTAAAAGTTAGTATAGAAGCCGAGCTTGAACCTCTTACCGAAGCTTTTACAAATTTTGCCATTAAAAAATCTGGAACTCAGGCAGATAACTTTTTAAGTATGTGTGCGAAAGCGGCACTAACAGTGCATGTTGTGCCATCAATCACCAATGAGCTTCACAGAACCCTAAAAGATGAAGCCGACAAACATGCCATCGATGTGTTTGCAGAGAACCTGAGACGAGTTTTAATGGGAAGCCCCTTTGGCGCAAAAGTTGTTTTAGGTGTAGATCCTGGGCTGAGAACAGGATGTAAAATTGCACTAGTTGATAAAAGTGGTCGCTTTATCTCTCATACAGTTATGCACACTCAGGGCGACAAAGCTTTTGATAATGCCAAAAAACTTTTTCAAGAAGTCACTAAACAGATCCCCATTGAAGCCATTGCGGTTGGTAATGGTACAGCAGGTAGAGAGACTGAAGACTTTATCCGTAAGGTTTTAAAAGAGATCTCTCAAGAAACAATCCCTGTAATTTTAGTCAATGAGTCGGGTGCGAGTATTTACTCGGCTTCAGAAACTGCCAGAGATGAGTTTCCTGATTTAGATTTAACTGTTCGTGGAGCCATTTCTATTGCTAGACGTCTTCAAGACCCATTGGCAGAGCTTGTAAAAATTGATCCAAAAAGTATTGGTGTTGGGCAGTATCAACATGACGTTGCTCAAGGCCAACTTAAAAAGTCACTGCACGATGTTGTAGAGTCTTGCGTGAACAAAGTGGGTGTGGACTTAAATACGGCGTCGGAATCCTTACTTCAGTATGTGGCGGGGATAGGTCCTGCACTTGCTAAAAATATTATTAAGCGTCGTCAAGAAAAGGGTCTATTTGAAGAAAGAGATCAGCTTTTAGATGTAACAAGTTTTTCTTCAAAGGCTTTTGAACAGGCCGCAGGTTTTTTAAGAATTCCTAACGCCAAAGCGCCGCTGGATGCTACAGGTATTCACCCTGAAAGTTATAAAGCCGTACAAGACATGGCAAAAGAGCTTGGACTTACTGTTGGTAAACTCATGGGTAGTGCAAAAGATTTACTTTCCAAACAAAAAGACAAATGGGTTCAACTAGTTGGTGAATACACCTTTGAAGACATCCTTCGAGAGTTGGATGCTCCAGGCCGCGACCCTCGTGATCCATTTAAAGTTTTTAAGTTTCGTGAAGACATTCATGAAGTCAAAGACCTAAAAGATGAGATGATCTGTCCGGGGATTGTAACCAACGTGACTAACTTTGGTGCTTTTGTTGATATTGGTGTTCATCAAGATGGCTTAGTGCATATTTCTGAATTGGCTCATGAGTTTGTTGATGACCCACGCAAGGTTGTAAACCCAGGTGATCAGGTAAAAGTAAAAGTATTAAAAGTGGATGCGGATAAAAATCAAATTTCACTTTCTATGCTTTTAACAGATAAGCCTCAGTCAAAAGTAGCTGGGAAAAAGTCATCGGCTTCTAATAAATCCGCTAAAGGTAAATCTAAAAAGCCTCATCAAAAACGTCCTTCAAAACCAGGTCGTAGTGAAAGGCGTCCACCAAAGCCTAACTTTAACAATCCGTTTGCAGCTCTTGGTGATATAAAATTAAACAAATAGAAGGTCACTTGTAGACCTTCTTTGTTTCTATTTTAGGTAACTCATTGCAATATAGATTGTCTCGCAGTGTTATTTACATTGTTCTAGTAAAATAGTCTGATTAGATTTATTAACAAGAATACGAGCGTTGTTATAATTTGAATTTGGAGTAAACACTGCATGGCAGCAAAAAAAAATAAAATTGCATCATCCGGCACTAAGTTAGTCATTGTCGAGTCGCCAACAAAAGCCAGAACCATTAAAAAGTTTTTAGGTGATGGTTTTATTATCGAATCTTGTATGGGACATATTAGAGATCTTCCTCAGTCCGCAAAAGACATTCCTGAAAAGTACAAAAAATTTAAGTGGTCCAATTTAGGTGTGAATGTTGATGACAACTTTGACCCTATTTACTGTATTCCTAAAAATAAAACCAAAGTGGTTAAAGAGTTAAAACAAAAAATGGCCGAAGCCGACGAACTAGTACTTGCCACGGATGAAGACCGTGAAGGGGAGAGTATCAGTTGGCACTTGTTAGAAGTTTTAAAGCCTAAGATTCCCGTTAAGCGTATGGTGTTTCATGAGATCACTAAGTCGGCCATTGAAAAAGCCCTCTCAGAGTTTAGAGATGTGGATGAAAACTTGGTTAAAGCCCAAGAGGCGCGAAGAATCTTAGATAGACTAGTGGGCTACACAATTTCTCCACTTATTTGGAAAAAAGTGGCCTATGGTTTGTCCGCAGGCCGTGTGCAATCCGTGGCTGTCAGACTGATTGCTGAAAGAGAGCATGAGCGTCTTCGTTTTGTAAAGTCTCAATATTGGGGAATCACTGGGATGCTTGATAAATCCGGCACCAGTTTTGAGTCAAAACTGCAAAGCTATGAAGGAAAGCGCTTAGCCACCGGCAAAGATTTTGATTCTGAAACAGGAAAGCTTTTAAAAGACAAGCAAGACAACACTTTGTGGTTAGACGGAAAGCTTGCCAACGAAATCACTTCAAAGTTGGATAAACAAACTTGGACCGTGAAAGACGTGGAAGAAAAGCCAGTTTCAAGAAAACCGGCTCCTCCATTTATTACCTCAACACTGCAACAAGAAGCCAACCGCAAATTGGGCATGAGCTCCAGAGAGACCATGTCTGTGGCTCAAAAGTTGTATGAACGAGGTTTTATTACTTACATGCGTACGGACTCAACCAACTTGTCCACTCAAGCTATTGAGGCGGCCCGAAGTGCTATTAAGTCTTTATACGGCAAAGAGTATTTACCAGCTAATGTTCGTGATTATACAAAAAAGAAATCCAAAGGCGCTCAAGAGGCACATGAAGCGATTCGTCCTGCAGGAACGGAGTTTGTGCTTCCTGAAGAAACCGGTTTAACTGGTGGGTTATTTAAACTTTATGACCTTATTTGGAAAAGAACTGTGGCCTGCCAAATGGTAGATGCTCAGCAAAAGCAATTGAGTGTAAAAATTCAGGCCGGTGAAGCTATTTTTTCAGCCAATGGAATGACAATTGTTTTTCCAGGTTTTTTAAAAGCCTACGTAGAAGGAAAAGATGATCCTGATGCGGCTTTAGAAGATCGTGAAGTAAAGCTTCCACCTCTTAAAACAGGAGAAAAGTTAGCTTGTAAAAAGCTACAGCCCACAGAGCATGAAACAAAACCCCCTGCTCGTTTTACAGAAGCTAGTCTTGTGCAAAAAATGGAAAAAGAGGGCATTGGAAGACCATCTACTTACGCCTCTATTATTAGTACAATTCAAGACCGTGGCTATGCCAAAAAGATTGGTAATGCTTTAGCGCCAAGTTTTACTGCTTTAGTTGTGACCAAGTTGTTAAGCCAACATCTACCTGACTATGTGGATTTAAATTTCACATCACAGATGGAAGATCGTTTGGATGACATTGCTCAGGGCGATTTAGACAATATAAAATATCTCGATTCTGTTTATCATGGCAAACAGGGCCTGCTTGAAAAAGTTGAAAAGCAAGAAGAGCAAATTGATCCTGAAGAGTCTCGCCAGGTAGAATTAGAAGGCTTAAAGGGATTAAGTTTTCGTGTGGGTCGCTATGGTGCTTATGTGTGCCGAGATGATAAAGATGAAGGTAAAGAAGTCTGTGCCTCTATTCCAGAGTCTTATAATCCCGGTGATATTACGGCTGAAATGGCGAATAAATTGATTGATCAAAAAATCAGTGGCCATGATGCTCTAGGGAAAGACCCAGAAACTGAAAAGCCTATTTATGTTCTCACTGGCCGATATGGGCCATACGTGCAACTAGGTGATATTGATGATGAAGAGTTTAAGCCCAAAAGAATGGCTTTACCAGCTGGACTTGAACCAGAAGATGTGACTTTAGAGAAAGCCTTAAAGCTTTTAAGTCTACCAAAAGAGGTAGGAAAACATCCAGAAACGGATAAAGCGATTAAGGTAGGGTTGGGCCGATTTGGTCCCTATGTGGTGCATGATGGTGATTTTAGATCAATTCCTAAAGGCACTGATTTATTTGATGTGGATTATGATCAAGCCATGGAGTTATTATCTCAGCCTAAAAAAGGGCGTGGGGGTAAAAGTGTGGTTCAAGACTTTGGAGAGCATCCAGAGCTAAAAGTACCGGTGCAGGTGATGACAGGAAGATATGGCCCATATGTGAGTGCCGGCAAAAAGAACTTGTCTTTACCTAATGAAACCGATCCTGCCAAAATCACCAAAGAAGAGGTGATGGCGATTATTGAAGAGAAAAAAGATGAAATAGCCTCAGGTAAAAAGAAGACAAAAAAGAAGAAGTCGAAGTCAAAAGCAAAAACCAAAACAAAAGCCAAAGCGACGACTAAAACTAAGTCTAAGACTAAGAAAAAGGCAAAAGCCAAAAAAACAGCTGAAAAGGCGAAAACAGAGTCAAAAACCGCTTCAAAGAAGATCATTCGTCGCTCATCAAAAAGCTCTTGACTTGATGCATCCAGAGCTTTAATCCTTTGAGTGTGGACCATCCAGGGAGATGTCATTGGTTGATACTTTGCTAAAAAAGTTAGTGCCTAATGTTGCAACTGATGCGCCGAAGACGAAATCACAGCTTGAACTCTCCATCTCGCGCAAACAAGAGCCGGACCGCAACCATCATTTGGGCGGCCGAAGTTTTTATTTTTTTGATTTCGATGACAATATTGCTTTTTTGGCCACTCCAGTAGTGCTGTTTCACAAAGACAACGGTGAAGAGATTTTAGTTAGCAGTGGTGAATTTGCTCAAATAAGTAGGCAGATCAAAGAAGAGGGTCATTTTTATGATCATATCTTGGATTTTGACGATAAAAACGGCAGTTTTAGGTTTTACAGAGACTATGAACAAAGTTTATGGACTAAGGCTTTTCGACGTAAGCAAGCCTTTGAAAAAGACATTCTAGATATTTTGAATCAAGCAGATCTGATGTGGAAGGGGCCGTCTTGGAACTGTTTTTACCATGCAGTTTTTAACCAGCGACCAACAAGTATAATTACAGCAAGGGGTCATTCTCCTGAGACCATTAAAAAAGGCATTCGTTTAATTTATAAAAATGGTCATTTGCCAAAAGAGCCAAATTATTTAGATATATTTCCTGTCAATCATCCGCCGACAAAAAACAGGCTTGGACATAAATTGAATGACACTGACGTGGCCGTTATGAAACAAAAAGCTATTAGAATGTCTGTTGAAAAGGCTTTTAAAGACTATGGTTACAATCCTCATCATCGTTTTGGAATGTCAGATGATGACCCAAGAAATGTTGAATTGATTACAGAAGAGTTTAGAGCTTTAAAAAAAGACTACCCAGATGTGAGCTTTTTTGTAATTTCCACCAGTCACGGCGAGTTTATTAAAAAAGAGGTTTTTACCGACTATAGTGTGGAGCAAAATTTATATCCTAGACATCAACTCTCGTTGTTTTAATTTTACTAGTCTTTTGTTATAATAAATTGTTTTAAAATGAGTCGAAACTTATTTTGAATTTTTATATCCAATCCGCCGATACAGTATATGAAAAAAAGATTTCGACTCTGAGAAAGGTAAACATCAATGAATATTTTAAAAATCCTTATCGTACTTTCAACTTTATTTTCGTTTCAGGCATTTGCTCAAGGTCTGCCTTTTTTAAGTCAAGACTTGGGACTTACTTGCGATAATTTGTACGGGATTCAAAAGCGTTTTATAGAAGACCATATCAGTTTTGAAAAAATCACTCCTGAAATAGAAGCCAGAATGATCGACCAATTTGTCGAAAGACTGGACTCTCAAAAACTTTACTTTCTTGATTCAGATGTAAAAGAAATTAAAAAGATTTTAAATGGTGTGGTCACTAAAACTAAAAAAGCCGATTGTAAACCTATACGACAAGCTTTTGAGATTTATGTGAAGCGAATGAACGACAGAAAGAAGTTTGCCAAAAGTTTGCTAGATAAAAAGTTTAAGATTAATAAAAAAATAGAGTTAAGTTTAGACCCAGAGCTTAGAGAGCATCCAAAAACTGTTGCTGAAGCAAATAAGGCTCATGCGAAATACTTAAATTTTCAGGTTTCAAACTACGTTATTTCTGACACTCCTTTAAAAGAAGCGAAAAAGAAAGTTGTTGCTAATTATGAGCGTACTTACAAAAAGTACAAAAAATTTAGTGATGAAGATCTTTATGATATTTACTTAGACTCATTTGCAGCAGGACTTGATCCCCATTCAAACTTTTTCTCCCAAGATGAGCTTAAAGATTTTCAGATCTCAATGAGTCTTTCACTTGAGGGGATTGGAGCAACACTTAGTTCAAAAGATGGCTTTACTGTGGTTGAGCAACTAGTTCCAGGTGGAGCCGCGGCTAAATCTGGAAAGCTTAAACCGAAGGACAAAATCATTGCCGTCGGTCAGGGCGATGACGGTGATATGACCAATGTGATTGATATGGATTTAAGAGATGTTGTTAAGCAAATCCGAGGCCCTAAGGGAACTAAGGTTAAGCTGAGCATTCTTCGTAAAAAAAGTGAGGGTACTGATAGATTTAGTGTTCTTTTAGTTAGAGATAAAATCAAATTAGAAGACGAAGCCGCTTCAGTAGATTTTATTGATCGAAAGATAGGAAAGAAAAAGAAAAAAGTGGCTCTTATTAATTTGCCATCCTTTTACTCAGACAATAAGCCCAATGGCCGATCCGCATCTAATGATCTTAAAAAGCTATTAAAAGAAGTAAAAAAGAAAAAAGCCGATGCTGTTGTGTTTGATGTATCAATGAACGGTGGTGGCTCTTTAGATGAAGCTGTTAAAGTAGCAGGTCTGTTTTTTAAAACAGGAAATGTTGTTAAGCAATCACAAGAAGGTCAGGTCGGGGCAGAGATACCACTTGCTGATGTTGATCCTGAAGTTCAATGGTCTGGGCCTATGGTGATTTTGACCAGTAGAATTAGTGCCAGTGCTTCTGAAATTGTAGCTGGGACATTAAAAGATTATAGAAGAGCCGTTGTTGTTGGTGGTGATCACACTTTTGGAAAAGGAAGTGTACAGCAGGTTTCTCCTTATCAATTAGGCTTTAAAACTATTGGGGCTTTAAAGACAACAGTAGGTATGTTTTTTACAGCCGGTGGAATGTCGACTCAACATATCGGTGTTGATTCTCATATAGAGTTTCCAAGTATTTACACCACAGATGAAATCGGTGAAAAGACTTTAGATCATTCACTGCCACCTAAAAAGATCAAATCATTTTTATCAAAAACAGCTTATGTCAAAAAAGGTGAAAACTCATGGGAGCCAATATCTAATGACTTGATCTTAAAGCTTTTAAATCGCTCTAAAAAAAGAGTGGCAGACAATAAAGAGTTTAAAGAGATCCTTGATGAAAAAAAGAAGAATAAAAAGAAGAACAAGGTGATCAAAATCAGTGAACTTTTTGATGAAGAAACTAAAAAAGACAAAGAAGAGGCTGAAGAGTCTTTAAATCTGAGCAAAGCCGAAAAGAAGAAGAAGTATCTAGAGCGTCCTGATGTACAAGAAGCTGTTAATATTGCTGTAGATATGGTTTCTTACTATGAGTCTCCAAACATGAAAATTGGATCAAACGCTCCTAAAAAATAAAACTTTTTTAAAATACGCATAGTATCAAAAAGCCCAATAGAGAAATCTTTGGGCTTTTTTTATTATTATCAATTCTGTCACTTCGCTTTTTGACTTTTATGGCCTTTGAGATTAACAATATTGTAAAACTTTTATAAGGGTGAATATGGCAAAGAAAAAGAAGAAAAATAAAAGTACATCCTCTCATTCACAACAACTTCCCCTTCCAAAAAACCAAATTTTAGAGCTTTACGATTTAATGGTAAAAGCTCGTGTTTTGGAAGAAAGATTGATTAAAATCTATAAAAGTGGTGACGCTTATTTTTGGATTGGTGGTCCTGGTGAAGAGGGCTTTGGTGTGCCCTTAGGTTTACTTATTAACAAGGGACAGGGGCACAATCACGACTGGCTACATTTGCATTATAGATGCTCTCCAACCTTAGTGGCCATGGGTATGCCTTATATTGACGCTATTCGTTTAATCATGAACAAAGCTACAGATATTAATACTGGTGGAAGAAACTTTGCCAACCACTACTGTTATCCCGAGTGGAATGTGGCCCCCGTAACCTCTCCCATTGAAGTTCAATACTCAGCAGCTATTGGCACAGCCTGGGCACAACACAGAGAAAACGCCAATGGAATTACAATTGTTTCTGGCGGTGATGCCGGAACAGCGGAAGGGGACTTTGCCTCTTGCTTGGTATGGGCATCACGCCCAGGCAATGAGCTCCCATTGTTAATCACAGTTCAGAATAACCGCTGGGGGATTTCTACAAGTTACGACACTCAACACGGTGAACAGTCTATTGCCGACCGAGGAAAGGCCTTTGGGATGAAAACAAAGGTGATCAATGCCAATGATCCCATTGAAGGCTATCTAGGAATGAAAGAGTGCATTGAATATATCAGAAAAAATAAAAAACCAATGTTGGTAGAATTTAAGGTTTCAAGACTTTATGGTCATTCATCAGCTGATGGGGCCAATCTTAGAAATGAAGAAGATTGTATTCAAAATCTAGAAGAGAAATTATTAAATTGGAAACTTATAACTAAAGAAGAAATTAAAAACATCAGAGCAAACTACGAAGCTGAGGCTAAAAAGGCGACTGAGCAAGCAAGAACTGAAGGGGGGCCTGAGGCCAACACTCTTTGGGATCATGTCTATGTGGATAATGAAAATGCAGACTGGAGAAATTTCTAATGGCAAATATGGCTCAAGCCATTCGATTGGCGTTACATTATGCAGAAGAGAACTTAGAGTTAAAAGATGTTTTTGGTGAAGATGTTGGTCCACCTCTTGGCGGTGTTTTTACAGCCACTCAAGGTATAAAATCAGCATGGAACAGCCCACTGGATGAACGAGGCATTATTGGTTGTGCTATGGGTATTGCCATGACGGGTGATCGCTGTGTGGCAGAAATTCAGTTCTGTGATTATATTTTTAATACCATTGATTTATTAAAAATGGTGGGGAACACCTACTGGACAACTCACGGCAGAATGCCACTTCCTCTGGTAGTTATGACACCTGTTGGAGCTGGTATAAGAGGCTCTGTGTATCACTCTCACAGCTTTGATGCATGGGCTTCAAGACTTCCTGGGTGGAAGATTGTTATGCCTTCCAACCCAAAAGATGCTTATGGTCTTTTGCTATCAGCCATTGCTGATCCAAACCCAGTTCTATTTTTAAAACCTAAGGCCTTATTAAGGGTTAAGGGCAAAGAAATGATCCCAGGTGAGCCTGAGGGAGACAAAGTTTTAAAATCTATGATTGATGCACCTGTTGGAGACAGATCTAATTGGAAGCCTAAGTGGCCGAAGATTGAGGACTACCGAGTGCCTATAGGAAAAGCTGAAGTCACTAGGCAAGGTGAAGATTTGACTATTGTTAGTTATGGTAGAACCTTACCAATTTGCAACACTGTAGCTGACGAATTACAAGACAAGGGTCACTCCGTTGAAGTGATAGATCTAAGGTCTATTTATCCATATGACTGGCAAGCGATCAAAACTTCCGTGCAAAAGACCAAAAAAGTATTATTTGTAAATGAAGACACTGAAGTGACTAACTTTGCTGAGCACCTTGCTTATAGGGTGGGGCAAGAGTTGTTTTATGAGATCTATGCTGCGCCTCGTGTATTGGCAGCAAAAAACCTTCCAGGTATTGGGCTGCACCCCAATTTAGAAGATAATACTGTGCCACAGAAACCTCAAATCACAGAGGCGGCATTAGATGTGATTGGCCAACAACCCTAATAAGGAATTTATAGTTATGACAAAAAAAGTGAACAAGGACAGTTTTGATAAATATTCGTACTACTTAAAATCAGTGCAATCACCTGACAATGATGTGATTTTTTTGTCGCAAACTTATAAAGAGCTAAAGGGCAAAAAACCAAAAACACTTCGTGAAGATTTTTGTGGCACATTTAAAATTTCATGTGAATGGGTAAAGCTGGATAAAGATAAAGAAGCTGTAGGCGTAGATATTGATCCTGAGCCTATAGAGTATGGAAAACAAAACTACCTTTCAGAGCTGAACTCAGAACAACAATCTCGTGTTAAGATTCTTGAGGCCAGTGTTACTGAAAAAAACTTACCTAAAGCTGATGTGGTGGCGGCACAAAACTTTTCTTACTATTTATTTAAAAAACGAAATCAGCTTCTTGAGTATTTTAAAAATGCCTATAAAGGGGTGAACGAAGGCGGCATCTTTGTCATTGATTGTTTTGGTGGACCTCGTTGCCAAGAGGAAAATGAAGAAGAGACCGAACACGATAATTTTAGTTACTTTTGGGATCAAGACAGCTTTGACCCTGTTACAAACTATGCCCAGTTTTATATTCACTTTAAAAGAAAGGGTGAGAAAAAAAGAGAGCGTGTGTTCTCTTATGACTGGCGGATGTGGACCATTCCCGAGCTTAAAGAGATTATGGAAGATGCGGGCTTTAAAAAAGTACATGTTTATTGGGAAGGCTCAGACGAAGACGGTGATGGTGACGGAGAATTCACTCGGGTGACTCAAGGCGAAGAGTGTGAGTCTTGGGTGGCTTACGTGGTCGGAGAAAAGTAAGTTTTAAGCTGCTGGAGAGGCTGTTTTCTGAGTTTGGTTTTTGTAAGACACCTGTGCAAAAAAGTCACCAGCATCAGAACTAAAAGGCAGTACTAAATTAATATCCATTTTCTTTTCAATATCTTTAAAGTCTTGATCTTTAACCACTGAGGGTATGACTTGCGGTACGCTAATGCCGTTTGCTTTATATTCTTTCTTTGCATTACCATAGACAATGTTTAAAAGTTCGGCCATACCATCCAGAAGCTCATCATTGACTTGTTCATAATCTTCTCCAAGCATGTTACCCATAATTTTTAAAAAAGTTTTTTCGGGCATAGCAAAAAAGATGTATCCATTAAAATCATTAGATTCAATTTTAATATTAGCAAAAAGATCAGCCTTAGCTGTGAACTTTTCTTTTAAGGTCGGTGCACCTGGTTTAGCTTGAACCTGACATTGGGTTTTAAGTGTTTCTATAGCTGATGAAATAATGGGATTCACCATGTTCACATTAAAGCTAAGACTTGCAGGCTGTTTTGCTGGCTGAACCTTCATAAGGTGTTTTATGTCATTGATAGAGTTTTTGACTTGAAAAAAAGTATTAAGACCCTGCTCTTGTAAGTAGGTTTTTATATTTTCACCACCATGCAGAAGATAAACTTTTTTTTGTGCTTTTCGAAAGGGAGCAATGTATTTGCTAAAGTGCTTTAAATCATCTTCTACTATTTTATATTTATTTTTTAAGTCAATAACCACAGCAACCCATGGATTTTTCATCTCATTAGCTATGATCTCATCAAAATCTTTGAAAACAGTATTTGATTCCTCTTTAGATGCAATATCTGTTGTCGCCTCAATATAAAGTAGCTGTCCCACCTGTTTCATACAAAATTTATCGGTTTCTCGGGGGAAATTTTAATCATATTTATGTATTGTTTTGAGAAATTAAATTAAATTTAATTTATAGATTTGAGCTCTTGCATTTTAAACACAGGATCCAGCTTAAGGTCTAGATCAGTTAAAGACTTTGGTGTGTTGTCAGCTCTTAAAATCACACACAAAACCTGATCAATAATAGCCCCCTCATTTCTCAAGGCTTTTGTGCTCTCGACCACTTGACCTCCAGTGGTGATCACATCTTCAATCACACAAAGTTTTTTATCTTTAATATCAACACCTTCAGCAAATTTACAGGTCCCATAGTCCTTAGCCTGTTTGCGCACAAACACCACTGGCAGACCGGTCTCTAAGGACAGGGCTGTGGCTAAAGGAATACCACCGGTTTCAAGAGCTCCAAGAACCTCAGTGTCTTTAGGTAGTCGTTTTTTTAACTCTAAAGCAATGGCTTTTAAAAGAGTCGGTTGGGATTCAAATCTGTATTTATCGAAGTACTCATGAGAAGTCTGTCCAGAGCGAAGTTTAAACTCGCCAGTAATGTAAGCCACTTCCATAATTTTTTTACCCAACTCATTTTTTTCCATAATCACCTCTTAAATACAATTAACACCAAACATCCTTCCAAGCTATCTAAGCCCTCCTTTTTCGCGCAACACAAATTTTGCTGCACATATCCAAAAGGTACGGACTACCTTTTAGAATTAAGCATCAAAAGGTAGTCCGTACCTTTTGGTACGTGGTGTAAAAGTGTAGTCCGTACTTTTTGGTACTGTGTGTGCATAGGTTAGGGGGTGGTGGCAGGATGCTACCAGATTTATGGATCAGTATCAGGGATGTGACTTATGGTTAAGAAAGTTGTTGTGAAGCCCACTTTAAATAAGAAGGTAGTCCGCCTGTGGCTTCGTAAAAAACCACGCAAGGACAATCGTAGCTGTGTAGAGCCAGGATGCTTTGCTCTATTTTAGCTGTAAGGTGACTTTCTGATTTAACAATCAGTAAAGACTCTTGGCTGTGCTCTGGTTTGCCTTGCCACATATAATGAGATTCAATTTCGGGCAAGATGTTAGCGCATGCGATTAGCTTTTGTTCTAAAAGCTTTTGAGCAATCATTTGAGACTGCTCTTTAGATTCACAAGTGATATAGCCCATAACCAACATAATTACTTCGCCTCTTTATCTAGCATCACACGGCTGCCTGTGGATTTAGTTTGGCCTTGGTACTTTCCATTGTATGGATTTTTTGCTTCTTGATCCATTTTACAAAAAACCAATTGGCAAATTCGGCGTCCAGCCTCTAAACGAATGGGTAGAGAGTTAGCATTGTAAAGCTCTAAAGTGATTTGGCCTTCAAACCCTGGGTCGACCCAACCAGCATTTTGAATAAAAAGTCCTATTCTTCCAATAGAGCTACGTCCTTCAACAAAGGCCGTAATATTGTTTGGAAGCTTGATGTACTCTTGAGTGGTGGCCAGTAAAAAAGAATGGGGAGGAATAGTGATTTCTTTGCCTGTGATTTCTCGGTATTTAATATCAGAGCTTAGATCAATCACATGCATGTCTCTGTCTTCAACCACTAAAAAGTGGTCTCCTAAAGTGCAATCTATAGAAGCTGGTTGTATGGACTCTGGAGTGAGTGGCTCACACATCAACTCTTTCGATTCAATCATTTGGGTCAGTGTTTTGTCAGATAAAATCATGCTCTTTCTCCTAAAGCCAAAAAAAAGGCGGCAAGGCCGCCTTTTTAGATTTGAGTTTTAAAACCAAATTATTTTTGCTCTTCAGCAAGTCTGGCTTTGTACTCTTTTACTAATTCTTCTTGAACGTTACGAGGACACTCTGCATAGCGAGCAAATTCCATAGTAAATTCACCCTTACCTTGTGTGGCCGAACGAAGGTCCGTTGAGTAACCAAACATCTCAGAAAGTGGAACTTCAGCTGTAACTACAACAAAGCTATCATTTGTGTGTGTACCACCAATAATACCACGACGTTGGTTAATCTGACCCATTACACTTCCTTGGAATTCCTCAGGAGCTGAAACTTCAAGCTTCATAAGTGGTTCAAGGGCTACAGGGCCTGCTTTTTCATAGGCTTGACGGAAAGCTTGAATGGCACAAATTCTAAAGGCCATTTCACTGGAATCCACATCATGGTAAGCACCATCATTTAAGTCCACTTCAATATTAACAATGGGAGCGCCAATCAAAGAACCTTTGTCTACAGATTCTTGAAAGCCCTTATCACATGCCGGGATGTATTCTTTAGGAATACGACCACCAACGATGTTGTTATTAAACTTGTAGCCGTTGCCTTCTTCTTCTGTATCATCTTTGTTGTCTTCAGTAGTTTCAGGCTTAACGAGCGGTTTAATGGCACCAACAACTTTGGCGAACTGACCAGAACCACCAGTTTGTTTTTTGTGAGTGTAATCAAATTCGCCAGGGCGAGTGATAGTTTCACGGTAGGCCACTTGTGGCTGTCCAGTTTCCACTTCACATTTAAATTCACGCTTCATACGTTCAACATAAACCTCTAAGTGAAGCTCACCCATACCAGAGATAATTGTCTCACCAGATTCTTCATCACGATGAACACGGAAGGTTGGATCTTCTTTGGTAAACTTGTTTAAAGCTTTTGAAAAACTGCTGGCTTGAGATTTATCTTTTGGTTTAATGGCCAAAGAAATCACAGCTGTTGGTACATACATAGATGTCATTGAGTAGTTCACAGTTCCGTCGGTGAAAGTGTCCCCTGAGGCACAGTCCACACCAAATACGGCCACGATATCTCCAGCTTTTGCTTCTTCAATGTCTTGCATTTCATCAGAGTGCATATAAACAAGACGAGGTACTTTAAGTTTTTTGCCGTTTGTCGTGTTGTGAATAAAGTCACCCTTTCGAACGGTACCTTGGTAAATACGCATGTACGTCAATTGACCAAAGCGACTCTCTTCCAGTTTAAAAGCCAGCATAACTAGAGGCTTTTCTGAATCAGACACTAACGGTACTTTTTCTTCATTATTGTCTAAATCAAGAGCGCTAGTTTTTACTTGGCTTGGAGCTGGTAAATAATCTTCAACACCATCAAGAAGCTTTTGAACACCTTTGTTTTTGTAGGCAGATCCACAGAACACAGGGCAAAGCTGAAGGCTTACAACACCGGCTCTAATGGCGCGCTTTAATTCATCAACAGTAGGCTCTTCTTCCATAAGGTACTTTTCGCCAAGCTCTTCATCGAAGTCAGCGGCGGCACCAATAAGTTCAGCTCTGTATTTTTCCGCATCAGCTTTCATATCATCTGGAATTTCTTTTTCTACAACTTTTTCACCAGATTCGCCTTCATTGTAGTAGGCTTTCATTGTTACTAGATCAACCACACCTTCGTGCTTGTCTTCCAGTCCAATGGGAAGCTGAGCCATTACAGAGTTAAGTCTTAATTTCTCTCTAAGAGCATCACAAACTTTAAATGGGTTCGCGCCTGAGCGGTCCAACTTGTTGACAAAAGCTAAGCGAGGCACTTTGTAACGACGCATCTGACGATCCACAGTGATTGACTGAGATTGAACGCCAGCCACACCGCAAAGAACCAGTATCGCTCCGTCAAGGACACGAAGGGCACGTTCCACCTCTACTGTGAAATCCACGTGACCGGGAGTATCAATGATATTGATCTCTGTTTCCTTCCAATGTGCTTTCGTAGCAGCTGATTGAATTGTGATTCCACGCTCTCTTTCTAGCTCCATGGAATCCATTTTTGCGCCCACGCCATCTTTACCACGTACATCGTGAATTGCGTGAATACGGCCCGTGTAAAATAAAATACGCTCTGTTAGTGTAGTTTTACCTGAATCGATATGCGCCGAGATACCAATATTTCGGACCAAATCTTGATTCCATTCCTTTGCCATTGAGAACAACCTTTCTTTATATGTATTAAATTTATATACTGATGAACGGATTTAACTAGCATGAACAATTGATAAGTGCAATTTTAAGCTTATTAAATTACAAGAAAAAATGTAAAAAAAGCACATAAAGGGCTACTATGGCTTTAAAAAAAATATCAATGCCGCAAATTGAGCAAAAACTTGAGCAAAACTTTGGCTTTAAAGAGCTCAGAGGACTTCAAAAACAGACACTTGAGGCCTTAATTGAAGGCAAAAGTGTCCTTACCGTGATGCCCACCGGCACAGGGAAAAGTTTATGCTATCAGCTGCCAGCCTTGTTTTCAGAGGGGCTAATCTTAGTTATTTCGCCGTTGATCGCTTTAATGCAAGATCAGGTGCAAAAAGCCAAAGAATTTGGAATAAAAGCGGCGGCTTTGAATTCTGCCATGTCGGCCCAAGAGCGCGAAAATGTGCTCAAAAAAGTCGCACAAGGGAGTGTTAAATTACTTTTTGTGACCCCTGAGCGTTTCCAAAAGCCTGAATTTATTGAAACTTTAGAATCTGTAAACATAGAGTTTTTTGCCGTTGATGAGGCTCATTGTATCTCTCAATGGGGACATGATTTCAGGCCTGACTTTACAAGAATCAAAGACTACATCAAAACCTTTAAAGTGGATCAGGTGCTAGCCCTGACCGCCACCGCCACGGCTGCGACCAGAAAAGACATCGTCTCGCAATTACAAACAGAAAATGAATTTTTAGAGTTAGTTGGAGGCTTTGAAAGAGAAAACCTGAGTTTGAACGTCTTGGAACTCTCAGGGGTTGAGCAAAAAATTCAAGCTCTTTATATGTTCAGAAATCAAATCCAAGGGCCCATGATTATATATTTTTCTTTAGTTCAGAGCTTAGAAGAGGTGTCTCGAGCTTTTCAAAAACTGGGGGTGGAGCATTTAACATATCATGGGCAAATGCGAGATCATTTACGAAGTAAAAATTTAAAGTCTTTTATTAAAGGTGACTCTCCCTTAATTTTGGCCACACCCGCTTTTGGCTTAGGGGTAGATAAATCCAATATACGCTCGGTACTTCATGCAGAAATTCCAGGTTCTATTGAGGCTTATTATCAAGAAGTGGGGCGAGGGGGGCGAGATGGAAAGCCTTGTGAATGCCATTTGTTGCTCGATAACGATGACCTGGCCATTCAAATGGACTTTATAAAATGGTCCAACCCCGAACCGCAGTTTATTAAATACTTATTTCGTTTGTTGAAAGAAAATCCTCAGAGATTTGAAATGGAAGGGCTTGAGTTTTTACGCGCGCAAATGAACTTTTACAACTCAAGAGACTTCAGAGTTGAAACAGCTTTAAACCTTTTACAGCGCTGGGGAGCTATTGAGTATAAAGGCAATTATAAAAACTTAAAAATTTTAGAAGAACCAAGTAGCCTTTATTTAGACGAGGATTTGTACAGTAAAAAACTCAAGCAACAGAATAAAAAACTCTATGACTTATTTCAGCTTTTACAAAAGCCACAAGAGCAATTGATGCCATCCATTTTAGAGTACTTTGAAGGAGCTTTAGATGAATAGGCCTTGGGGAGACTTTAAAAAAACAAGAGAGTTTTTTCCGGATCCACGCAAGAGCTCTGTTGATGGTTTAGTCTCTGTCAGTCAAGGAGTGAGCCCTGACTTTTTATTTGAAGCTTATAGTTTTGGAATTTTCCCATGGCCCCACGAGGGTTATCCTATGCTTTGGTTCTCACCAGACAGACGAGGTGTGATTGATCTTAATGAATTAAAGTGTCCCAAGTCTTTTAAAAAACTTTTAAAAAAAGTGGATTGGACCTTTACTACAAATCAAGCTTTTGAAGAGGTGATTCATTACTGCTCGATTGTTCAGCGCTCCGGTCAAAAAGGCAGCTGGATCACTGATGAAATGAAAAAAGCCTATATAGAGTTTTATAAAATGGGTTATGCCCAGAGTTTTGAATGTTGGAGTGGCAATCGTTTAATCGGTGGACTGTATGGTGTCTGGGTGGCTAATATATTTAGTGCTGAGAGCATGTTTTTTCTGGAAAGTGGAGCCTCAAAGTTTTGCTTATATAATATGGCCCTGCATTTTAAAAACCAAGGCTTTGAGTACGTGGACATTCAAATGGTCACATCTGTAACTAAACAGTTTGGTGGGAAGTATATACCTAAAGAAGACTTTTTAAAGCTGCTCAATTCTTTAAAAACTTAGATTTAAGAGCCCTTTCTTGTAGAAAGCTTCAACTAAGAGCTTATTAAAAATGTTGCCAGGCGCCAAAAAGGCCTTAAAAGTGACTCTATTAAGGGCTTAGGGTAGAGTCTGATGTTTATGGAGATAAAATGAATATTCTAGTCACAGGCTCTGCTGGTTTTTTAGGGACGAACTTATGCAAAAGGCTTTTAGATGATGGCCACAATGTTGTTGGGTTAGATAACTACTATACCGGCCTAAAAGACAACACTGAGTTCTTAAAAAATTATTCTAATAATTTTAAGTTTATCGAACATGATATTATAAATAACATGGCCGAATTGGACTTTGGAAAGCTTGACTGGATCATGAACCTTGCTTGCCCGGCCTCTCCTCCTCATTATCAAAAAGATCCTATTTACACCACAAAAGTATCAGTACTTGGTGTTTTAAATTGTATGGAGTTAGCACAATCTCACAATGCTTCTTTGTTTCACACGTCAACCAGTGAAGTTTATGGCGATCCAAAGGTTCATCCTCAGCCAGAGTCTTATTTAGGAAATGTGAACTGCACAGGAATAAGAGCTTGTTATGATGAGGGCAAAAGATGTGCTGAGAGTTTACTTTTTGATTATCACAGAACAACAGGCCTTCCCATAAAAGTGGTCCGTATTTTTAATACCTATGGTCCATTTATGGACCCAAAAGATGGTCGTGTGGTTTCAAATTTTATTATTCA
Organism: Bdellovibrionales bacterium; assembly: GCA_022450595.1. Lineage (GTDB taxonomy): Bacteria > Bdellovibrionota > Bdellovibrionia > Bdellovibrionales > UBA1609 > JAKUPT01. The sequence continues at coordinate 23,468 of JAKUPT010000018.1, forward strand.
AGCTCTTAAAGGCGAGGACATCACCATCTACGGAGAGGGCTTACAGACGCGCTCATTTTGTTACGTCGATGATTTGATTGAAGGCTTTATAAAACTAATGAACACCGATAAAAACACATTAGGACCAATGAATATTGGAAACCCTGATGAGTTTACTATGATTGAGTTGGCGGAAAAGGTATTGGCCTTAACAAACAGTTCTTCAAAATTGGTATTTAAAGAACTTCCTAAAGATGACCCAACACGAAGAAAGCCTGATATTACTAAAGCACAAGAAATTGGCTGGCAGCCAAAATTTGATCTGAACAAAGGCCTTCAGCCCACCATTGAATACTTTAGACCTTGGTGTGAAAAATAAAAGGGAGCTATTATCTTGAAAATTTCAGTGATTGGAACCGGATACGTAGGACTTGTTTCGGGAACAGGATTTGCCGAAATGGGAAATGAAGTTTTTTGTGTGGATGTAGATCAACAAAAAATTGAAAATTTAAAAAATGGAATTCTTCCTATTTATGAGCCCGGACTTGAAGAGCTTGTTGAGAGAAACTATAAGGCCGAGAGACTGCATTTTACAACCAACACGGATGAGAGTGTTAAAAATGCAGAGGTGATATTTATTGCGGTTGGTACTCCAAGTGATGTGGATGGAAGAGCCGATTTAAAATATGTTCTTCAAGTGGCAGAAGACATCGGAAAGTCTATGAATGACTATAAAGTCATTGTGACCAAGTCTACGGTGCCGGTAGGAACTGCTGGCAAGGTGGCTGAAAAAATTCAACAAGCATTATCAGATCGCGGTGAGTCCATTGATTTTGATGTGGTTTCTAACCCTGAATTTTTAAAAGAAGGGGCCGCTGTTGAAGACTTTTTAAGACCTGACCGTATTGTGGTCGGTTGCAGCTCTGAGCGCTCAAAAAATATTATGCAAAGACTGTATGCCCCCTTCGTCAGAAATGGTCACCCGGTTTATTTTATGGATGTGGCCTCAAGCGAGATGACCAAATATGCAGCTAATGCCATGCTTGCCACTAAAATTTCATTTATCAACGAATTGTCCAGACTCTGTGAAGAGGTTGGCGCTGACATTTCAAATGTAAGATCCGGTATTGGCAGTGATTCAAGAATTGGCTTTTCTTTTATTTATGCAGGCCTTGGTTATGGAGGCTCTTGTTTTCCAAAAGATGTGAAGGCCATCGTTAAAACGGGAATTGAAAACCACCAGGAGATGGCTATTTTAACGGCTGTTGAAAAAGTGAACCAAGAACAAAGACGTTGGTTCACTCAAAAAATAATAGATCACTATGCGGGCGATTTAAAAGGTAAGACCTTTGCTTTTTGGGGCTTAGCTTTTAAGCCAGGCACTGATGATATGCGGGAAGCTCCCTCAATCTATCTCGCGCAAAAACTCTCAGATTTAGGTGCAAAAATCAAAGCCTATGATCCTGTGGCGGTATCAACAGCAAAAAAAGAAATTCAAGCACCTATTGAGTATATAGATGATCCTTATCTTTGTTTAGAAGACGCCGACGCTATGGTCTTAGTCACTGAATGGAGAGAGTTTAGAGAACCGGACTTTAAAAAAATAAAATCACAACTAAAAGAACCTATGATCTTTGATGGAAGGAATCAGTATGATCCTAAGCGCATGAAAGATCTTGGTTTCTCGTATAAGTGTATCGGGAGAGTGTAATGAATACCGTGGCTCATGTTTGTGTTTCTAAGGGCTTAGGTGGTTTGGAGTTATACTCTTTGCAGTTACATGAAATGTTTAAACAAGATGGAATACCTTCTCTTCATTTTTGTCAAAAACAGTCTTTATTTGAAAACAAGCTAAAAGAAGCTGGCCTTGATTATTTGCCGTTAAATAAAACCAGCTATTTTGGTCTTTCAAATATTTTAAATTTTCGCAAAGCTGTAAAAAAACACAATATCAAGCATATCTATGTTCATCACCTTAAAGACTTATGGTTCGTAGTGCCTGCACTTATTGGCTTAAAAGATGTTGAAGTTATTGGTGTGGCGCAAATGTTTTTAAATAATGTAAATAAAAAAGACTTTCTACATAAAAAACTTTACGGTCGCTTAAAAAAAACCATGGCTTTAACTGAGATTCAAAAGCAGTCACTTTTGAACTGTTTGCCATTAAAGAGCGAAGATATACAAGTGATTCCCAACTCTGTGAACATGAATAAGTTTAAGTCTTTAACCGAAGACATTCGCTTACAACTGCGAGAGAGTGTTGGTGTTAAGGCAGACGAAAAGCTCATTGGTGTTGTCGGTCGGCTAGATCCTTGGAAGGGGCAGTATGAGCTTCTTCAGGCCTTTAAAAATATTAATAAAAACTTTCCAAAAACAAAACTTATTATCATTGGTGATGAGGTTTCTGGCAGTGAGTACACGAAAAAGGTCAAAGAATTTGTTGTTGAAAATAATTTAACAGAGCTTGTTATTTTTAAAGGCTTTCAAAAAAATGTACATGAATGGATGAGTGCCTTAGATATTTTTGTTATGCCCAGTTATGAAGAGGCCTTTGGAATAGTTTTGGTTGAAGCCATGGCTGCAGGAAAGCCCTGTCTCTCAACAAGTGCTGGTGGTGTTCCTGATATCATAAAAGATGACTCTATAGGTAAGCTTGTTGAACCAAGATCTGCAAAAGCGCTTGAAGATGGACTTAATTGGTATCTAGAGGATTGGGACAAGGCTAGTCAAGTTTCGATCAACGCCAAAAAAGAGGCCTATGAAGTGTATGATATGAACCAAATCTACAAACAAGTAAGAGACCTTATTTCAGTTTAAAACCTTTGTCCCCATGGTGCGCCTCTTTGAGGGTCATAGTCAGGCGACGGCATAGTGAAGGTGTAAAAAAACCAAATCGCAAAAATAGTGAGACTCACAAGTAATAGTAAAGACCATCTGTGATCATACATTCTATAAAGCACACTTACGGTCTGTTGTTTTTTGTACTTCCATTCAAGTTTTTTAAAACTCTGTGTAAGTCCATTTTCAATATTTTCTTTATGAGCAATGGGGAGATCTTTAAAAGTCACCGCCACAAGCACCTGATCGTAGTTATTTCTTCGAATGGATTGGTGTCTTACGACTTTTCCAGTCCAAGCCATTTTTTTGCCAGAAGGAACGGAAAACTCAAAATTTATAAGAGTATTTATTGGCGGTGCATCTTCACTATCGGCTAAAAATGCCATGCCCGACTTGGAAAGGTTGTGTATATCAGCTTGAATTCGTTCTTTTTGGTTCACATGACTAAAAATAAGCTCAGCGTTGTCTACGGTTTGATAGACATACCTGGGATCTCTGTGAATGTATTGTTTTAATGCTTCACTCATGTATAATCCCTATCGGATTAGTGAAGAGGACTATTAATAGGGGGTCTCATTATGAAACACTATGAGCAGTTAAAATCAGTTTTTGATCGAATAAATCATATTAATCATTTTCTTTCACTTGGAAGTTGGGACAATGCGGTTATGATTCCTCAAGGAAGTATGACAGCTCGCTCTGAAGCTACATCTGAATTGGTTAAAATTGTCTCCGAAATTATGAAATCTCCTCAAACGCGGGAGCTACTGGACCAGGCAGAGCAGGAGTCAATGATCACAGGATGGGATGAGGCTAACCTCAGAGAGATGAAGCGCTCTTTAGATTCCTACAACAAGGTGGATACTGAAATCCTTGTTGAAAAGTCAAAAGCCGCATCAGAGTGTGAAGCTGCATGGAGAGAGTATAGATCGAAAAATGATTTTAAATCCTTAGCGCCCTTTATGGAAAAATTAATTCAAATCACAAAAAAACAGGCTTCTCAATTAAAAGAAGATGGGCAATCACTGTATGAAGCGCTTCTTGATACATATGAGCCAGGTCTAAAAGTAGAGAAGATTGATATTCTTTTTAATGACTTAAAAAAGTTTCTGCCAGAGGCCATACAATCTATTACTGAGAAACAGGCTACATGGGAGCCTGTGGAACCATTAGTGGTGCCTGCAGAGATTCAAAAGCAGATTGCACTTGATGTGATGAAACATCTTGGTTTTGATTTTCACAAAGGAAGAGTGGATGAAAGTCATCATCCTTTCTGTGGTGGTGTTCCAGAAGATGTTCGCATCACCACTCGTTATGATGAGAACAATTTTGTGGAAGGGCTTTTTGGTATTATTCATGAAACAGGACACGGCTGCTATGAGCAGGGACTTCCTCGTGAACTTTTAGGTCAGCCTGTAGCTAGTGCTAGAAGTTTGGGGATCCATGAAGGCCAGAGTCTGTTGTTTGAAAAGCAGCTGGCAAAGACCGATGAGTTTATAGAGTTCTTACTTCCAATCTTTAAAAAGCATTTACCAAATGCAAATATCAGTAAGAATCAGTTAATGCATGCCATATTGAAGGTAGAGCCAGGTAAAAATCGAGTCAATGCAGATGAAGTGACCTATCCTATGCATATTGTATTAAGGTACGAAATAGAAAAGGCTATTATTGAGGATAATCTTGATATTTATGAATTACCGGGTTTATGGGATCAAAAGATGCAGGAGTATTTAGGAATTTCTACACTGGGTGATGATAAAGATGGTTGTATGCAAGACATTCATTGGATGTTTGGCGCTTATGGATACTTTCCGACCTACACACTGGGTGCTATGAATGCCGCTCAAATTTTTTCAGCTTATAAAAAAACAAATAATGAATGGGCGGCGCAGGCCAAAAGTGGGGATTTTTCAGCTCTTAAAAACTGGCTTTCAGATAAAATATGGTCTCAAGCCAGTTATTACTCCACCGCCGACGAGTTAATGAGCGTTGCAACGGGAGAGGCCTTAAATGCTGAGCATTTTAACCATCATATAAAAACTCGTTACTTAAAATAGTAAGGTCTGGACTTGTCATTTTAATCAGAGTTTTTAAAATAATGAGATGATCTCTTTTCGTCGAAAACTCGTGTTATATTCTGGTGGTCAGACCAATAAAAACTATCATTTACATCAGGCTTTGGTGGATCTTGTAGATCATAATAGACAGGTTTCGATGACTTATATTCCATATTGTTATTCAGGTCATAAAAAATATTACCTTAGAGCCATTAACCGTTATAAAAAATTTGGTGTTAAAAAGTTTCATTGCATGCCGGTGGATCGCCCTATCTCAACAGAATCATTAAAGAAAACTTTAAACTCCGATATTATTTATCTGGCAGGCGGTAACACTTTTTATTTTTTAATGCATTTACAAAAAAGCAAAATGCTAAATCCCTTATACAATTATGTAAAAGCCGGAGGGGTGTTGGCTGGACTAAGTGCTGGGGCTTTAATTATGACCCCTGACATTCGCTTGGCCGGTTATCCAAGCTTTGATTGTGATGATAATGAAGTGGGGCTTAGAAACTTAAAATCATTAGGTCTTGTTGAAGCAGAGTTTTTTCCTCATCTGGATAATTCTAAAAGATTGCACGAGGCCTTAATTAAATACTCAAAAAGATCCAAGCATCCTTTGTTTGCCTGTGAAGATGGTGGTGGCCTTGTCATTGATGGTCACAAAAAAACTTTTTATGGCAAGACATGTTTTTATGTCAAAGGCCATCGTATGGACATATAATCCAAAAAGTATTCTCAACTACAAATATGTAATGATTTTTTTATTAATTCTATTTTCTATAAAAAGTTGAATTCATTAAGAGCTCCATTGAGTGTTCTATAAATTTGAATTGTTAATCTAGTTCTAGCTATGATCCCAAAATGAGAATATCTAAAATTGGTACGTTGAACTTATATTCAAAGTTAGAGAACTGACAGCCGAAATAGAAATAACAATGCTTAGAGCTGGCCTTTAATTTGCTACTAATTAAGGGTGGAGGAACTTTATGAAAAAGAACGTATTGCTAATCAACTTGATGCTAATTCCAGTTTTACTAACATTTCAAAACTGCTCTCAAGATGTTCAGTTTACATCTACACCGGACGTGATTAAAAAAATTGGAGATGGGCAAGACATTCAAATCATTGACTCTGATAGTAAGCAGCCAGAAGAACTGCTAATCGTAGACAATGGTGCTCAAGACTCTATGCCTCCTGACGTTCCTAATGTTCAACCAGAGCTTCCTCCTGGTTATGAACCCGATGACAATCCAAACACACAAATCTTAGGCGATCAACTTTGTGGTGAGTACTACGAGCAGTACACGGCCAGTCTTAATTTGATTGATAATGGCTGTTTTGAACACACCGATGATAGAGTGGGTACTCATACTAAAAAAACTTTAAATCAGTTAGTGAACAGACAGTGGGATGTTTATGATAGCCTTCCCGGGTCAAAAGATCAGGACAGCTGGGTGGTTGAAGCTGGTAATGGAATAGAAATTCAAAGAGATACTGTTGTTAAGCCTCACAGTGGCAATCACTATGTTGAGCTAGACAGTCATGGTCGTAATTCAAACTCTAGGATGTCTCAAACAGTAGAAATTATGCAGCCAGGCAACTATAGATTGGCTTTTTACTACTTACCGAGAGTTTCTGGAAAGCAAGACAACTCCATTGATGTGCTTATTAATGATGAAACCATATCAACAGTAACCGGCTCTTCTAAAGATATACAAGGGGACCGCAAGGCTCAATCCAGCTGGAAGTTAATTGTGATTGACTTAAAAGATGTACCAGTTGGTCCACTGAAAATCTCATTCAGCGCCGTGGCTGAGGGTGATAAAAAGTTAACTTATGGTGGTTTGCTGGATGATATTACTTTGGTTCCAGTTCTTCAGTAATCAAATTAATTATAAAGTTTGTTTCGAGGCTCTTTATATCATTAAAAAGAGCCTCTTTATTTTTATTGGTAAGAAAAATATATCCTATGTCTTGTCCTGAGCCTTGCCTATGACTGACTTTATCTCCAGATGATTTTTTCAATTTAATAGAATGAAAAGAAGATAATTTTTTTACCTCTTCTACTCCTTGAATGTTATCAACTTCACCGGCTCCGGGATGCAAAATAATGGCACTGGAGTAGGTTCTTGCTTGTTGTGGAATCGAGATGTTGTTTTCAGTAAAAAGTTTAAAATAGGCTTTCCATGGAGAGAAATTATAGCTTAATTGGATAAGGTTCATTAAATAGCCACCAGGTGGGCGAATGGCAAACTCTCCTAATGTAAGACTGTTATCAGATACAAAGAATTCAATATGTAAGAGAGCTGTATCTATATTGTAGCTATCAATTATTTTTAATAAAAAGGCGTCGATTTTAGTTTTAACTTCTTTTGAAAAATCATGAGGAAGAATATTGATTTTTAAATGTTTATAGTAATTAGTAAAGTTCACAAATATAATACTTTTGTTCTTCACAAACACTTCCGCACTGAATTCCTTTCCCTCAATAAAAGACTCGGCAATTTTTTCAGGAGCTAAATGCTTAGAAACCTCTATTTTGTTATAACAAAAGTTTAAGCCTCTGCTGCCGCTTGAGTTTTGTTGTTTCAACACTAAGGGCAAACCTAAATGTTTTATGAGTTCAGAAGCGGTGGTGGATTCAGTGACTAGTTGGAACTGACTGATATTAATTTTCTTTTTAAGAGCCTGTTGCTTTAATTGTATTTTTTCATGGGAAAACAAACTTAATTCTTTATCATACCCAAGGCATTGGTATTTATGTTTTATTTTAGAGGCCATTACAATTGATGATTCCGACAGGGGGAGGCATAGGTCAGGCGGCTCAATTAGGCTAAAGTCTAGCTCATCATTTGAAAAGTAATAGACATGAGAAACATTTAAGGACTTAGGGATCTTTGTATTTACATCCACGACTAACTGCACATTACCGAACATATCAAGGGCCTGTTTGATCGCCTCTTTTCTATAACCAACAAGTACAATGTTTAAGTCTTTTTTCACCTAATGTCCTTATTAAAGTGATTACTATTAATACAGTTTAATATGATTTTTGTGAGAGAATCATTGAATTTATTGTCTTGCCTCAGTGGGTTAAATTATATGTGAAGAATATATTTAAAATTCTCTATTTTTTTGTCTTAGATTGAGATCATCTCTTAATTTATAACTAAATTTTGTCGATATATTTACAAAGGTTGGTGCCCAATGAATAATAACTTAAAAAATGAAAATGGATTTAGTTTGACTGAGGCATTGATCAGTTCAGCTTTATTAGGGGCTGTTTTTTTAAGTGTATTTTTAGGTGTTGAAAAAATCAATACTCACCAAAGAACCAGTACTCAACTTCAATCTATAGAGTTAATCAAAAACAGCTTATATTCTATTTTAAACAATCCTGTGGCTTGGGAGAATACAGTCAACGATCCATTAAACTCTGTTTTTAGCTGTACAATAAATAGCTGTAAGGGTGTTTCAGGAACTATTAAAAGAGTGCGCACTTCAAATAACTCTATTTACTTTGAAGACACAGGTAATAATGGTTTTAGTGCCAATGGGAAGTCATGTGTTTCAACTAGGTCTAACCCGGATCCTAATTGTTTTATTTCAGCAAAATTGAAGGTGAGCTTTTTATGTGACGAGGACTGTAAATCACCTTTGGCAAAAGTTGAAGGTCTATTTTATACACTCAATGAAACCTCTGTGAATCTAGGAAATTCTTTTAACTTTCAACTCATAAAAGCTATGAATACAGATCCTTGTGGGCTTGGATGTAAAACAGTTACTTTCGATCCAGCATTGGCGATTAAAAATGAAGCCTCTTTGGAGACAAGTGAACTTAAAATTATTATGGTCGTGGATAATTCATCAAGTATGAAAGCCGCACAAGAGTATTTAAACACCGGCCTTAAGTCATTGTTTGCCAAGCTTAAAAGCTTAAATATTAAATCTAAAATTTATATTTATACAACAACCCAGCTTGGTGAAAGCGATATGTTTCCCGCAGCGACTCCGAACACCTATTACCGGTGGGAAGATAAGTATGGGGTTATAAAAGAAAGCACTGAGGAGCCTTATAAAGCAGCCATATTGGATTATGAATACACTTCTCGTCCTTTGCTTTTGCCTCCAGCCGGTGGAGATGAGCTAACCTTGACAGAGGACATGTCACCTTCGGACTACGACGAAGTGATCTCGCAATTGGATAAAATTTTAACTTCAAGCGACGAAGGCATAGGTACAAATGGTAGTTCTGATGAACAAGGACTTTGTACTGTGGCTAAAACTTTATTTGATAAGGGTCCTAATGCCATTTTTAATGCTGGCGACAAAACATTGTTTTTAATTGTAAGTGATGAAAATGATATCAGTGAAGACGCCTGTTTTGCACAAACCACTGAATCTAGAGACTGTGATGATAAGTATGGTGGGATGTACTCTTTGTATGGTTGTCACCATCAACCTGGCCCTCAAAGAGCAGAAACTTGTGATCATGTGGAGTACAAAATCTATGAAGATGATTCCACTCATTTCACTGCTAACCGTCAAATTCATTATCAGTGCACTAAAACTGTTGTTAAAGACGGTGTCGAGGTGATTGATGATGATTATAAAGATCGTACTGGCAGAAAGTATGTTGGGCGATGCGCTGATGAGCCATACAGATGCATTGAAGCAGATATTACTCAAATTAAAGAAGTAAAAAATGATTGCAGTGGTGAAAATGATGCCATCACAAGTTGTAAAATTAGTTGTTGGGAGTACAACAGAAAACCCATGGTTTATTTAGATACCAATAAAGCAACCATGGCCTATGATCTAACAAAAACTTCATTCACTGACGGCTCAGGAACTAGTTACTCTAATTTATTTGAATATATGGAAACTAAGTATCCGGGAAGAACTTTTCTCAGAGACAAGTACTCAGATTATGGAGAAAAATGGAAGCCTTATTGTAAAACACAGCCTGAAAAAACTGTGAGTTATCAAGAGCTGAGTGGCTTAAATCCAGATGAAACCACTTTAAAAGAAACCATAAAAATGAGAGCCGATGAATTGTTTGGCACTGATGGTTACTCGATGTCTTTAATTATTAATGATCCAACTTTAAATGCTCAAGCTGGATGTAGTTTACAAGGTGACCAGTCCTATGGAACTGAATATAAAAACTTTGCTGACAATTTAGAAATCAAAGGAGCTGTCAGCTCTATTTGTTCTAAAGACTATTCCAACGCTTTAGAGAATGTTTCGCAATTTGCTAGAAAAGTCGCCAATGAGGCCAAGAAGACCATTGTTATGGAAGAAGGTGAGATGCTTCTAAAAATCACCACAAAAGACATCAATGGCAATGACATCACATTATCTACGCCTGATCATTACACTGTAAATGGTTTAGTCATTACATTTAAAAACAGCTTTATAAGTGAAAGCACACATCCCGTAGATGTTCATATTGCTAAAGTACCACCAAATTTAAAAATTCAAAAACCATCCTGGATGAAAACAGCACAATCACCTCATGAGGATTAAAATGAAAAGATTAAACAACAAAGGCTTCAGTTTATTACAAGTGTTAACAGCAACGACGGTTTTGGGAATTGTATCTGCCACATTAATGGCCTCTATTTTTGAAAAAGCTCAGTTTAAAGCCATGAGTAAAACTAAAACAGGAATCGCTGCTGCTCGGTCGAATTTACAAAACGTAATGATGCATAATGTGTCTTGGTACTATACAATTTATGACCCCGTGAACGAAGCTCAAAACCCAGAAATTGCCTGTGTTAGAGGAACAGCTGCGGCCTTTAATGTTAATTGCCATAATGCCACAGGCACTTTAAGAGTTTTAGATGCTTCACAAAATGTATTTTATAACACATTTTCTGCCACACAAGGCTTTGATAAAGATGGGCTTATTTGTAACAACTTTGATGCTGGAAATGGAAACTTTAACTGTCCACTCAGAGCCATTGTGACTTGGTCGGCCAACTGTACATCTGACCCTTGTTACAATCCTAGCGATATTATTGTTGAAGTGAAATTTGAGTATAAAACTTCAGACTCAGATCGAAAGATTGCTTTTAACCCGGCTAATTATAACTTTGCCTTTTCCAGTTCGACACCATAGAGGAGTATCCAACAATGAAAGCTTTGAACAACAACTATGGATTTAATCTTGTACAGCTTTTAATCGCTACAAGTGTTTTCACTATTGTCTCTTTAGGGGTTATGAACCTCATTCTTTATTACACTAAGATGGAGCAGCAACAGCGATTACTTTCAGGGATTATTTCTGCCAGATACACAATAATAAGTTATTTACAGCACGAAAGAGGCTGGGCCTTTACCATGACGGCTCCAGAAAATAATGAACCAGTAAGTGCAGACTGCTTGACGAGTGACACTTCGATCACTGGGACTGGATCTAACTTTGATTGCTTTGGTGTGGCTGATGTTGAACTTGTTGTCTATAGCCCAAGTGGTGATGCTTATTACGACCCAGACAATGCAAGCCTTGGCTTTAATAGAGATGGGGCTATCTGTGACACCTATGACTCGACAGCTGGTTCTGGAGATTTTAACTGCCCTTTTCGAGCCGAAGTGTATTGGCGTACACTGTGTACGGCATCACCATGTTATTATCCGGGTATTGAGGTGGAAGTTCGTTTTGAAATGAATCAATCCGACGGAGAAAAGCGTCTGGCTTTTAACCCGGAAAACTATAATTTTGTGTTTCAGAAATAAGTTGCTTAAGAGTTTTATTTAATTAATTGTTAGCCCCGAATATGTGTCCAATACAGCTCATCTGACTCTGAGAAAAGCTATGCTTATAGTAATTTAAATAATTACTATGTTCGACACTTTGGCTTTGAACTTTTTCAATATATTTATCAAGTAGTGGCTTATAGGTAATATGAATGGTGTTAAATTCCTCATAATAACTTTTAGCAAGACGATTAGTTTTATTATATGCGGAAAGTTTTTCGCGAAAGGCATCAGCTCTTTTTTTGATTGAATTTTGGCGACTTTCTGGGGTGGGGTGTGTGCTTTTTAATTTATCTAAGAAGCTTTGATTGAGACCAAGTTTTTTATGAAAGTCTTCAAAACTCTTCCAGCCATCTGCCATAGCCTGATTTGTAGCTCCTAAGGAATAAGCCACTTCATGACCAAGTTCATCAGCCTCATGCTCATTAGATCTTGAATGGTACATTAAACCAGCTATGGGAATTTGCATAAACATATCTATGCCGTAACCAGAGTAAGCCGCTGATGTTAAAGAATTAAAATACCAATTATCGATTATAGGTATTTTGTTAAGGGGTTTTGAGCCACCTTGAAAGGCCCAAATATTTTGTACCAACGCAATGGCATTATAAGCCAAGCCAAAGCCTGTATAAATGGGTAATCTTTTTGTTGTGTGCCTAGCTACAACATGGCCTATTTCATGTCCAACAACTAATAGCAAACTGTCTAAGTTATTTAGCATTCCAAGAAGGCCTGCAGTTACAAAAATTCTACCTCCAGGGTAAGCGTAAGCATTTGGCGCCGCTGATGCCGAAACATAACATTTAGGCCAAACAGGCTCAGGAACACCATAGTTAGTGGCAAGATAGTCGCAAAGATCTTGTATAAAAGTTTGAACAGGTTGATGGTTTACAATCTTAGTAAGTTCTGGGTTTATTTTTTCTCTCCATTCAATTTCTGGTTGAAGGTTGTCCTTCAGTGACTGCATAGTTTTGAAGAGCTTTTTTGATTTGTCTGTATCTTGAAGACGTAATGGAATCTGTTTAGGAGTTGCCTGGATATTATGCTCATAATTTAACAAATAATCATAGTTAAAAAAAGGCGAGTTGTTTGTAAACGTTGAGTCTGCTGATAATGTGAGTTTTTGAGAATTAACAAAACTGTATAAATTTATAAGGGCAAAGCCTGTTTCATAAACCTCGGGGCCCTGATTTAAGAGACTTACTATATTTTCAATATTTTGTGGTATGGCAGAAAAGGACTCTCCAAGGTTTATACCGGATGTGCTTCTCAGGTCGTCGGCACTCCATCCAATATTTAAACTCATTCCCCATGTTGAAACGTCGCCTATATATAGAGTCTTAGGTCTTAAAAAATCGAAACAAAGACCAATGCATTGAGATTTCATTGTCGCAATAGAGGTTACTTTTTTTGCGTATTTAGAAGAGATCACATAATAATTTCCATTAAATGCAATTGGATGTAACTGGTAGGATTGGCCAGTAATTGGCTCTACAAAATCTTTAAAATAATTTATCACCTGATGTCTCGTGGCCGTTTTAGAGCTGAGGCCAAAGACTTTAGGATTCACTTTAAATCCATAATGTTTTTGTCCTTTAATTAAAGGAGTGAGCTGTAAATGTAATTTAGCGTCTTGAGAGCTTGCTGATTTATTTGGATAAAAGCCATAGTGATCGATAAGATGTGGGGGAAGTGTATTGCTCCAATCAAAATCCGACAATGGGTTTGCCTGAACGGAACTTGCCAAAAGACTTAAAAGACTTAGCCTCAAAAAGAACATACAGACGGTTTTGAACAATTGAGTCTTGTCAAATATCATAATCTTCATCAATTTTTTCCCCAAAGAAGCTAAACTCTCTTGAGTTTTAACACTGCTTACTTTGTGGGCAAAATTGTTTAAAGTTTGTTCACCAATTTACAGTAAAATTTAGGATAAAATTCAATAGATTAACTTTGGCTATTATCAAGGGTTGGGAAATAGTTGAAAGAAAAGTTGGCGTTCCCAACGAGATTTGAACTCGTGTCTTCGCCGTGAAAGGGCGACGTCCTAGGCCTCTAGACGATGGGAACTCCGGTAAAAAAATGGTGACTCGTCATGGATTCGAACCATGGACCCTCTCCTTAAAAGGGAGATGCTCTACCAACTGAGCTAACGAGTCACTGTCGGTGAGTTGACTAATCTATTGATTTTTAAGCCAAAGTCAAATGTTGACCGAAAAAAAATAAAAAAAAATCTCCATCAAATAAAAAATTGCAAAAAATGCCGTTTTTACATGCATATTAATCGTGAAAAAGTGGCTTAATCCAAAGTGTTTGTTCCCGATCCGGGCCAACAGAAACCACATCAATGGGGGTGGCCAGTTCGTTTGAGACAAATTGAATGTAGTCTTTGGCGTTTCTAGGCAGAGCCTCTAAGCTTGTTAATTTTGACAAGTCTTCTTCCCAGCCTGGAAGTGTTTTGTAAACAGGCTTAATGCTTTCAAGGCCATCTACTGAAATTGGAAACTCATCAGTGACTTTGCCATCTATTTCATAACCAGTACAAACTTTGATTTCCTTTAAACCACTGAGAACGTCAATTTTCATAAACGCAATATTAGTGATGCCGTTGATGCGAATGGCATACTTTAAAGCCACAAGGTCTAGCCATCCACAGCGACGCTCACGTCCTGTAGTAGAGCCATACTCATGCCCTTGATCACGCAATAAAGTTCCAATTTCATCTTTAAGTTCTGTAGGAAAGGGACCAGAGCCTACGCGAGTGGTGTAGGCCTTTGTAATGCCTATAACTTTTTTGATTTTTCCAGGGCCAATGCCAAGCCCTATACAAGCCGAGCCGGCAATGGTGGAAGAGCTGGTAACATAGGGGTAGGTCCCATGTAAAAGATCTAACAGTGTCCCTTGAGCGCCCTCAAATAACACTTTTTTGCCCTGCTTTAGAGCCTTATGGATAATTAGTGAGGTGTCTTTTGTTCGGTAGGGAGCAAGCTTTTCCGCGTACTCTCTGAGCTGAGCCATCATATCCTCAACTTTAAAACCCTCCGAATTATAAAGGTTTTTTAACAGATAGTTTTTTTCTTCTAGAGACTTTTCTAATTTCCATTGTAAAGTTTTATCATTGAAAAGATCACCAACTAGAATGGCGCGTCTTGAAGCTCGGTCTTCGTAGGCGGGACCAATTCCTTTGCCGGTGGTGCCAATTTTTTCATTTTTAAGCTTTTCTTCACGCATTTGATCAAGCTTGCGGTGGTAGGGCATTAAAACTGTACATGATTCAGAAATGATCAGCTGGGAAGGGTCGTTGAGGTGTCCGGCTTTTTGAAGGGCTTCAATTTCACGAACAAGAGTTTCTGCATCTAAAACCACCCCTGGGCCAATAATGCATTTTGTATTGGGGTGTAAAATCCCTGATGGAATGAGGTGTAAAATGGTTTTGTGTCCGTTTACAATGAGGGTATGACCAGCGTTGGCCCCACCTTGGTAACGAACCACGTAATCTGACTTGGCAGAAAACACATCTACGACTTTCCCTTTACCTTCATCGCCCCACTGTGAGCCAATTACAACTATTGCAGACACTGAGTCCTCCTAATAAAAAATTACTAAAAAAATCAAAGCACATCATGTCCCTGTCTGGCCTTTGGATCAAGGCTTTTATAAATCTTTCGTCCAAGCAGCATGGGGCGGTACAGGATCTGAGATCTGTTCAAACTCAAAAAAATTGAGCAATTTTTGCACAGCTTCAGAGCTGGCATTTTCTAAAGCCTCATGGGTGTAGGCTCCAATATGTGGAGTGCCGAGAAATTGCGGGTCTAAGCCTAAAAGCTTTGTGTCTTTACAGGGCTCCTGGTTGAAAACGTCCAAGGCGACTTTGAACTCAGAGTGAATATTCATAAAATCCACTAAGGCCTTTTGATCGATCACTTCGCCGCGACTGCAGTTAACGAGTAGGCCATTTTTAGTCATAAGATTGAGCTCCTCGCATCCAATCAGCTTTTTCGTTTTCTGAGTCAAGGGAACATGTAAACTAACAATTTTGGACTGCTTTAAAAGCTCTTTGAATTCTGTCACTTTTTTGAACTCGTTCGAGTTCACATAAGGGTCGTAATATAAAACATTGGCTCCAAAGGCTTTACATAAATTTGCAACAGTCATTCCTATGCGCCCAAGTCCTACAATTCCAACGCTCTTATTATGAAGGGTGTGGCCACGCGGGGCTTGGTCTCGCCACGCCTTAGTTTGAACTAGGTTAGTGTGAACTTGAGTCATAGACCTTAACTGTGACAGCATCAAAGCCAGAGTGAGTTCTGTAGCACTTTGTACATTCGCTAAAGGGGTGTGCATCACACAGATGTTACGCTCTTGGCATATTTTATAATCAATATGATCAAATCCTGCAGTCGCAGATAGGATCAATTTTAGTTTTTTGGCTGAATCAAGAAGTGTCTGATCAATCACCGTACGACTGCGAATAAGCAGTCCATGCACTTCTTTAATTTCATTTTGTGTGGGAGTTAGAGATTTTGCTTGAAGGACTTCATAACCTTTGTCTTGAAGGCCTGTGTAGGTTTGTTTTGAAAAATGATCGCATATCAAAATTTTTTTCACAATAAAGCTTTCATCTCCTGGATGGCCTTTTCAATAGTACTTTCTTTTATGGCATACCCTGACTCATTTAAAGCTAGAGCCAAAAAGTGCATGGTGCTAAGTGCATCCTCGTCACTAATATCTCCCATATGACCAATGCGGATAATTTTACCCTTTAAATGATCCTGGCCTCCCATGATGGTGATGTTATATTTGTCTTCTAAGTGTTTTCTAAGTGCAGCTCCATCGACACCATCAGGAACTTCAATGGCTGTAAGGGTTGGGCTAGGGAATGTGGAAAAAAGTTTTAATCCCAAAGTCAAAGTGGCCTTTTGAGTGGCAATAGAAAGATTCATCACTCGTTGTTGCCAAGCCGGCAAGGTTTTGCTTTGAATGTCTTGTAACACCACATTAAGAGCCCGTATTAGCGATACGCTAGAGCTAAAATGAGTTTGCCCTTGTTGGTTGGCTTGCATTTCTTTTTTCAAATTTAAGTAAAACTTGGGGCAAGTTGAGTGTTCATAAAAGGCCCAAGCTTTTTTTGAGAGACTAATAAAGGCAAGGCCGGTTGGAATTTGAAAGGCCTTTTGAGAGCCAGACAATAAAATATCTATGTCCCATTTATCCATAGGTAACTTTGTAGCTCCAACAGCTGTTATTCCGTCCACGATTAATAAAGTGTTGGGATACTTTTTTACGACTTGTGCGATGTCTTCTATAGGGTGCAGCACTCCTGTGCTGGTTTCGCAAGCTTGAACAGTGACGGCTTTGGTGTTTGGATGACTGGCCAGAAAACTATCTATCACTTTTGGGTCTACGGTCTCGCCCCATTTAACATCAATACTAGAGGTTTTAATATTATAAGCTGCAGCGATTTTTTCAAAACGTTCACCAAATTTTCCGCCTGTAACACATAAAATATGGTCATTGGGTGAAAGTGTGTTTACAAGGGCTGCTTCCATTGCGCCCGTGCCTGTTGTAGGCAAAATCATTACAGGGTTTGAGGTTTCAAAAACATATTTTAAGCCCTCAAGAGCTGTATTAAGAATTTTAACAAAGGCGGGAGTTCTGTGATGAATCATCGGTTCACTGAGTGCTTTTTGAACGGCTTTTGACATTTGAACGGGTCCCGGAGCCATTAGTCGATATTTAGTAAAGTCATAATTTGAAGTCTTCATTTTCCATATTCCTTTTCGAGTCAAGTATCATACATTGCAGAAATAAGCACTTGCAAATGCTTCAATGCTTATATAGCTTGAAAAAATGGGTATTAAATTTTTACAACTATTGCCACTTTTGTGTTTTTTGTGGGGGTGTGCCTACGAGGTTGGCTATCAAAAACGCGCTCTATTAGGAAACTACAAACAAGTGGCCATTCCTGTGTTTGAAAATAAAAGTCAGATCACAGGACCGGAAAAATACTTCACCTCTACTTTAATAAAAGAATTTGAGCGTATCCAAACTGTCAATGTGACTTCAAAAAGTAAAGCTCCTGTGTTTATAAAGGGTTCAATTAATGAGGTGACGGTAGAAGGCTTATCTCCCATTCAAGGGGGAGCAGAGCCCTTTGATCGTTTGCCCAAAGAAGCGGCCTTATACTCTGTTTACCGAATCAAGGTTAGGCTTGCTATAGCGGTTTTAAGAAGAGACGATCAAGTTGTATTATGGAGTGAAAACTTTAATCGAGAGAAGGTTTACAAGGCCCCTCAAATAGAGTCGCCTATAATAAACTCTGCCAACGCTGTCTATAATGAAAGTGCTATTCAGTCGAGTTTGTCTGAGGTGGCTGATGAGTTGATGACAGATGTCTACGACCGATTGACGGAGAGTTTTTAATGAGTGTGGATTTAAGAGGATTGCAACAAAGATTATTACAGCAAAAAAACATCGACTCTTTGTATTTGGTTTATGGTGAGGATTATTATTTAGTCAATGAAGCTCTAAAGGTCATTAAAACTAATGTGCTTACAGAAGGGGCCATAGACTTTAATTTTGATCAGTACTATGCCCATGAAAAAAGTGTGTCTGATGTTTTAGACATTGCTGAAATGTTGCCGGTTATGAGCCCAAGAAGAATGGTGATTTTTAAATCCATTCATCAACTCAAAGAAAAAGACTGGGCACAGATGATGAAGTATATTGAAGCCCCAATTGATTCAACCACTTTGGTGTTAGTGGGTGAAAAAATCGACAAAAGGAAGAAGTACTACAAAGCCTTGCAAAAAACAGCCTGTGTGGTGGAGTTGCTAAGACCCTATGACAACCATATGTCAAATTGGGTGTCTTATATCGCCTCTCAACATGGTCTGGAGCTTGAGGTAGGAGTGGCTGAACTTATTCATCAGCTTATGGGAACAAGTCTTGCCGAGATTAACAATGAGCTTTTAAAAATGGCTCAGTATCTTGGAAGTTCCAATAGACTCACTAAAGAGGTTGTATTGAAAGTGGCCTCCCAGTCGAAGGTTTATTCAGTGTTTGATCTGGCCAATGCCATAGCTAATAATGACCGTATTGAGGCTTTAACTTGTTTGGCTAATTTGTTAGATCACGGTCAAAATGAAGTTGGGGCTTTAAGTTTAATTTCAAGGCATTTTAGAGTCTTACAAAAGCTTCACGAGTATCAGCAAATAGGACTCAAGGGGACAAAATTGAGTGCAAAACTTGGAGTTCCCCACTTTTTTTTAAAAGACTATTTATCTCAGTCTAAACAATGGCCTGTGACTAAAATTAATAAAACCATGAGCACACTTTATGAAACAGATAAGGCCTTAAAGTCTTCACCGGTGTCTTCCCATATTTGGCTTGAAAACTTTGTGATTGCTGCCACCAACAGGGCCTAGGTCTGCCCACTTAGGTTTTTTTAATAAATTTCCGATACAAATATTATGGAAGAAGCGAAAAGCCGCCGAAGGGTGCCTCGGCGTATCTATAAAAAACCAATCGGACTCCTTTATCAAGGTGAGTATCATGTAGGGGTTTCTCATGAAATTGGAGAGGGAGGCATGCTGATTGAGGCCCACTCTGAGTTGGATTTGGAAAATTTAATTTTAATTACTTTTCATGTGCCAGGTATTTTAAATACGACATGTCGAGCGGAAGTAAGATACAAATCGCCGAATAGTGATGTTCACTTGTATGGTGTGGAGTTTTTGAATCTTGATTTTGATGTAAAAAGACTTATTAGAAAGTATGTGGCGCAAAGATCCATGGATGAGGACCCACTAAGAGACCCTCATTATTCCATTTCATCATAATAACTTACTTAGATGCAGTGTGTAGCTTTTTAGAAAGTCTGCTGATTTTTCTGGCAGCAGTTTCTTTGCTGTAAATGCCTTTTTGAGCGGCTTTACCAAGTTTACTCATAAAGCTAGTTAGTAAGTTTTGAGCTGTATCAATGTCTTTTTGCTCAATAGCTGTGCTAAGTTTTTTCTCTTCAGAACGAACTTTTCTTTTAACGCTTAAACGACGAGCTCTAAGTTTAAGAGATTGTCTTGCTCTTTTCTCTGCTGACTTATGGTTTGCCAATTTGTATCCTCCAGTGATTAACTAAATATAATAAAACATGGTGGATACCATGACTGTATTCAGCATGCAAGCTAGAATTCGGGCAGATTGAAAAAACTACGGGGCAGGAATTTTGGAAAAAAATAATAAAAATCAAGGGGTTGTAAGGTCTGCAGCAGCTATGTCATTGGGGACAATGAGTAGTCGAATTTTAGGTTTGGTGCGAGACATGGTGTTGGCAGCAGCCTTTTCCACCACTTTTAAAGATGCCTTTGTTGTAGCCTTTAGACTTCCAAACCTGTTTCGACGCCTGTTTGGTGAGGGCTCACTCAATGTGAGCTTTATCCCTGTCTACGTGGAAAAAAAATCTTTAAACCCAGGTAGTGAACAACAACTCTCCAGCGCCATTTTTAGTTTGCTCATTCTTGTCACCTCAACATTAAGTTTGTTGGGGGTGTTGTTTATGCCACAAATTATGTCAGTGGTGCTAGCCGGTGAGGGCTTTCAAAGCGTTGAGGGAAAGCTAGATATGACCATCGTGCTTGGTCGAATTATGTTTTCTTACCTGTTTTTAGTCACAACTTATGCTTTTTTTATGGCCATTGCTAACGCTCATAAAAAGTTTTTAATCCCAGCACTGGCACCCGCAGTTTTTAACCTAGTGTTTATCATTTTTGCACTCCTTCCCAATGAATGGGGGCGTGTGGAGGGGGAAGTGGCCGCTTGGGGCGTGTTGTTTGGAGGTGTTGCACAGGTACTGATGGTGGGCGTTCAATTACTTCGTATGGGCAAAATCCCTTATTGGACACTAAAATTTAAAGTGCCGGGAGTGGCACTTGTTTTAAAAAATATGTTGCCCGGTCTTTTAGGGCTTGGTGTTTTGCAAATTATGAGTGTGGTAAACATTTATTTTGCCAGTAGACTGAATGAAGGGGCTCATTCTTTTATTTATTTTGCCGACCGAATTTTAGAACTTCCTCAATCACTGATTGCCATATCTTTAGGGGCAGCACTTTTGCCAAGCCTGTCTGAGTATTGGTCCACAGGTGAGAAACAAAAAATGCGGAATTTTGGACAATACAGTCTAAGACTTTTGCTGTTTTTAGCCCTTCCAAGTGCGGTGGGTATGTTTGTTTTAGCAGAGCCCATAGTTAACTTACTTTACGGTCGCGGAGAGTTCTCTTTGCAAGATGTGCAAACAACGGCGGAAATTGTAAGGCTCTACAGCTTTTTATTAGTAGCCTCTAGCTTTGTTAAAGTCTTAATTCCAAGTTTTTATGCTATTAAAAACACGCTCACACCAGCCATAGCCTCAGTGATATGTTTAATCATTCATTTAGTGATGGCGCATTTTTTGACCAACATGATGGGCTTAAATGGATTGGTGCTGGCCACGGTGATTTCTGGTTTTAACAATATGTTTTTACTTTTATTGTTTTATTTTAAACATATTGGACCTTTTATTTTTAAACCCATGTTTAAGTCTTTATATAAAATCATTCTTCCCTTGGTGGGGTTAGGGCTTGTTAGTTTTTTTGGGCACCAATTGTTACAAATGCTTTTTGAGGGACTTATTTACAAGCTCATGCTTTTGCCGCTTATTGCTATTGCGGGATTGGTGTATTTTGCCTTAGCTCACTTTTGTAGAGTTCCTGAATTTGAACCCATCAGTCGAAGGATAAAACTTAGGTTGAAGATTTAGCTTTAATCCATAAGTTTTCAAGCTCGTCAGTGGACAATTTTTTTAAATCAGGATTTTGTTCCCACATTTTTATAAAACGACTTTCAAATTTTTTATTAGCTTTTGCAAGACAAGTTTCCGCATCGGTGCCTAAGTGTCTAGCCAGTTGACAAAGGGAGAACATTAAATCGCCAAGCTCTTCTTGGATGTGCTCAGATTCGGATTCTTCCAGTGCCTGTTTAAGCTCTTGGTGTTCTTCTGTAACCTTGGCAAAAACTTGCTTTACATTTTCCCAATCAAAATTAAACTTTTTACTTTTAGAGCCAAGCTTATGAGATCTTAAAGTGGCCGGAAGGCTACCTGGAATTTCAGAAAAAGGTCGTTGTGCTTTTTGACCTTTTTTTTCTTGTAGTTTTATTTCTTCCCAGTTTTTCCAGACCTCATCAACTCCAGAGACTTTAGTCTTTGAAAATACATGTGGGTGGCGGCGGATCATTTTTTGATTGAGGTTTTCAATCACATCTTCAATTTCAAACCAGCCCAGCTCTCTCGCGATTTGAGTGTTTAAAACCACCTGTAAAAGCATATCTCCCAATTCATCTTTGACTTCAACTGGGGTTTCCGAATGCACAGCTTGTGCATACTCATGGGCCTCTTCAATAGCGTAGCGAGTCAAAGTTTCTAAGTTTTGTTCCTTATCCCAAGGGCAGCCCTCGGGGCCTCTTAAATCTTCGATGACTTGAACTAAAGACTTAAAATCTTTTAGGTTTTTAGGAGGAGTTGGCACATGAAACCTTTCGTCTAGTTTTTATCTGAATTTTGCTTATATCACGTCTATAGGCTGGGAACCAGTTTGTTTGCTGTGAAAAAAATCCGATTATATATAGGTATGTTTATCTGTTATAATTAAAGACATTAAATTATGGGTAGTAAAAATAAGTCTTCTAAATTAGGGGACAAAAAACATTTAAGATCTAAATACGTCGCTCCTTCACAAAAATTTTTAGAGTGGGTGGACGGCCTTGGTATTGAGCGCACCTTCTTTGGGAAGTTGGCGCAGTACCTAGATGAGCGTTTTAGACTTAAGCAAATCTCAGTTTTATTTTTTTACTGTTTAATATTAGCTTTTTTACTGTTTTATGATTTTGACCTGCCTTACAGAGTCAGTATTGGCGAAATCGCAACCACAGATATAAAATCGCCCATGGATTTAACCATTGTGGATGAAGTGGCCACCGAAGCCAAAAGACGCGAGGCCAGTAACTCTGTGCCACCAATTTTTGATTACGATCCCAGAATTTATGATGAGATTGATAACCGTATCTATAATGCTTTTCCAAAAATGCGCAACAAAGTGCAAGAGGCCAATTGGCCTAACTACGGTGCAATTAGAGAAGAAAAGGTGAAGCAGTTTTTAGTGAATAAATCAGAGTTTGAAGACGCCTTGGGAGCAAAAATATCCCAACGTTTATTTGAGTGGTTGGCGGATAAAGAGTTTAGTGTGCAAATTGAAAATGTCATCCAAAGAGCGCTTAGACAGTGGGCACGGATGAAAATAGTGACTGGCCCAGAGAACTACCTAAAAGAACCAAACTCAAAGTTGATCTTAAAGTCTGTTCAGCCCTCAGGTATTGAGTCCGAGTCACAAAATTTAACTAAATCAGAACTGACAAATATTAATAACTTAAAAGCCTTTAGTTTTAAAGATATTAGAGGGGTAGAGTCTTTATCTCCAAACGATCGAAATAACGCTTTGAAATTGGCTCATAGCTTGTTGGTTCCAAATGTGACTATTAACAAAAGTCAAACCAGTGAAAAGCGAGAAAAAGCGCGGGATTCGGTCCTTCCAGTGCAAATATCTATTAAAAAGAATCAAACCTTTGTAAATGAAGGTCAGGTCGTTCAGCCGATTCATATGAACATCATTAATGAAGTTCAAAAAAAGAAAAATGAAAAGCGTGTGGACTTTGTGACCGTCATAGCTGGTTTATTTTTCTTAACTCTGATTTTAGCTTTCAACTCATTTTTAAGAAAATATGTAAGAAGAAAAATTCAAGTAGAAAAACGCGACTACACCGTAATGGGCTTAATCTCCATTGGAACTGTGGCCTTAACAAAAATATTTCTTTACACAATGGATGCAGCTTTTGTGAACCGGTACGGCATCCCATCTTCAGTGTTTTTATATGCAGCCCCTGTGATGGCAGCACCAATGCTTATGGGCATGTTAGTGCCTGTGGCTGAAGTGTTGTGGTTATTCACTATTTTTATGTCAATGATTCTTGGTGTGCTTGCAGACATGAGCTTTTCTTACTTTTTAATCTGTTTAATTGGTGGCATTGTAGCAGCAAGAAGTGTGTACATTTGTAACAAACGAAATGATATTTACTGGGCTGGGATTCGAACGGGTGTTGTCAGTGCTTTTATCATTTTGTTACTTACACTTCTTGATCAGGTGGGCTCGGACACTCTTGTGAATTCTTTGCTTTGGAATGTTCCGGCAGGATTTGTTGGCGGAGTTTTATCGGCCTTTATTACAATGACTTTCTTACCAATGATTGAATCTGTATTTAATTACACCACTGATATTAAGTTATTAGAGTTGAGTAACTTGAACCATCCATTGATGCAAGAGATGGTTGTGAAAGCTCCCGGAACTTACCATCACTGCTTAGTTGTGGGAACCATGGTGGAGGCTGCGGCTAAAAGAATTGGAGCTAATGCCTTGCTTGGAAAGGTGATGGCATATTACCATGATATTGGTAAATCAGATCATGCTCAGTACTTTATTGAAAACCAAAGAGTGGGGTACAACCCGCATGATCATATTTCGCCTTATATGAGTAAAACCATATTAATCGCTCATGTAAAAGATGGTGCTGAAATGGGGATAGAGTATAAGCTTGGTAAGCCTATTATTGATGGTATTTTACAGCATCATGGAACATCTTTAATTTCCTACTTTTACAACAAAGCTATAGAAACCAAAGACCAAAGCTTGGATCAGGTTCAAGAAGATGACTTTAGGTACCCAGGTCCTAAGCCACAGTTTAAAGAAGCGGCTCTTGTGATGTTAGCAGACAGTATTGAGGCCGCGGCAAGGTCTTTAGATGAGCCGACCACTTCAAGGCTTCAAAATATTGTGAAAAATATTATTAAAAATAAATTTATTGATGGTCAGCTAGATGAGTGTGACCTAACTTTACGTGACCTTTCTATTATTGAAGAGGCCTTTGAGCATGTAATTTTAGGTATGTACCACCAAAGAATTGACTACCCCACGGGTCCTGAGTCTAAAATCTCTGAAGAGACAGCCTCTATTACACAAATTAATTCAAAAAAGGCATAAGTAATATGCAGCTGACAATCATCAAGCAAGACGCTCGTGTGCGAGTGCCCAGAGCTTATTTAGAAAAGGCTTTGATGTTTTTTTTATCCAAGCTTCCAAATAAAGATAAAAAAAAATGTATTAATAAAGATCTAACATTGGTGTTTGTAGATAAGAGGGCCATAAGATCTTTAAATAAACAGTTTAGAGCAAAAGATAAACCTACAGATGTTTTAAGCTTTGACGCCCTTGAGCCAAGCTCATTGGGGGAATTGATTTTTTCTGCTGAAGTTCTAAGCAAGCAGGCTAAAGATCATGATTTAAGCTTTCGCGATGAGCTTGTATATATGTTATATCATGGTGTATTGCATTTATGTGGGTATGATCATGAAGAGTCAGATAAGCAGGCCAAGCAAATGTTTCGTCTGCAAGACCGAGCCTTTCATGATTTTTTAAGTTTGGAGGATTCTAGGTGAGCATTGCAACTCAAGCCGATCAAGTAAAGCAGCAGTTAAAAGAGTTTAAAAAGAGAACTCAAGACCTTCGGGGGTTTCTTTGATGTTGATAACAAAGAAAAACAACTCACTGAGATAAATAGGCAGTCTGAAAACCCAGCCATATGGAATGATCATGAAAAAATGCAGTCACTCAATAAAGAAAAGGTGGCTGTTGAAAATGTGGTTAACAGCTGGAATGCACTTTTTCAAAAAATTGAAGATTTAGAGGTGCTCGTTGAAATGTCGCAAGAGGAGGCTGATGAGTCTTCTTTTAATGAAGTGATTTCAGAGCTTGATGGTATAGAGGTAAAAGTTTCTCAGTTGGAAACTCAAAGCTTATTAAGTGGCGAATTGGATCCAAACAGTTGTTATATGTCAATTAACTCTGGGGCTGGAGGGACTGAGGCCTGTGATTGGGCCCAGATGTTACTGAGAATGTATACACGCTATGCTGATTTAAAAAATTTTAAAACAGAAGTTTTATCTGTCACAGAAGGTGATGAGGCCGGAATTAAGTCGGTCACCATTCTTATTGAAGGGCCTTATGCTTATGGGCTTTTAAAGGCTGAAACAGGAGTGCACCGGTTAGTGAGAATTAGCCCATTTGATGCCAATGCAAAAAGACACACCAGTTTTACCTCTGTTTCGACGTGGCCTGAGGTCAGCGAAGAAGTTGATGTGGATTTAGATATGGAAGATGTTCGTGTCGACACCTACCGAGCCGGAGGAAAGGGTGGTCAGCACGTAAACAAAACTGACTCCGCCGTGCGTATGACTCATGAGCCGACAGGTATTGTGGTTCAGTGTCAGTCAGAAAGATCTCAGATTCAAAACCGTGAAAAGTGTTTAAAAATGTTAAAGGCCGCTCTTTACGAAAAAGAAGTTGAAAAGCGAGAGGCTGAAAGAAATGAAGTTATTGGCGAGAAAAAAGCCAATGAGTGGGGCAGTCAAATCAGGTCATATGTTCTAGCCCCTTATCAGATGGTGAAAGACCATAGAACCAACACACAAAGCTCAGCCACCGATAAAATTTTAGACGGTGACTTGGATTTATTTATTGAGTCTTTTTTAAAAGAAAAAAACAAACTGGAAATGGCTCAATAATGTATCAGGCCTGGATTGCTAAAAGATTTTTAAGTCCAAAACAAGGTCGAATGGGTCTTTTAACTTGGCTCGGGGTGATCGGAGTGGCCATTGGTGTGGCCTCCTTGTTTTTAGCCATGGCTGTGGTGTCGGGCTATGTCACAACTTTAAAGACAAATATTATAGATATGACCGGCCATATTATGCTGATCAACCGAGGGCAAAACTCTTTTGAGCAAATTAAAAGTGACATCGAGGATTCTGGTGGAGCCATACAGTCAATGACGCCTTTTGTGATGCTGGAAGGTGTGGCGGCTTTTAAGGGAAAGATTTCAGGCATTATGATTGAGGGGGTTGAA
>JAKUPT010000019.1 GCA_022450595.1 Bdellovibrionales bacterium
GACCCCATTAAATACTGCTGAATGTCGGCTTATCTGTTATGAGCTTGGAGCTTAATAGTACATTCCAAAGCCCTTTCACTTAAAAGAACTACTTATTCGTATTCAACATGTTATAGAAAATCATGCGCCAAAGAGAATGTATGAGTTAAAGAGTCTGACTATAGACTTTCAACAAATGAGTCTGATTTTAAAAAATGGTGAAAAAAAACAACTCGGACTAAAAGATTTTAAAGTCTTACAACTTTTAATTGATAAAAGCCCTGAGGTTTTAAGCCGTGATGAAATTTTAAATAAAGTTTGGGGTGAAGACCAATTTCCTACATCCAGAACTGTAGATAATTGTATTTTAAGACTTAGGCAGGCCCTAGGGGGCGATTACATAAAGTCCATCAGAGCCGTTGGGTACCAATGGCAGGAAGAGAGTGAGTGATGTCGAATTTATTATTTAAAAACGCCTTAAGTGGTGTGGAGCAAAAAGTTCCTCCCGTTTGGTTTATGAGGCAGGCTGGTCGCTATCATAGTCACTATCAAAATTTAAAAAAATCTTACACTTTTGTGGAACTTTGTAAAAATCCTGAACTGGCAGCTCAAGTGGCTTTAGGCCCTGTTGAAGAGTTTGATTTTGATGTTTCAATTTTATTTTCTGATATTCTATACCCACTTGAGGCCTTAGGTATGGGGCTTGATTATAATCCCGGGCCTCAATTGAGCTGGCATTTAGACTCTAGTAATTTTAAAAACCTCAATCACCAACCAAGTGCCGAAGAGTTTATGAGTTTTCAAAAGCAAGCGATGCTTGCCACTCGAGAGCTCCTTCCAAAAGACAAATCACTTATTGGCTTTGTCGGTGGACCTTGGACGCTTTTTACTTATGCTGTTGAAGGCAGCCATAAAACACGCCTTAAAAAGGTTAAAGAAAACTTATTCTTATTTGAGAAGTTTGCAAAGTTAATCACTCCTTTTTTAATTGAAAACATTCAGCTACAGCTTGAAGGTGGGGCGGAGGTTGTGATGATATTTGATACCGCTGCAGGGGATGTGAGCCCTGAAATCTTTCAAAGTCTAATACAGCCACAGATTGAGATTTTATTTGAGGCCTTTCCAAGAACATTGGGCTACTACTCTCAAAAAACTCAACTTCATACCATTAAGCCATTGATTAATAATAGTAAAGCTGCAGGCTTTGGCTTTGATCATAGTTGGCAATTGCCAGAAATGTTTGAGTATAAAAATAAAAATCAATTAAACTTTTTTGTTCAAGGTAACTTTGATCAAACAATGCTTTATTTAAATTTTGACGACTTTAAAAAGGTCTTAGATGACTATTTAACAAAATTTAAAAAATTATCACCGGCTCAAAGAGCCGGATGGGTTTGTGGCCTTGGACATGGAGTCTTGCCTGAAACTCCTGAAAAAAATGTTAAATATTTTGTCGAAAGAGTAAGAGAGGTGTTTTCTAATGATTGATTCTAAACTGCTTGAAAAATATGACGTTCCTTGCCCTAGATACACGAGTTACCCAACAGTGCCTTATTGGAATGATAGCCCCACTGAAGGTGAGTGGATTGCTAGCTTAAATAGAGCTTTTGACAAAAAAAATGCAAGTTGGTCTTTATATATCCATATCCCTTTTTGTGAAACTTTGTGCACCTACTGTGGCTGTAACACAATTATTACTAAAGCACATTCCCGTGAGGATGAGTACTGTGAGTTGCTTTTAAAAGAGTGGAGCAATTATAAAGAAAAAGTCCCTTCCATTAAAAATGCACCTATTCGCCAGATCCATTTAGGCGGAGGTACTCCTACCTTTTTATCTGCTGAAAATTTAAAACGTGTTTTAAAACCAATACTTGATGAGGTGCCAAAAGCAAATGAACATTTTGAGGCAAGTATTGAAGTGGATCCACGCAGAACTAGGTATGATCAGATCAAAGCATTAAGAGAGATCGGATTTAATCGCATTAGTCTTGGAGTTCAAGACTTCAATTTTGAGGTGCAAAAATTAGTAAACAGAATTCAGCCCTTTGATATCACTAAAAACATCACAGATCAGTGCCGAGATCTTGGATATGAAAGTATTAATTTTGATTTAATCTATGGTCTTCCCAGACAAACTATGGAAAGAATGAAGCACACAGTTGAAAAAACTTTAGAGCTTCGTCCAGATCGTATTGCGCTCTATAGCTTGGCTATAGTGCCATGGATAAAACCTGCCCAACGAATATTCAAAGACGAGGATTTGCCAGAGCCAGCCGATAAACGCGCTTTGTATGAATATTCTAGAGAAGAATTAATTAAAAATGGCTATATTGAAATTGGTATGGATCACTTTGCACTCCCAACAGACAGTATGGCTAAGGCTATGGAGACGGGTGAGCTTCATAGAAACTTTATGGGCTATATGGACTTTAGAACTGACGTTTTGCTTGGTTTAGGTGTGAGCTCAATTTCTGAAACTCCCGACTGTTTTCATCAAAATGAAAAGGTTTTCCCTGTTTATAAAAAAAGAGTGAATACAGGAGAAGTTCCGACACTTAGAGGTCATAAGCTGACAGAAGATGATCAATTTTACCGGGAACAAATTTTAAAATTTATGACTCAGTTTCAAGTCGAACTACACAATGATCAACAAAAAGTAGATGTTGAATCCTTTTTAAAAGAATTGATTGCAGATGAACTCATTTATTTTGATGATCTTACAATGAAGGTCAGTGAAAAAGGTAAACCCTTTTTAAGAAATGCTTGCATGGCTTTAGATAAAAGACTTAGAGAGGACAAGCCTAAGTCAAAAGTATTTTCACAGTCAGTATAAGGAAGGTCCATTGAAAAAAGCGCTGTTGTTTGTAAACCTAGGAACGCCAAGCTCTCCTAATGTGAAAGATGTTAGAAGGTACTTAAGACAGTTTTTAACCGATCCCTATGTTATAAGCATTCCCGTATTGTTTAGATACATGTTGGTCTACGGAATCATTGCTCCATTTAGAGGGCCTAAGTCGGCTCACGCTTACCAGACAATTTGGGACAATGAAAAAGGCTCACCTCTACTTTTTTACTCGATTGAGTTTTTAGAAAAATTTAAAAAGCTTTCCCACGAATACGATCACGTTGATCTGGCTATGCGCTATGGTGAGCCTTCAATAAAGTCTGCTATTGAGAGAGTTAATCATTCTGGAGTAAAAAAATTAAGCTTGTTTAACTTATATCCTCAGTATGCAGAGTCGACGACAAAAACAGCTGTAGATGAAGTGGTAAAATATCTTAATCCAGACATAGAATTAGAGTATTTACCATATTTTTATTCAAACTCAGAATATTTAAATAGCATGACTAAAAGTTTAGAAAGTTATCAGGGGTTTGATCACACTTTATTTAGTTATCATGGTCTGCCAGAGTCTCACATTCAAAAGTTAGATCAAACAGGAAAGTGTTTAACCAGTAAATGTTGCGAAGCTCTTGATAATACAAGGCTTGATTATTGTTACCGTGCACAGTGTTTTCATACTACAAAACTTATAGCTGAGCGTCTTCAAATAAAAAAATGGAGTTACAGTTTTCAATCTAGGTTTGGTAAAAAATGGATTAAACCATTCACAGATATTGAAGTTGAAAGGCTTGCAAAAGAGGGAGTTAAACGCCTTCTTGTCGTGAGTCCTGCATTTGTAACAGACTGTTTAGAAACACTTGAAGAGCTTCACATTGGATTGAAAGAAAGTTTTCTCCAGGCCGGAGGAGTTGAGCTTAAAGTGGTTCCATGTTTAAATGCCAATGATGATTGGGTAGAGGCTTGTTTAAAAATAACTCAAGATGATGCTTTATGGAGGCATTTACATGTTTGATAAAAAGCAGCTTTTAAAACTGGTTGATCATGACAAAGAGCTACTTCTTTCAATCATAGAAATATTTAAAACGGAATGGCCTGATGCCATAGACGGAATAGATTCTCATCTCCAGAAGTCTGAAGCAGAGGAGGCTGAAAAGCTTGCTCATAAACTTAAAGGCAATTTAAAAAACTTTTATGCCGAAGAGTGTATTGATATAGCCCAAGACTTAGAGACGGCCTGTCGCAATAATGATTCACAGGCAGCAATGCGAAAGTTAGAGAAGTTAAAACCACTTTGTAAGAAACTTGAAAATGAATTAACAATTAGTGCTGATGAAATATAACTACATTTTTAATTTCATTTTGATTGTTTTCTGATTTTGGAAAGTGCTCTTCAAGAGGTTTGCTAGCATCTAAAAGTGCTTGTTTTAGACCTTCAAAAAACTCACCGGCTTTAATCTTATCAATAAATTTATCTACAATAATTTGCCAAGTATCTGGTGGGAGTTTTTGTGCAATAGCTTTGTCGGCTAAAATTTCTACTTGATGCTCTAACAAAGAAACATAAATAAGAACACCCGTTTGAAACTGAGTTTGTTCTGTTATGTTGTGGTAGAAACTAAGCATAGCTTTTTCGTCAACACACTTTTTTTGATATATTTTAGGAATAACAAAGCGAATCCATTTTTCAGATTTACCAAATATTAGGGCAAGAATTGGAGCTGCAAGCAATGAGTATATATATGAGTCCATCGATAAATCAGTGTACATATACAAAAGGCTGTCAATAATCAGAACAATAATGATTGCAACACTTAGGTTGAAGTAAAATAAAAAGGGTGTTTCTGTAGATTTATTAGCAATAACAGGTAAAATTTCACCATTGGTTTTGCTCTCAACTTGTTTAATCAGGTCAATGATTTCTTGTTGTTGTTCGTTTGTTAAATAGGGTTTTGCCCATTTTGGCATTTGCTTTTTCATTACCAACCTCCTGAGGCGCCGCCGCCAGAAAATCCGCCGCCACCGCCGGAAAAGCCTCCGCCTCCACGGCCACCAAATCCACCTCGGCCTCCTCCAAGAAGCATTCCAAAGATAAATAGGCGAGGATTAAAAATAAAGACCATAAGTCCTATAAGCAAAAATATAATATCAAAGATTGAACTAGAAGATGTTCTTCGTTTTTCACTAGATAAATTTGGAGTTCTCTGTTTGAGGTTTAGGTTGGGGGCAGCTCTTTTTAACAGGGCAATTGTAGCCAAATAAATACCATCACTAAATTGCCCTTTTTTAAAGTAAGGGGTCATGATTTTATCAATAGCTCTGTTTGCGATAATATCAGGAATATCGCCTTCAAGTCCTTGCCCCACATCAATACGAATTTTTCGTTCTTTTTTAGCGATAAATATAAGCAAGCCATTGTCTTCTTTTTCAGTACCTAGTTGCCACTGTTCGGCTGTTTTAAATGAAGCATCAAAAAGACTTGATCCGTTTAAACTCTCAACAGTTAAAATAGCAAACTGTGGTCCTCCTGAGTTGTGTACCTGCATAAGTAATTGATTGAGTCTTTGAGCTTCGGCTGGTTTTAACATCCCAGCCTGGTCCATTACAGGACGACTCAGTGTTGGAGGTTCAAAGTTTGCAAAGCTAACAATACTGAAAAAGAGAAGGTTTAATAAAATCATCGTTTAGAAATCAACCTTTGGTGTTTGTTCAATGGTCTCTTGTTCAGCTTCTGACACATCCCACTGAGGCATCTTTTCATAACTGTACAATAAAGAGTTGGTCCAACTAGTAGGAGGGACTGTGATGAGGTTGTTGTGCTGTTTGATCGCCTCAATGTAACGTTGTCTGGCAACAGTAATACGGTTTTCTGTTCCTTCCAGCTGCGCTTGTAATTCTAAAAAGTTTTGATTGGCTTTAAGGTCAGGATATCTCTCTGAAACCATTAAAAGGCGACCAAGAGCTTGCGACAGACCTGATTGGGCCTTTTGATACTTTTGTAACTGTTCTGGGGTAGCCTTTGAAGGGTCAATATTCATTGATGTGGCCTGAGCTCTGGCTGAAGTGACTGACTCAAGAGTTTCTTTTTCATGAGAGGCATAACCTTTAACGGTTTTAACTAAATTAGGGACTAAATCTGCACGTCTTTTATATTGGTTGGTAATTTCTGCAAGTGCTGCCTCAACATTGTTTTTTGACTGAGGAAGTGACTGAACTCCACATCCAGTTAAATAAAGTGACATTAATATAACAGCAAATATTAATCGCATATAGTTCTCCTTGTGTAATTATATTATGGTGATAGAGCTTTAGTTGGTCAAGGTGACTGGCAGCTATCAGATGAAATACATTGGCTTGGAACAAATTGTCCGCCCAAACTGTAGTTATTGGTATGGCTAATGAAGCCGTAAATCTCACCATTTGATATTACTGGAGCTCCAGAGTCGCCTCCCAATATCAAGCAGCGACCAAGTTCATATGTAAAATCTGAAGATTTACTTAAAACGTCACAATTTTGTTTTTTGACTGTAAATAAAGACCCACTGTCTCTTCTTAAAGTGTAAAGATGAGCCAGCTTAGGCAGTTGAGTGCTATTAGTGATTTCAAGGTCAGCGAATAAATACTGATGAATAGTAAACTTCATGATGTCTAAAGAGAATAAATCTTCTGGGTTATAGAAATTCCAGTCAGGTTCAGCCAATTGAACTTTTAGGGTGTCGTCGAGCTCTTTGTTGTAAATATATAAGTAATGGCTCCTAGATTGATATGTGTAGTTGTTTAGTTCTGGATACTGTTTTTTAAAACTTACGATATCAGCTTCTTTATGAGAGCAATGGCCAGAAGTATAAAGTTCAAACATATTGTTGTCTTTGTTTTTCACCACAGAAGAATTGCAGGTTTTAAAGGCCTGATATGTATTAGGATTAAGGTTAGGATTAAGAGTTTTAAACTTATAAACCGTAACAAATAGAGCTAAACTTTCAGGGCAGTCATTACTTGGACAGACAATTTTAACTTTATTTAGATCTATTTTATCAGATAAAGCTTCGGGGTCTTTAACAAATGTTTTTGTCTGATGGCGACTCCCAGGTGAGCACCCCAGCATCAGGGCTAAAATTACAGTAAAAAATACATATTGCATGGGCTTATATTTAAGAGAAATGCAGTGTTGGTCAATTAAAAAGATTTCATTTGTAAGGGGGTCACTTGGTCAGAGGTGTAATATCGGCTAATTTATCACTCATCTGGAGGGGTTATGGGGGCCTTAATTTTATTCATTTTTTCTTCGTTTTTACAAGCTGACACAGCTTGTAGCGGTTTGTTTTTTAAAGAAGAGATCACGCAAAAAGCCGAAAAATCATTTGATAGTTATTTTCAGCAAAGATCTCAAAATGTCTCAGAAAATTCCGTAAACCCTCCAAAATACGTCAAATTTTCACACCGAATTAAAAAATCAGAACACCCATACAGTCTCTATAAAAATGGATTGGTTCAGCTTGTTTACTTATATTTGTATACTAAAACAGAAAATAAATCTTTAGAGTATTTAAATAGAATCGATGATGCTCTAGGGGAATACCAACACTTTACTTCAAATGTATACAGGCAATATTTAAGTTATGAAGTAAAAAGACAGCAGCTAGAAATAATTAAAAAATCTATAAAAGACAATAAGACTCTAGAGCTTTATATGCCCAAAATTGATTCCAATCTTCAAGTGGTTTTAGAGCAAAAAAAGTATCCAGACAAAGAGACTTTAAAGCTTCACTTGGATCAACTTGTTGTAGAAATATCTCATCTTAGTAAAGATCAAGTTTATAAAAAAATTAAGACTATAGAAAAAAAACAAGCAGAGACTTATTTAAGCTTAATTGAAATTCAGAAAATTATTAAAAAACACCTATATGTTTATAGCCCAGAACCCTCTGTTGTAAAAAAAGCAGAAGCACTAAAGGAGATTATTGAGCCCATTGCAAATATCAACAAGCTATCTCCAACAAGGGATTCATTAAAACAGTTTTATAGAAAAATGTTTTTCGATAACATTGGTTACATTGTACGTGGCCATAAATACAATGAAGAGACTCAAGAGCTGAACATAAAATTAGAAAATAGTCTTCCTCAGGAACATAATGCACAGTTTGGTCAAAAAACAATGTTCGAAGCCTTTAAGATTAATTCGCGAATGAATATCTTAAAACGCATAACTGGCAGAGTCATAGATCGTAGCTATTTTCAAAACATGTTTCGTTTTAAGTTTATGGGGTGGAGTGTTTTGGCTGTTAGTTTATGGCTTACTAATCCGGTCGAATTTATTCAAAATTATAACTTTGGACAGAGTTTAGCGCGTTTTGAATTGAAGTGGTTTGATTCAAGATACGTAAACAAAATGAAATCATTAGAAGATGAGAAGTTTATTGATGTGGCCTCAGACATTTATTTAATAATGAGTAAAGATTATTTTAAAGATGTCGATGGGCAGACTCGATTTATTAAAGACCCTAAATCTGATGTCAGTCCCGTTGAAACAATACTCAAAGCTATAGAGAAAAGATCAGAGCATCAAAAACAAGAAGCTGAATATAGACAAAAAAAACAAATTGCACTTTATCATACACTTCAAACTGTAAAACTTGATTCTTTAACAAAACTTGCTTTTGTGAGTGGTGAAAAGAATTTAAGACAAGAATTAAATAATTTTTTACAATCGGAATAT
The DNA here is from genome assembly GCA_022450595.1 of Bdellovibrionales bacterium. Classification (GTDB taxonomy): domain Bacteria; phylum Bdellovibrionota; class Bdellovibrionia; order Bdellovibrionales; family UBA1609; genus JAKUPT01. The sequence continues at coordinate 8,538 of JAKUPT010000019.1, forward strand.
CAAGCCAGCACGAAGCTTCCATCCCAAGTTATGTTAACTCAATGGTTGAATTTTAAAAGATCAAACCGACCTGACATAAACTTTGATTTTACCCCAGTTTCAAAAGATAAAATTGTTGAAACTCTTGAAAGGTCCTTAGAAATAAACTTTGATCAAAAAACAACAAATGATTTACATCAAATTATCAATTCTTACAGCGCTGAAAAACAACAGCAATTAATTAACTCCTCTATATGGCGAGATCTTGAAACAGTGTATTTAATTCGCCAGTCTTATTTTGATGAGTATTTAAAAGCAAAAGATAAAAAAGCCTTTAGATTTCAGTTAATAGAAGACCTAGCCTATGAATTAACTTCTAGTGAGTTTAGATTTAAGTCTAACTAAAGTCCTATTTCTCGACTTAGAGCCTTAATCGTTTAGACTGGTTCGAGGAAATAGAGTTTTTCTTTTTTAAGAAGCAAAGTAAAATTTTAGTATGTTTGTTGTACTATTATTTAGCTTTATTTTGCATGCCGATTATATTCTTGATGTTGATTCATCAAAGTTTATTGAGGCCGATATATATTTAAATGGATATAAAACCAATAAAGCCAGCTTTTTGAACTATGTGAAAATTGGTGACAACAAACTACGTGTCTGTTTTAAAAATAAAACGGGTAAATATCTTCCAATTAAAAAACATGTCCGTGTTGATTTACAGAGTTTAACACAAAAAACAACTGATATTGTCGTAGATGGAGCCTTAACAGAGGTTAAAGCCGCTCCTATTTTAAGTTTTTATTCATTAAACTCAAATTCAAAAAGCGGTTGGGTTTGCGAATCTAAAGTTTTTACTCACAACGGTAATAATTATCTTTATTTTCATTTAGCTCAAAATGAACTTAAAAAATCTAAGCAAAAAAAATATAAGCTAAAAAAAACAGTTTCTAAAAATATAACAAAAACTAAAGTCACATCAAAAATTAACCCGTTGAATGCTATTAATGCACACCAGTCTTCAATTGGCGTTGTATATAACAAATTAAAATCTTTAAAAGTTCGTAGAGATTCTCAGGTTAAAAGAAATTTACAAGCTCTTATTGGTTCTCAAAAAAAACAAAATATCTTAGGTAAATGGAAAGACAAAAAAACGGGTGTTATCTATAATTTTACCCCAAAACATATAGAAGTCTCAAATATGCCAAAGGGTTTCTATATGGATTATAGAAAGATTAACTCTAAAAAATTAAGAGTTAAAGTTTTAAACAATAGCTTTGATTTGCTCTATAAGATGAAATCTCAAAATGAAATGATTCAAAAAAATACACAGTCTGGTGTTATAAGAGAACTCATTCGCCTTTAAGACCTTTCTGGACCAATGTCTTATTTAGACTAAAGCCACCTGTCCGATAGTACGAATAGTACTTAACAAAGGTCAGGTGTATGTTTTTACTTATACTATTATTTATAAGTTTTTTAAATGCTGAGACATTTTATCTAAGTTCTAAGAAAACATCTTTTTATGAAATGAACGTGCAAGTTAATTGCAATGACATTTCTGATAAAATTATAAGCTCTAATAAAGTTGTTTTAGATCAGTATCTTGTTGATGGGACAAATATTTTAAGTGTATGTTACAGTTACAATCCTGATCAAGGACAGCCTAATGTAAAACAGTTATCCAAGGTTGAGCTTTATAACACTAAAGTGAATACAAAAATCAGAGGTCTAGCACATATTACTCCAAAAAAATTAGTCCCAGAATATATTTCTGTCTCACCTCAACCCAGAGCTTTTAGCACTCAAGAGCAGCATTGTGTGACCCATAACTTTGAGGATTATTCCGAAGAGCAACTTCTAGCTATGGAAGCTAGGTTTAACCCGGCCACTGTTGAAAATGTAGCAGAACAAGTTGAGCCGAGTGTCGTTGAATCGATCAATAATGATGAGGTTTTAAATACTAAATCAGAACAACTCGTAGAAGAAAGTGTTGCTGAAAACTCTAAAGTTTTACAAGAGTCTAATACAGAAAAAAACTCGAAAGCTCAACTATCAGAGCCCGCACCACAAATGAACCCAACTTCAACTGTGGTAGATCAACAACCTCCGGCTGATGTTATCTTTGAAGAGTCTGTTGTGGAAAATGAGAACAATTTAACAGAACCACAAGTAGACAGCACTTCGGCCCAAGAGGCTTTAAGTTTTATTCCCGAGGAAGACTTTGTTGTTCCCGTGGCACCGCCAGCCAGCAACACTCCCACAGAGGTGGCAGATGGTCAGAACTTTATGGAGGAAGAACTTCCTGCTGATATGCAAGCCTTTGAAGAGGGGCAAATGGCATTTAGTGAACCTTCTCAAGACTCTGCTCCTGAGGTGCAAGAGGCCGAAAAAAGAGGAGAGATTCCTGAAGATGCTTTTGTATATGAAGAGTCACCAGAGCAACAAACTGTTTCAGAGGATAAAGATCGAGGCGTGGCCTCAGATAAAGAATTAACAAACTTATCAGATGAAGAATTTTTTGAAGAACTTGAGATTCAATAATAAGCAAGTGTAGACCTTAAGATCTACACATTGCTTTTTTTTTGAGTAATTATTTACATTTTTGCTTTGAATAGTAAGCTGCAATATCTCTCATATCTTGCTCTGAAAGGCTTGCAACCATTGGAGCCATAAGAGCATTTTTTCTTTCGCCACTTTTAAATGCTTTAAGCTGGATAACCATATACTCTTCATGCTGGCCACAAAGGTTAGGGTAAATTGGCTGAATACCTTTTCCATCTGTTCCATGACAAGCAGTACAAGTAGCTATTTTTGCTTTTCCTTTGGCAGGATCGCCTTTAGCTGCAAAAACGGGTGCCGATAATGCGCTGATGGCTAGGAAAGTAATGATTAATTTCATGACGATTCTCCTTTAACTTTCATTTGTATATATATGGTATATACCACATATGAGCTTTGGTCATGAGATGTTGTATGAGTGTTTAAAAAATAGGGCTTTTGTAGAAATAATTTCATGCTAAAGTCGGCCAGATGCCATTTCTTTAAAATATTCATCTTATTATTTGTCTTAATAAAGTCCTGCAAAGAATTCAAAAAAAGACATTATACCCCAAATTACACATTGATAGCGTTAAGTTAGCTTCTAAATCTCTGGGGTTATTTGTGTTAAGTAAAAGTCTTATAATATTATTATTTGTCCCTCAATTATGCTTTGCCAGTGTTTGCATGCAGTTGTTTCCGCAATACTCAGAGCGAGCAAGCATTACGACCTTTACCTTACTAGAGCAACTGGAGGCGGGGAAGCAGTTAAGTACTGAGTCCCTATATCATTTGACGGATATGGTGACATCTTCAAAAACTTCCATGCCACTCATTGCTCAGACTCATAAGCTATTACGATCTTTAAATAGACATGATAATCCGTCTTTAAGAGCCACATCATATGATATTTTAACTCGTGACTTTCAAGCCCATGTTAATTTTTTCGAGTTTTTTAAAAATAAAGCTGAGATCAAAAAGTATTTAACGAAAAGGCAAAAAGCTTTTGAGGAGTTAAATCAACTTCCAACGGCAATTGAAATTATCAATGTCTTCAAACACTATACCCTCGATAAGCCCATTAGACTTACGGAGTATTTAAAAACCTTTGATCAAAATGGCTACTTTTATATTTCAAAAAATGAACTTCAAAAACTCCTTGAGCAATCTCCATCTATCTACTCTCGAGTTTTACATGAGTTAAAAGCTTTTGACTCCAGAGTGCATCCTGATCAGCTTTATCAAAGTTTTAAAAACAAAAGACTAATGCAAGATCATGAGTTAGTCTTTAAGCCAACAATTGAAGCCATTGAGCAGCAAAAAATAAAACTTAAAAAATCTGACTTTCAATTTTTAATGCAAAATGTAGATGTCAATTCTAAGCAGGTCGTTGTTTGGACACAAGTTTTAAGCTATATAAACCGTTACCCAAAAGCTTATATAAATGAGTTTATTGGGGATGGAGGCTTTTTTTCAACATTGTTAAGCCGTGTTGACCTGGCTAACCCTTTTGGAAGAATGTTATATCAACAGTTATTTATTTCACTTGAGCGTTTTGATTACCAGATGACTCAAGCTGAACTTCAATTGAGTTTTTCACTGCTCACCAATTACAAACCAATGCCCTTTAACGCTCAAACAAGACTCAGTGGTCTTTTCCGCTATGAGTTCGAATCACCCGTGGAGCTATTTTATAACTACTTATCAAGACAACCTTTTAAATTGCACATGAGCCAAAAAAATCAAGCCCTTCATATGCTTGAAGTCAACCTCAGTACTGTTCCTTACGAGGCCAGTTTTGTGAAAAGACTCGCTGAGCTTATTGAGATTTAATGGCTTCAGCTGTAGCTATTGAGCCACGAAGTTCTAAATACCGGTTAATGATGGCTTGTTGAATACGTCCAGAGCGGTCACTGGGAATGGGAACTCTAACCACTAAATCTATTCTTTTTTCATCAGGAAAGGCAATGGCCACTTTTGGCTCTGTTGTTGGAATTTCTAAACCTTCAAGATCATCTACTTTTTCCATATATTGATGAACCTTTTCAACATACTGGTTGCACTCTTCTTGCGCCGCCTCAAGCAATAGGCTTTGGTGTTTTTTAATGTCATATTCGTAGGGGATGGGGATGACAAAAGTATGTAAAACAAATTTAAAAGACTTGGTTTCATTAATAATAGGGTTGGATAAATACAAGCTGTTGGGGATTATTATGTTTTTACCAGTGTACTGATGAGCAAATCTCAATGGGCCTAGTTCCATAAGCTGAGTGGTAAGAAAGTCAGCATTCACAACAACGCCTCTATAGTTATTCACCTCAATACGGTCGCCAATTTTAAACGGTCGAGTTAGGGTTTTTAACATCCCACCAAGAAAGCACAAAATCATCTCTTTGGTAGCAAGCACAAGTGCGGCCGCAATAGCCACAATAGACAGAGCAAATGTTTGAAGTTCTGCGGACCAAATAATCAGTAGACCTAATAAAAATACAAATAGTGAGGTGTTTTTAACCTGAACAATCCACTGTCTCTTGGTGTCAAGGTTGTGGATGTTGAGCTTTCTAATGGCTCTAACTGTAAAATAGCGAAAGCTTATGAAAAGTAAAAAAATCACAAGAGAGTTAAAAAAATTAGATTTTACCATAGGGTGGTTAAAAAATTCGATCATTCTAGGTCCTTGAGCTGCTATAAATCCATGCATACAAGCAGTGTATTCGATTTTACCGTTGATGATAAGTTTTTTATCATAGCATTGTGGTTTATCAGCCGTGACTTCTATTCAATTCTTGTGCTAAACCTAGGCTTATGAAAAAACTCAAGCTTGCAGACTTTTCAGAGATTAAAGCCGTTGTAACTGATGTGGACGGCATTTGGACCAATGGAAGTATTTGGCTGGATTCGACTGGCAATAGCTTCCGATCATTTTATATTCATGATGGTTACGGAGTTAAAAACATATTAAAGGCCGGTTTTAAGGTGGCATTAATATCAGGTTCTAAGGCTGAAGACATTAAAGCTAGAGCTGAAAAATTAGGTGTTTCTGAGATACACATAGGTGTTGAAGACAAACTGCCAGTGTTTAAAAGTCTTTTAAAAAAATGGGATTTATCCGAAGATCAGGTTTTATATATTGGCGATGATCAGCCAGATGTGGAGATCTTAGACCGAGTAGGCATTGCAGTGACTGTACCTAACTGTCATATTAGTTTAAAAGAAAAAGGTTATTACTCTACAGAACTTAATGGTGGTGAAGGCGCCTTAAGAGAGTTGTGTGATTTATTAGTAAATGAAAAAGAAGGATAAACTATGTCAATTTTAAAGCCCTTAGAAAATATTGTTGAACTAAAAAGTAACATTAAAAACCTCAAATTTGGTGACACCTCAAAGTGGGTACTGATGGCTGGACCTGATATCATTGAAGATGAAGGCATGGTTTTAGAGGTTGGCCAAGAGATTCAAAAAATCACTGATGAACTTGGTATTGATTGGGTTTTAAAATGCTCTTTTGATAAAGCCAATCGTCAAAGCTCCAGTAGCTTTAGAGGGCCGGGTTGGAAACAAGGTTTAAAACAGCTTGAAGATATTAAATCTAAATTGAATTGCTTATTATTAACAGATGTTCATGAGACCACCCAAGTGGCAGATGTAGCTTCTGTGGCTGACATTATTCAAATTCCAGCCTTTTTATGTCGTCAAACGGACCTACTTATAGAGGCGGCTGAAACCGGCAAAGTGCTTCATATTAAAAAGGGCCAGTTTATGGCTCCATGGGATATGAAAGCTATTGTTGATAAGGCCAAGGCTGCCGGAAATTCCAATGTGCTTTTATGTGAGCGAGGCACCACCTTTGGTTACAATAGGCTTATTAATGATATGACAGGCCTAGTGGATATGAGAAACCTTGGCGTGCCAGTCATCATGGATTGCACTCATTCAGTACAACTACCTGGTGCTCAAAGCACATCAAGTGGTGGCCGCAGAGAAATGGTCCCAGTTTTAGCAAGAGCTGCTATGGCCATCGGAGTGGATGGGCTGTTTATGGAAGTTCACCCAGATCCTGACAAAGCTCTCTGTGATGGCCCGACTTCTATGTCCTTGAAAGACCTAAAACCATTGCTACAAACTTTGGTAGATCTTCGTAAAGTGGTTGTTTAATTCTTATCAGGGTTTGTTGTCTTAAGTTTTGTGCTTAAGGTGGCAAGCTTATTTTCATGCTGTTTTTTTAAACGATTTTTCCACTTGCGTTTAGCTAAGTCTTGCATATCAATATCTTTATCGGTCTCATCGACGATCTCGGCACCCAGTAGGGTTTCTATGATATCTTCCATAGTCACAATGCCTGACATACCTCCGTAAGGGTCTGTAACAAGGGCTATGTGCTCTCGTTTTTGTATAAAGTCATTAAACAATTGAAAGATATTGTGATTTTCTTCCACCACAATCATATCTCTTCTAAGGTCAGACAAAGGTTTGTTGCCATCACTGTCAATAAGCTCTTCCAACACTTCATCTTTTAAGACGTAGCCTGTGATATGCTCTGGCTCATTAGACTTTGAAAGAGGAATTCGTGAAAAAATTAAGTCGTCCTGAAGATTGTAAAAATCTGTCAAAAGCATGTCCTCAGGAGCAGTGATTGCTACAGTTCGAGGAGTCATGATGTCTTTGGCTTTATAGTTTTTAAAATGCATAAGGTTATGAATAAAGCTCGATTCCACTGGGTCAAGGTGACCTTCTTGAGAACCAATTTGCGCCATAGCTAAAAAGTCTGAGCGAGAGAAAACACTTTTACCTTTATCTTTGTTAAAAAACATTGTGATCAGTTGGCAAAACCAAACAAGTGGAGCAAGTAAAAACACAATAAGTTGTAGCGAGCGAATCGTGAAAGGAGCTAAAGCTCTCCAGTTAGTGGCCCCAAGAGTTTTAGGGATTATTTCAGATAGAATTAATATAAAGGCCGTCATAACAGCTGGGACAACAAAGGTTGTCATTATGGGATCACTTTCAGCCCAGATTTTTGTAGCTTGCGTGCCCACACCAATAGCGCCCACTGTGTGAGCAATAGTATTGAGAGTTAATATGGCAGCTAGTGGTTTATCAATATTTTCTTTAAAGTCTTGAAGAATGGCGCCAATTTTTCCGCCTTCATCCAGTTTGATCTGCATATATGAAGGGGAGATGCTTAAAAGGACGGCTTCCCACATGGAGCATAAAAAAGAGAATACCAATGATATTAAAAGGAATAAAATCAACGCCGTATACATTATAGGGCCAATATCTTTTTATATAAGGGTTGTTCGTCGTCCATGATTTAAAAAATACCACTGGTTGAGCTGGTTAGGAACTAACTTAAGCACCAGTAGGAGCGCTGCATTATTGGGGCTTAAGCTCACCGTCAAGATCTGTAACTAAGGTGTCAGTTAGTGACATCCATTCGGCAATGGTTTTAGCCAGCTCAATTTTTTGTTGAATGGCTTCAAACTCTGTATCTGCAAGTAAGTTTTCAGAGTCTATGACTGTTTTAAGGTCAGTTCTGCCGTTTTTAAATCTTTTTTTCTCTCCTCTGAGCAGAGCTTTTGCGGATTGAACCTGTTGATTTAAAAGCTTCATCTTTTGATTATGAATTTCAATTCGTGACTGAAGTTCAGTAAAAATAGCTTTTAGTGTTTCAGACTGTGCTTTGAGTTCAAGTTTTGACTGTGTCTTTTCATATTCAGCTTGCTTGATTTCTGCATTATTTACAGAGTCTCCAAGGCTAAATTCTAAACTCAAGCCTACCAAAGTCTCTTCTCTATTTGTTTGGGTTGTAAATCTTTGGGAGTCATCAATGTTGTAGCCCAATAGTATATTGGCTTTTGGTAGCAGATCTTTTTTTTGTATCCATATCCGATGTTGGCTGTTTTCTTCTGAAAGCTTTAATATTTTTATACTTCGGCCTGAATTCCAAAAAGAGTTTAATTGATTTTGAAAGTCTATTTTTTCATTTAAAAACTCAATATTTTTATCAGGAGTAATATTGTGTTTTTCATCTAGCCGACCTAGGCTCTTGAGAATATTTATTTTTTGAGAATTAAAATTTTGTTTTCGGTCTAATACAGATTTTTTTCTATTTATAATCTGTAACTTGACTCTCTCTACATCCACTTCATCGGCTATATTATTTTTTTGTCTTTTTAAAATTTCGCGTTGAAGATCTAATGTGTCTTTATAAAGTTGCTCAGCCGTTTTTAAACTTTGATAGGTCAGTTGAAAGTCTAGATAGCTATAAATTTTTTGTAGTATATAGTCTTCATAAGACTCTGTTGTTTGCAGTTTTATAATTTCATTTTCTGTATTTAAAACCTGGTTTAGCTTTCTGTTTCGAGCTCCAAAGGAGTTACGAACAAGATCTTGCTCCAGTGTAAAGTTTTGGATCTGTTCTTTTCGGTCAGTCAAATCATTAGAGGTGAAGGAGACATTGATATCAGTGCCAGTTTGAACAAAACTCTTAGTGGCTTGAGCTGTTAGTCGAGAGGTGGTTTTATCACTGTCAGGCTGTATTCCAAACTCATCTTTTATGTTGAATAAAACTTGGCGGTTAGGCATTTTTAAATCTTTATTAAATCTAACTTTAAGAGATTGGCTCAGAATCTTTTCAGCCTCTACATCATTAGTTTTTAATTGTTGAATGTATTCATTCAGTCCCAGCGAGTAAGATTGAATAGGTAATAGTAAGCAAACAATAAAAATTTTCATTGCATAAGCTCCTTTGCCTTATAACGAAAGGAAATTAAAAAAGAGTAAAGTATGGGAACAATTAGTAATGTAATCGATGTTCCAAAAATAAGTCCCCAGCCCATAGCAAGCATCATATCTGCCAGCATGGCATCATACCCCCCAAGCCCGTATGCTGTAGGAAAGACTCCTGCCACTGTTGTGAGCGTGGTGAGAATCACTGGGCGGAGTCTTGTAATAGCAATTTTTGTAATGTCTTTAATATAAGTGTTTTTATCAAAGCTGTTTTTAAAATGATTTTCAAATTTATCAACCAGAACAATTGAGTCATTGATCACCACCCCAAGCATTCCCAGTGTTCCAATCACTGCAAAAAATCCATAAGTATCAAACCCATGACTCCAAAAAGCTAAAACCACCCCCACAACACCAAAGGGGATAGCTGTGGCAATCACCAGCGGGGTTGTGAGTGAGCCAAATAAAAAAACCATTAAGACATAAATCAAAGTTAAAATTAAAGTGACCGATAAAGCAAAGTCACTTCCAGATTCCCTGGAGTCTTGAATTTCGCCTCTAAACTTTAAAACTGTTGTTGGACTTTGTTTAATGATTTTTGGAAAAATTTGTTCTTCTAAGTATTGTGCAATCTCTAGTGGAGTTTTCTTTGAGTCTTGTTTTAAATCAGCATAAATCATATTGGCCCGTTTGTAATTAACCCTAGAAATACTTATCGGTTTTTGCTCTTTATTGACCTTCACTAATTGACTGATGGGGACTAGGTAGCCCTCTGAGTTATTAGCTCTGAGTTGTAAGACCTTTGTAATATCATCTTTATTGTCAACCTCACTGGTAAGCCTCACGTCGACCTCTTCTTCGCCGTTATTCACTCGGTAAAGAATTTGTCCTTGAATGTAAGCTCTCATGCTGGTTGCTAGGTTAGCTGGGTTTATTCCTAGTCTAATCGTTTCAGACAGGTCTAAATCAAGAGCGTATTCAGTTTTAACAAGAGGCCGTTCTATTTCAACATTCTCAAGGCTTTCAATTTTTTCAAGTTCTGCTTTAATGGCTTCAGACACCATTTGTCTTTTTTTGTCATTGTTTTCTCGAACCTCTAAGGCAATTGGGCTGCCACTGTCAGAGCTCCACCAGCTTTCCATAAAACGCACTTCTTTAAACTCTGGCATCTTCTTTGTTTCATGCTTCCAGTAGTCGATCATTTCATTAAAAGGGGCTTTTTGTTCAGAAGGAGGGAGGAGCTCAATTCTTAAATTGGCTTCATTTTCTCTAACTTGTCCACCTCGTCGACTTTCCCCCACGACAGTTCTAAAACCAACAACTGAGTTAAACTTGTCATCTAAAAATAGTTTTTCAACCTTTTTAACAAGATCTGCCATTTCTGATCTTGAAGTTTTTTCAGGAGCTATGACCTTAACAGCAAATTCTTTAGACTCCTCTCTTGGAAACATAACAAAGTTTAACTTGCTATAAACAATCCAAGCTGAACTAAAAATAATAATTAAGAAAAAAATAAGACTCGATTTTCTGTAGACTAAAACTTTAGTTAACAAGCTTTTATATCTTTTCTCTAAAAGTCCTAATACCTGAGTTCTATAATTATTTATTTTACTGATAAATTTAGATTTGTTTACTTTTTTAGACCCAGGCATTGGAGTGATCATGTGTGAGGGTAAAATTAAAAAGGACTCAATCAGGCTTGCGAAAAGCATTACAATTACAACAAAGGGCATATATTTAATGAATAGTCCAAATCGTCCTGTAAAAAACAACAATGGTATAAAGGCCGCGCAGGTGGTTAAAATACTTGCAAGAATAGGCTTTATCACAGTGACGGTACCATGAGTGGCTGCCTCTAAATCTTTTTTCCCTTCCTTAAGGGATTGAGCAATACTGTCAGCGACAATAATAGCGTCATCCACAACTATACCTAAAACAATAATAATAGCAGCAAGAGTGATATTGTTCACTGTGTACCCAGCTAAGAAACAGGCTATTAGTGTAAAGGCTAAAGCAAAGGGCAGCCCCATAGCCACCCAAAAGCCCGCCTGAAAATTTAAAAACAAAAATAAAATTATTAGAATAATTAAAAAACCAACAAGGCCATTGGTGGCAATGATTGAAAGCCTGTTTCTTACATCATAGGATTCATCATCTAGAAGTTGAATGCGTATGTTAGAGCCTTCATGGGTTCTTCTAAAATCACTCACTAATTTAAAAATAGCAGACCTTGCATCCAGTATTCCGTAACCTGAACTTTTTTGAGCATTAAATACAACGGCCTCATGACCTTGAATTTTTCGAATAGAGGTGGTTCGTTCAAAGCCTTCTTGGACTTTGGCAATTTGGTTTAAATAAATTTTTTGGCCCTGAAAGTTGTTTCTGATAACTGTATTTTCAAGGTCTTCTACATTGTCTAAATATGAGGTTAGGGACACTTCTGACTCAGCCGGGTCTTCCATCACTCCGACAGGTGTGCGTATGTGTTGTTGTTTGATTCTGTCGGCCACTTCGGACATAGAGACTTCATAGTCTACGAGTTTTTGAGGGTTTACTTTAATTTGCAACTCTGGTTTTAAATAAGCTTTTTGTTCAACACCACTAATATGAGGAAGTGAAATAAGTTGATTTTTAAAAGTCAGAGCATACTCTTGAAGCCGTTGTCGCGACTTTGTATCTAGGAGCTCAACTCCTTCTAAATAAAATGCAATATCAATAATTGCTTTTTCTGAGCTGTTGTATTTGTCGTAAATAGGATCTTCTACTTCAAGAGGAAGCTCAGCTCTGTCCACAGCATCTTTGATTTCTTGGGCTTTCTCGGCAAAGTTTTTAATGTTTGGATCAACAGTGATACTAAAATTAGCAGAGCCAAATGTGGCGCTACTGTTGATTTCATATAAACCGGAAATACTTTTAAATTGTTCTTCAACAGGTTTTATAACAAAAAGTTCAATATCTTGGGCAGAGGCTCCTGGGTAGGGCAGGGTGACACGCATCCAATTTAATGCAAATTCAGGTCTTTCTTCTTTGCCAATTTCACCCCACATAGCTATGGCCAGTGCGATTAAGCCAAACAACATCACGTTTGCAATAAGGGGGCGAGAGGCAAAGTATTTAACCACAGAATTCACAGGCGACTCCAAGTTTGTGGAAATATAATGAGTTAAATTAGCCCATATAAGTTTTAATTTTGCTAGCAATGAGCCGTTGCAGCACTCTTATTTAAATTTAAATAATTTTTTTAATTGAGTTCTAATATTTAAATACTGATATAGTAAATACAGCTTTAAGTAATCTATTTTTGATTTAAAAGCGCCTAAGATTAAAAGCACTCGATCATTGTTAGCAATGTCTAAGTCTAGTCTAAAATTTTCTCCAAGTTTTTTTATATAACTGTTTTGGATATCAACTTCTTTTTTGGTGAAATTGTGCTGAACACATTTTTTAATTAAAAATGGGTTTTGGGGGGGCACTAAGTGCTCTTTACCTATGTATTTAACTATTGAGGTGGCAACAGATTCATAGTCTTTATTATAGGAATTGTCTAACCTTGGAGTGATATAAAAGGGGAAGTGTTTTAAGTAAGAGTTGATTACAATAGGGTTAGCGGAAAGCCCCCAATACAACATTTTGTGAGAACCATACTTTTTACGTGCTTCTTTAAAAGAGTGAAGAAAGGAGAGCAGTGTTATTTTAGTGCCATAACCCTTTCCCTGCGCCTCTTTACTAACTGCAAAAAGCACCATTTTGATTCCTATGGGAAATTTTTTATTTTCAACTTTGTGTATTTTCCAAGACCCCACAGCCTCAATTTTTTTCCCATTCATAATAAATAAATAAGTGTCAATATCTGGATGCCAAACTTCTAACACTTGTTCTGGCGACTCCCAGCTGGGCTCTAGCATTTTTAGAAGCTGTGTTTTTTGTTTTAGGCTGAGTTCTTTTGCTGGAACAACTTTGATCATCTTATATCCAAGATTTATATATCTCTTTGAGTGTTTAAAAACTCGATGGTTCCCTGCATGACTTTTTTCCAACTTTCTTTTCTTGAAAGACCATGCCCTTCGTTTTTTAAAACCTCATATTCCACTGGGATGTTATATTTGTTCAATTGTTTTACAAAGTTGTCCATCTCTGCCTTTACAGTTCGTATATCATTTTCCGCTTGGTAGATTTTTAATGGAATTTGGACTTTATCTGCAAAAAAGTAAGGGGATCGCTCTTTAAGTAATTTTTTATCTTTAATAGGGTCACCAACTTCTGTTTTAAATTCATTTTGCCAGGTGGGATCTTTAGGGATGGACTCCATAAAGGTGAAAAGATTTGCTAATGCAACAATGGCGACGGCGCCTTTGAACTCATTAGGATACTGGGTGATGGCTGATAGAGTGGAGTAGCCACCAAAACTTGCACCCACTATAAAAATATTGTCAGAGTCTATATAGTTTAATTTTTCTAAAGCCTTCTTGCCATAAATTAAGTCCTTGATATGACCTCCGCCCCAGTCCTTATCATTTAGAGTTTCAAAGGTCTTTCCATATCCTGATGAGCCTCTAAAGTTTGGAGCAAATACAACATAACCGTTTTGCACCCAATACTGAAAAAATGGATGATAGACATGGGCTTCATAACTGTCAGGTCCTCCGTGAGGCCAAAGAATAACGGGTCGTTTTATGTCAGAATTGACCCATTGTTTTTTTGCATAAATTATTCCGTGTATTTTAAGTCCGTCAAAGCTTTTGTAATTGAAGTCATAGGAGTTTGCAAATTCACTGTTTTTGATGGAAGAAATATTTAAATCAAAGATTGGCTCTAATTTAGTATTTTGTTCATAGTCAAAAATATAAAATGTTCCAGGATTATTTGCTGACGATATTTTTACAATAGCTTTAGTTGAGTTAGAAACTTCAGAAAAGCTTCCAATAAGACTCTTTTCTGGGAAGTTGACATTGAGTTTTTTATTGTACACACCACTGTACATCTCAACATTAATTCGTCCCTTTTGACTTATTGTTTTAAAAGAAATATTTGACTCTGATCTGTAATCACAGCTGATGCTTTTATTCTTATCTGAAAATACCCAATTAATTTTAGATGGATTGTTTAAATTAACTTTTGCACACCCCATAAAATCTTTGTTTTGGTTTGTGGAAATATAGAGTTCATTCTTAGTCGGGTGAAAAAAAGCAGGTTTGTATACCGTTGAGGCTTTTGAGAGTATTTTGGTGGTTTTAAATGTTTTTAAATTGATCAGGTAAAGTCGAACCTCATTATTGCCTAAATAATCACTGACAGCAATGTACCTTCCACGAGGATCAACAAGACCAGAGTAGATATTAATTTTTGATTGAGTTAAAAGTTTTAACTCTCCTGTTTTAAGGTTTAATCTGTAGGCTGTATACTGAGCTTTGTTTTGATGGTTTGAAGTTAAGTACATAAATTCTGGTTGATTTGAAAAGCCCATAGGCATTGCCTTAAATCCTGCTTTTCCAAAGATATGTTGAGTAGTTTTAGTTTCTGGATCAAAACTATAAATTTGATAGTTTTCATCTCCATTATCGTCCATTAAAAAATAGAAGTTTTTAAAGCTTCTGTCTCGAGTCAGATAATTTATATTTTGGCCAGCATCGTACTGAAGAGTAAACTTTTTGCTTTTATGGTTTAATTTGTAAAGTTTTGTGTACTTATCTTTTGGTTGCCGAATTAACAGTAATGACTCTGTTCCTTCATTAATGGGAAAGAGTTTACTTCTTGGAGTTAAGACTTTTTGAAATTCAGAAAAAGCAACATTTTGTTTTTTGTTAAAACTTTGGCAGCCCGTAACTAGTAAGAGTATGGGGAGAATAACTTTAATCATATATAAGTCCTGTCTAGTTTTGTTGTTCTATAAGATTTGCTTACTAAATGCTCGCATTGATTACAATCTGTTTGAGAAGTTAAACATGAATTATACAAAGGTTAATTGTTTCTTGGTTATTTTAAAATTGTATTTATTCATTGTGATGAAAATTTAAGCAAAATGTTCGATTAGAGTAGAGAGTTTGCGCGTCATTTTTAAGTGTTAATAGGTTCTGCCAATGAAGGCTTAGTTTAAACCTATTTGATTGAAATAGAATATAAGCATACTATAAATCACTTTCATTTTAATAGGAGGATATATGTTTAAAATAAAGTTGCCAGCGGTTTTACTGCTGGGTGTTGCATTGTCGCAATTTGGCTGTGCCACATCAAACAATGATTCATCTAAAGAGTTTGCCAAAGGGCAAGCCAAGTCTGTTGAATTTTGGTGGCCAGAAAGACTTGATCTTAAACCACTTCGCCAGCACGCCAAAGAGTCGAATCCTTATGGCGAAAGCTACAATTACGAAAAGGAGTTTAAAAAATTAAATCTAGAAGCTGTTAAAAAAGACATTAAAAAAGTATTAACCACTTCTCAAGATTGGTGGCCTGCTGATTATGGGCATTACGGACCATTTTTTATTCGTATGGCTTGGCACAGTGCTGGGACGTACCGAGTGGCTGATGGTCGCGGTGGTGCCGGTGGTGGTCAACAAAGGTTTGAACCACTTAATAGCTGGCCTGATAACGTCAGTTTGGATAAAGCAAGGCGTCTTCTTTGGCCCATTAAACAAAAATATGGACGTCAAATCACTTGGGCCGATTTAATGGTACTAACAGGCAATGTAGCCATGGAGTCTATGGGTTTTGAAACCTACGGATTTGCTGGTGGTCGTTTAGATGACTGGGAAGCTGATCTTGTTTACTGGGGCCCAGAGAAAAAAATGCTTGAAGATAAGCGCTACAAAAAAGGCCGCAAACTTGAAAAACCACTTGCCGCTGTTCAAATGGGTTTAATTTATGTGAACCCAGAAGGACCTAACGGCAAACCGGATCCGCTTCTTGCTGCAAAAGACATACGAGAAACCTTTGGCCGTATGGCAATGAACGACGAAGAAACAGTTGCCTTAATTGCGGGAGGTCACACGTTTGGAAAAGCTCACGGAGCACATAAGCCCGATGAGTGTTTAGAGGCAGAACCCTCAGCTGCCAGCCTTGAAGAGCAAGGACTTGGTTGGAAAAATAAATGTGGTAAAGGTCACTCTGAAGACACCATCACTAGTGGATTAGAGGGGGCATGGACTACAAGTCCTGCGCAATGGACTCACCAGTATTTAACTAACCTGTTTAACTTTGAGTGGAAGCAAACAAAAAGCCCTGCTGGTGCTGTTCAGTGGATTCCTACAGAGGAAAGTGCTAAGAACATGGTGCCTGACGCTCACGTAAAGGGCAAAAGGCATGCTCCTATTATGTTCACTACAGACCTTTCATTAAAATTTGATCCTGAGTATAAAAAAATCTCTAAGCGTTTTCTTGAAAACCCAAAAGAGTTTGAAAAAGCCTTTGCAAAAGCTTGGTTTAAACTCACTCACAGAGACATGGGCCCACGCTCGCGCTACATTGGAAAAAACATTCCAAAAGAAGCTCTAGCTTGGCAAGACCCTGTTCCTGCAGTTGACCATCGACTGATCAACCGAGGTGAGATTAACCAGTTAAAGCGTAAGATTTTAAACTCTGGTCTTAGCTCGTCTGAGTTAGTGAAAGCTGCTTGGGCTTCAGCTGCTTCTTACAGAGGTACTGATATGCGTGGTGGTGCTAATGGAGCCCGTGTAAGATTAGCTCCGCAGAAAAACTGGGAAGTGAACAACCCAGAAGAGCTATCTAAAACACTGGCTAAACTTGAAGACATTCAAAAAAGCTTCAACAAAGCCTTACCAAGAGGAAAAAGAGTCTCACTTGCCGATGTGATCGTTCTTGGTGGAAGCGCTGCTGTTGAACAGGCCGCTCGTAAAGCTGGTGTTAGAGTCAGTGTGGATTTCAAGCCAGGCAGAACAGATGCCACTCAAGAGCAAACAGATGTTGAGTCTTTTAAGGTCTTAGAGCCAAAAGCTGATGGTTTTAGAAACTACTATGTTAAAGAGGCAAATTACATGTCTCCGGCTGAAAAGCTTGTAGACAGAGCAAACCTTTTAACTCTAACAGTTCCTGAAATGACAGTTCTTGTTGGTGGAATGCGCACATTAGATGCAAACACTGCTGGAGTTAAGCACGGTGTTTTCACTGATAAGCCAGGTGTTTTAAGCAATGACTTTTTTGTAAACCTTCTTGATATGTCCACAAAATGGAGAAAGTCTTCAACCACTCCAGGTCTATATGAAGGTGTCGATAGAAAGTCAGGCGAGCTTAAGTGGACAGCCACACCAGTAGACCTGATCTTTGGTTCTCACTCTGAACTTAGAGCTGTGGCTGAAGTTTATGCGGCAAAAGACGGCAAGCAAAAGTTTGTTAAAGACTTTGCGGACGCATGGGCGAAGGTGATGCAATTAGATCGTTTTGACATTTAATCATTAATGCTTGAGTAAAAAAAGCCGCTTCAGAGTTGAAGTGGCTTTTTTTTATTCACTTTCAATATTTTGACTTATTTCTTTTAGTAACATCACCGAACTTTTTTGGTGTAAGTGATAGGGATTAAACTTTTTATGGTTTGAGTATTTAAGTAAAATCTCGTCATTGATATCAGTTGAGGTGTGATATCCTAAATTCCAATGAGTGAACTCTCTATATTCAATTTCTTCAAAGCCTAATAGCTGAACTTGATTATGTCTTAAGTCGTTGACGATATTATTATACAGTTTGTTCACTTCTTCAGCACTGCCTTCAACGGTCTGTAAAAAGTATTTGTCGTCGTAAAGTAAGTAACCCGTAATGCCTTTTTCCAAGTTATTTTCTCTGGATTGTGAAATTATTTTTTTTAAGTCTTTTTGTGTAAAGTCCTCTGTGACTAAGCTGGCGTAAGTAAGTCTTACAAGCCTCATATATACTCTCCTTTATGTTTAAAGTTAAAGTATACAAGGCTAGGAGACTTATGCTTTGATCATTTGTTAAGAAAATGAGTAGTTTTTTAAAAATTTATGAATTGCTCTTTTGTTCAATCACACAGGTGTATTGATCTACCATAACACTGTTAGAATCGATTTCAGTGTATTTGTACTCCATAAACTCATTGTTTAAGCTCACACAGATTTCAATCTCTTTATTTTCCTCACCATTGACCTGAAAGCCAACATACCTTTTATGCTCTCCAGGGCAATTAACATCAGGTGTTGATCTGTAAGCAGGCAGTAATGAGTAAATCACATTATTGTTTTTTGCATAATCGCCATCTGCACTCAACTCTACAGTCAATGAGCATTGCTTGTTTGAGTCTTTTGTCGTGCCAACAAAGCGACCACTTTCATATTGAGCCGCAAAAGCTGAAGTTGAAATCATTAAAAGTGAACTTATAATTAATTTTTTCATCTGATAGCTCCTAATTCTTTAAAAGTGAGTTTTAACATTATTTTAGAAGAAAATAGGTTTAAATAGCTGCTGGGTGAAAACATTTCCTATTTGTTGATAAAATAGCTTTGAAATACTTACCACCTTTAAAGACAGGGTGTGGCTTCAGTGTCAATCATTAGAGTCGGCACTTTGTTTAATGGTTTGTGAAGGTTTCTTGTAGAGGCTGTTTTAAGTTCATGCCGCCTTTGATGCCAAAATCCAGAGTGCGTATAGGAAAGGGGATAGTGATTCCGTTTTGATCAAAAGCCTCTTTAATGCGAATGATGGCATCATGCTGACATCGGTAGTAATGATTTTCGCCAGGGTAGATGATCCAGATAAAAACAGTAAAGTTAATAGAGCTATCTCCAAAACCCTGATAGTAAAATTCAATGGGCTTATGCATGGCGCGCCCAATAACGTCTTCTAAAGCCTCTTTAACAACATGCTCTACTTTTCTTAGGTCTTCAGCATAAGAGATTCCAACATCAATTTGAATACGTCTTGTAGTTGTAAGAGTATAATTTGTAAATGGTTTGGTGAACATGTCTTTGTTGGGGATTAAGACTTCGACATCATCAAGCTCAGTGATACTGGTAGCTCTAAGATCAATGTTGGTCACCTCTCCAAAGTAGTTATCAACTTTGATCATATCTCCCACTTTATAGGGCTTTCGAAAAGCTATAAATATACCGGCAATAAAATTTGAAGCGATTTCTTGAAAGGCAAAACCAATAGCTATACCAATAACCCCAGCACCGGCAAGGAGGGAAGTAACAGTTTTATCTAAATTTAATATACCAAGAGTGACAAAGGTGCCAACAGCCAATGTGACAAGGTAGATGATACCCACCATAAGGTTGTTGACAGACACATTGTCTGAAAATCGCGGGATTGTCTTTTTGGCAATGCTTTTAGAAAGTTTAGCAATATAAAGAAATAAAATGAAAACAACGATAGCCAAGAAAACACTCGGCAATACATCAATGGTTTTGTCGTACCATTTAGAAAACATCTGTTCAAAAAGGTTGAGTGATTTCTCTAGTTCTACATCCATTGATATATCGTAGGTGTTAAATCAAGTTCGAGCAAACCTTCTAACTCACCGACGCCACACAGTAATTAGGTAAGTGGTGTCCCACACACTAAACTGGTCGAAACAATGGTGGTTATCGAAGAGTATCCCATTCGTTGGAGAAGCCCCCTCGTCGATCTCGAAAAACTGGTGTATTTACGAGATGTGGAAGGATGGAGCTTTGAAAAGCTCGCAAAATGGACCGAGAGAAACCCAATCACTCTCAGGTTGCTTTATAAGAAGTACTATGAGGAGCAGAGAAAGTGGAAATTATGAGGATTATTTCAGCTCTATTTTTTGCGGTTGTTATGTGGCGATTTCAGTTTGGAATGGATCAAAGCATTCACAGCTCTATAAAAAAAGAAGCCTTAACAAAAATTGATACCGGACTGGGCTCATTTTCAGCCTTCATGGCTAAGCTGATTGCGAAGTTGTAAGGATTTATTGTAGTTTTAACAACTTCCGTACTCCACATCACCACTAAAAATTTATAAATATTACAGCTTCTTCATGCTGGAGATGCGAGGTGGTGTTGTGTTATATATACTACTTTTATTTAAACAAAGAAAAGATGGACAAGGTTTGGAAATAAATCATTTGATTTATGAACGGAGAATAAGCATGAAAAAACTATTAATTGGATTAACATTACTAAGTTCAATACCAGTTTTTGCAGATTGTACTGTGGTTGTAGGAGATAGTTTTGAAGGTGCACTGGTTGAGCAAATAGGATATACCCCTGTATATGATATCTTTGAGCCGGCTTCGTACAAACTTCATGTTGGTCGAAGAAATATAAGAATGGGTGAGTGTTCCGATATAAATGGTAATGGGGCCCAGCAGTTTGAAGTGTATGCAACATTATACGATAATAATGGAGAAGTTTTTGATAGAACACTTGGCCATGATCGTTCTACAAAGAGCGATAATGATGAGACAAGACTAGCCTGTGCGTCAAGAGCAGGCGCTTATGCAAATGCAATTTTAAAATTAAAGCGATGTGATAAATAGTGAGAATGAAACTCTTCCGCGGGGGATTTGAATTAAATCTCTAGGTTTTTGACCCCATCAAGTTCGGTAAGACGATAAGTTTTTAAACAGAAAATAAGGGCCAGGTTTGGCCCTCGTTTTTTTCATTTTAAAGTCTTCCTTATTTCAAAAGAATGATAACGAAAATGGTAGCTGCAACTGTTAAGTGAGAAGAGCCGTAGAACCTTAAGAGAGGGAGTCCGCCTTCGCTGAAGCTTTGGCGGGACAACTTTTTTGCGGTCGCAAAAAAGTTGGTGCGGCTGGAGAGACTTGAACTCTCACGTACTTACGTACACATGGCCCTCAACCATGCCTGTCTACCAATTCCAGCACAGCCGCTTGAGTGGCATAAGGTATGAACTTTAATCATGAATCATGAAAAGAGTCAAATTGTAGATGACCTGAGCCCAATTATTGGGTACCAAATGCCTTATGCAATTGTCAGAACTAGATTACCAGTATCCAGAAGAGCTGATTGCCACAGCTCCCTCAGGCCAATTTCGCTGTTGTTATGTAAATAATCAGGGCGAGCCACAGGAGATTAAAACTAAAAATGAGCTGTTTGAACAATTTCAAGCTGGAGATGTGTTGGTGATCAATGAGAGTAAGGTTTTAAAGCGTCGAGTGTTCTCTCAATCAGGTCTTGAGATTTTATTTTTACAAGCCTTAGAAAACAACCAGTGGCAGGTGTTGTTCCCCGCTAAAAAGACCAAGTTGGGCGAGGAGGTGTTGCTTCCTCAAGGAGTTAAAATGAAGCTTGTTGAAAAGGGCATTCCTCAGCTTGTGGAAACAGATCGGCCTCTTGAAGAGAGCTATTTTCAAAATCATGGTGAGTTGGCTCTTCCGCCTTACATTCAACAAGCTCGCGGCAGCCGCCACCAAAAAGATTCTGATGAGCAGTGGTATCAAACCGATTGGGCTAAAAACGAGGGCAGCTATGCCGCTCCCACGGCCAGCCTTCATTTTGATCAAAAGGATTTAGAAGAGCTCTCTTTAAAGGGCATTCATGTTGAAAAAGTGACACTTCACGTGGGCTTGGGTACTTTTTTACCAATTCGCTCTGAAGATATTAATAAACACAAGATGCACTCTGAGTGGATAGAGGTTCCAAAGTCAGCTGTTGAAAAAATGTTTGAGGCTCAAGAAATGAAACATAATATTTGGTGTTTAGGCACGACGGCTCTTAGAGCGGTCGAGTCTCAAGCCCATGGTTTTCTTAAGTTTGATGAGCGTCGGCAAAGCTATATTGGTGAGTCTGATATTTTTATAAAGCCAGGTTTTGAGTTTAAGTTTGCAAGTAGGCTTCTCACAAACTTTCATCAGCCTAAGTCCACATTGTTGGCTTTAGTGGCAAGCTTTCAAGATCTTGAAACGGTTAAAAAAGTTTACGCTTGGGTGATTGAAAGAGGCTTTAAGTTGTTCAGTTATGGCGACTTGTCCGTGTGGGAGTTAAAAAAATAACAGCTTGAGAATCATATGAAGTTCGAAGTTTTTTTATATTTTAGGAGATAAAATGCAAGACATTGGAAAATTTGAAGTTTTAACGGAGTCTGAATCCCATGCAAGGACGGGGAGACTGCATACTGCTCACGGTGAAGTAGAAACGCCCATTTTTATGCCGGTTGGAACCAAAGCCACTGTTAAAGCCATGCTGCCTGAAGAGCTCATAGAAAATGGCGCTCAAATTATTCTTGGCAACACTTACCATTTGCATCTTCGCCCAGGGGATGAACTGATTAAAGAGATGGGCGGTCTTCACAAGTTTATGAATTGGGGCAAGCCCATTCTTACAGACAGTGGTGGCTTTCAAGTATTCTCACTTTCACAACTCAATAATATCACTGAAGAAGGAGTCACTTTTAAAAGTCATATTGATGGCACCTCTTATTTTATTTCTCCTGAAAAAAGCATGGAAATTCAAATGAACTTAGGCTCTGATATTATTATGGCCTTTGATGAGTGCTTAAAGTATCCAGCCACTGAAGATGAAATTCGTAAATCCAGTGCCATGACTTACAGATGGCTCAATCGCTGTAAAGAGGCCATGACTCGAAAAGAAAGCCTGCTTTTTGGAATTGTTCAAGGAGGGCTTGAGTACAAAACCCGCATGGAAAGCCTTGAGCAAATTTGCTCAGTGGACCTTCCTGGTTTTGCCCTTGGTGGCTTTAGTGTAGGGGAGCCTATAGAGCTTATGCACAAGGTGGTTAAAGAAGTTGGCCACGAGATGCCAAAACACAAGCCAAGGTACTTGATGGGCGTGGGCACACCGCTGGATTTGATTTTATGTGTGGACGCCGGCATTGATATGTTTGATTGTGTGATGCCCACTCGTGTGGCCAGAAACGGAACGCTTTACACCTGGCAGGGGAAAATTAGCATTAAAAGAGCTGAGTACAAAAAAGACCCAAGCCCGCTCGATCCAGAGTGTGAGTGCTACACCTGTAAAAACTATTCCAAAGCCTATTTAAGACATTTGTTTCAAATGGGTGAAATCACCGGTTCAAGACTTAACACCATTCATAACCTGCACTTTTATCTAAAAGTCATGGAAAAAGCCCGTGCAGCTATTAATGAAGGCCGCTGGGAAGAATACCGTGATGACTGTATTCGTCGATTTTCTTAACTGTTGATAGGTATATAAAAAATAGTTTTCAAAATTTTACTTGTGTATTTATGTACTAAACTTATGAGGTAAAAATGAGTTCAAATAAATCAGAAGAACAAAATAAAGCTTCATTACAGACAAGTTTTGATTTTCCTTCTATAACTATAAGAAAAATCAAAACCCAAGACAATCAAAGTGTAAAAAACATCATACACACTGTTATGCCTGAGTTTGGAGCCAGTGGTGAGGGCTTTGCCATTCATGATCCTGAAGTGGAGAATATGTATCAGGCCTATGATAAAAAAGCACATGTGTACTTTGTAGCAGAAAAGCAAAATAAAATTTTAGGTGGAGCCGGTATTGCCACACTTAAAGGTGCTGATGGCAGTATTTGTGAGTTGCAAAAGATGTATTTACTTGCTGAAGCAAGAGGTCTTGGTTTAGGAAGAGCTCTTATAGAGGCCTGTTTGAGTTTTGCAAAACAACAAGGTTTTACAAAATGCTATATAGAGACCACTCAACAAATGCAACAAGCTCAAAAGCTCTATGAACAGTATGGCTTTGATCGTATTAACAATCAATTGGGCCACACTGGACATTTTGGTTGTGATGTTTTTTATCTTAAAAATTTATAAATATCTTTTCTCTTACAAATACTTAAACAGGTTATCTAAACTCTGAGCATCGTTTCTGCGCTGATGTTCACGTCGTTGGAAAAAAGCTGGCCACTCGATGCCACGAAGTAGTTTCTGTTCGCAACGTTTTCGAGTTATGGGCTGATGATTTTGCATGCACAATTTAAGGTCAGTTTCAAAATGATGTTTATAGTGCTCATGGCCTTTGCCCCACTTAGTAATAACTGAGTATGTTCTATCATCGACCATTTTTAAAAGCTTTATCCCTGCTAGTTTAACTTCGGCTTGCCACTTAGGAGTAAATAGTTCGTGTTCGATGTTAAACTCTTCAATAGCTTTTTCAAAGTAAGCGTGGTCAAGAGTATCAATCAATTCAATGGGGGCGTTTTTGTCTGCAAAAATACCCGCATTTTCAAGTGAGACCTGGTAGGGCTCTAAAAGTTGTGATGGAATGTTTTGAGTGGATTTTAAGTTCACATACTCTTGAGTTTTGTCTTCAATGTTTTGAGGGATTTGACGGTAGTGCTGCATATATCTTTGTGACACAAGCGATGAGTTTTTAATGGATATGGCATTGTTTGTGTCCATCACGTAACTTCTGTAATCTGTATTAGCAGAACCTACAATCACGTCATCTCCCATTACAAACACTTTGCTATGAAGTGAGTGTTTCACTTTTTTATTACTATTAGATGATTTGACATATTCCTTATATGTGATTTGAGAAGAGTATTTATTTTTATAGTTTTCATGTGCGTTTAAAAAGGTGCTGATAGAGCGTCTTCCAAAGATATTGATAATGGCAAGGTCTGTTGTGTCCACTGAATTTGTTAAAATCTCTAGAGACAACTTAGGACATTTCCATTCACCTTGAGAGAGTTTTGAAAACACCTGTAGCATTCCTGCCGGAGGAGCAAAGTAAGCGTTGTGTATCACAACTGGGACCTCGCGATTCTCTTCTCGAGATAGGTTGCAGGCTTTTTCAATTGAGTCATACACAGAGGCATGAATGCTTTTATGGCTGTTTTTAGTAGAAAGTGCTCTAGGCGTGCCATAACTTTTTGTTGTTAAAGCTTGAGCTTGTTGAGCTGTTTTTATTTTGTCCGTGTCAAAATGTAAGTTTTCAAGATAATCAATTTGGGTGCCTATTAAATCTTTGGACGTGAAGTGCAAATTATGGTTAGTGAGCTTTTCTGGTGAGGCAAGATATTGGTCTTTGCTATTAACTCCTAACTTTTGGTTTAAATCTTGAGATTTAATTTTTTTATAAGTGCTGACGTAAGACTTAAAGTCTTTTTCAATAGCATTCATTCTTTGGCTTAAACTTTTAAAATGCTTTTTGCTATTAAAGGCATTTTTCATACACTCACTCTCATTATTACAGATTTTTTTAATGTGCTCTAAGTTTGCTAAAACATCATTTGGAGCATGCCTTCTAATTTCATCAAGATTGGCAGTTAAACGTGTATAGTGAAAGAGTCTGTCAAAACTTTGAATCATTTTTTGTGATGGACGGTGAAGTTTGACTACGGCATCGGTGTCCATAAATAAGTATTTAGTTGTTAAAGTGTGATTGGGCTTTGCAACGTGATACGAGTCTTCAATATTGCGCCCACCCAATTGAAAGCTTTTGCCATCAACTAACAATAATTTGTGATGTGTGTAATCAGTAAAATGATCCAGATCTTTAAATCTAGTGTCTTTAACACTTTGAAAGGCCTGTGAGTTTTCAGCTTTTATTGGAATAAGGCCATTTAAAACATTACTTATAGGGTTAATGTCTTCAGACATAAATGTATAGGCCATAGCCAGTTTGATTTTTGCCAGAGTTCTAACAAAGATGTTGTCACCCTGAACACTGTCCCAAATTAAACTAAAAAATTGCTTCAACCCCTCTTTGTCTTCTTCAGTGAGTTCCTGAGAGTCCTCTGTGCTTGAAAATTGTTCTTCTATGTTATCTTGTAGGTCTTGTGTGGCAAGGGCTAGCACATCTATATTTTGGCCGTATAAACCAGATAAAAACATTCCTGACTTTAAAATCTGACGATTCATTACATTGTATTTATTTTCCCAAGCAATGGTTGATCCATTAGCACCATTATAATACTGCTCATCAATTTTTTTAAGCTTGGCATCACTGCACTCATTCGGCGATTCTGTGGACGTGAGCTTTGATCCACAGCCTGTTGTAATAAGACCTGCGGTTAATATTAAAGATTTGCTGGGGCGCCCATAAAATCGAAACTCTAAAGAGCCTTTAGAGCCAGTTTTAAAAGCTCTAATTCGCGCTTGTCTTTCAATCATACTGTATAAATCAAGGCGAGAGTAATTGGTCATGTAATCAAGTAAGATCTCAACTTTCACACCTCGCTCCACAGCTTGAAGGAGCTTTTCGGTAAAAAACGCCGACGTGTAGTCGTTATTGTATATGTAGTAGACCATTTTTATGCTTTTTTGAGCATTTTCTATAAGCTCTAGCTTTGAGTGGAAAGCTAAATCATTGTCCGTTTGAATGGTCAAAGACTGAATTTGATCAGCGCTAAAGCTTACCGTAGGTTTGACCTCGGCTTTGAGTGTTTGAAAAAATAAAACAACAAATATAAATAAAACCCTCACCCAATCATCTCCTTTGTCAGCAATGCTCAGAATTTACCATTAATTGTTCAAAAGAAAAGAAACTGACTTGGTGTTTGAAGAAATACCATTGTTGAAAAATGCTTGAACACATATCTATAAGTGTCTGATTATACGTAAAAATATTAATTTATTACGTTGTTGGGTGACGTTTATTGTCTCTACTTATAGCTGAAATGTTATTTTAATCCAAAGCTTGTTACAGCAAAGCCCTTTGCGAGAATGACTAGAAAGAGGGAGCATCACTAAAGAGTATTGCAAGGCATCACCTGTAATGCCTTGCAATACTCTTAGATGAGAGTCACTAGGGGCAAATTGCACAAGATTTAGTCATATAATAAGTTTTCTCAGCTCATTCATTATGCGCCGGTAGTTATCCATTGATTTTTACAGTGATTAGTGATGATTTAACTCTTTAAAATCTTTGGAGGAATTCATGTTTAGTACTATTGCATACGCACAAACAGAGGCTGCGGCTCAAGGGCCATCAGGTTTTGAACAGTTTTTACCGTTCATTTTTATCTTTGTTATATTTTGGTTTTTTATTATCAGGCCACAGTCAAAAAAATTGAAAGCTCATCAAAAGTTTCTAAAAGAAATTAAAGTGGGTGATAGTGTTTTGACAAGCAGTGGAATCTTCGGAACTATTAAAGGAATCACAGATGAGTATGTGGTGCTAGAAGTGGCTGATGATGTGCGCATTCGCGTACTTAAAAGCTATGTTTCTGGTTCACCAAATCAAGGGGATGCATCTAAAAAAGAGGGACAAAAATGATAGAAAACATCAAAGCGCGTATTGCAATAACGTCAGTGGTATTGCTGTTGGGACTTGCTTGGGTCATGCCCAATTTTGTTAACTTTGAAGAAAACCAGTGGTGGTTCACTAAAGAGAAAATTGTTTACGGGCTAGATATTCAAGGTGGTTTACATCTTGTTTTACAAGCTAACGTGAACGAAGTTTTTGCGGAGAAAGCCTCTCGAGTGGCAGGATCAATTAAAAAGGACCTTTCTGAAAGAGGACTTGAGCTAGCAGACTTAAAAGTGAATCCAGAAAACGCCAATGAACTTGTAGCCAGTTATGACAGCGAACAAGATTTGGCTAAAATTAATGACTACTTAGATGAGTACTACCCAAATGTTTTACAAGTCATTGATGATTCAAATGGCGAAGTCACAATTAGATTTTTAGATGCTTACATCACACAAGAGAAATCAAGAGTGGTAGGGCAAGCCATTGAAGTTATTCGTAACCGTATTGATGAATTTGGTGTGGCAGAGCCGAGCATTACCTCTCAAGGGGACAACCGTATTCTTGTGCAGCTTCCAGGTATTCAAAATGCCAACCGTGCAAAAGAGCTTATTAATAGAACAGCCAGGTTAGAGTTTAGAATTGTAGATCAAGAAGCTCTAACTCCAGAGCAGCTTATGGGCCTTGTGGAAAAGGCTGAAAAGCAAGGTGGTTATGAGCTGGGCCAAGACGGCTTAAGTTACTCTAAATATGTAGAACGCCTCAATGCCGATTTAAAAGATCAACTTCCAGAAAACCGCGAAATTTTATTTGAAAAAGCACCAAGTGCTAAAAGCATGGAGGCCGGCAAGCTTCCAAGACTTGTGACCGCCACTTCAGATTTTACTGGCGATCAACTAGAAGATGCTTTTGTTGGACAAGATGAGTTTGGCGCGCCAGTAGTTAACTTTAAAGTTAGCGTCACAGGCAGAAAAGACCTAGGTGATTTGACGGGCAACAACGTTGGAAAGCCCATGGCTATTATATTAGACGGCGTGATTAAGTCCGCACCAGTGATTAACTCTAGAATCTCTGAAGGTGGAATGATCACTTTAGGAAGTTCTAACTTTCAACAGACTCAAGAAGAGGCCCAGTTTATTGCCACCACATTAAGAGCTGGTGCACTGCCTGCTAAACTTGAGCAGTTAGAAGAAAGAACAGTGGGACCAACACTTGGTCAAGATGCCATTAAAAAAGGGACCACAGCTGGTATTGTGGGCTTGGTTTTAGTTCTTGTGTTTATGTTGGTTTATTACAAAAGCTTCGGCATTGTGGCTAACATCGCCCTTGCCTTAAACATGCTTTTGATCTTGGCCATTTTGTCATCGCTAAGAGCAACGCTCACACTTCCAGGTGTGGCTGGTATTGTTTTAACCATTGGTATGGCCGTGGATGCTAACGTGATTATTTTTGAGCGTATTAAAGAGGAACTTAAAAAGGGTGCAAGTTTAAAAGGCTCTGTAAAAGATGGTTTTGGCCATGCCTTTTCAGCGATCTTTGATGCCAACATCACAACAGCGGCGACCTGCTTTGTTCTCATATACTTCGGTACAGGGCCTGTTAGAGGTTTTGCGGTGACTTTACTTTGCGGTATTGCCACTTCAATGTTTACAGCAATATTTGTATCAAGAACTGTGTTTGAAACTTTGATTGATAAATTCAACGTGAAAAAGATGTCTATATAAGGTGGTAGGGAATGAGTAAAAAATTAGAAGCAAAAATAGATTTTTTAGGAAAAGCTCCTATAGTTTCTACCATTTCAGCACTGTTAGCTTTAGCGGCTTTGGTCATTATAATGACCAAAGGCTTTAACTACGGGATTGATTTTTCTGGTGGTACAGAAATGCAGGTGCGCTTTGATTCAGATGTGAGCACAAAACAACTTAGAGAGTTCGTGGACTCCACAGGTAACACAGTGTCCGTTCAAAAATTTGGTGAAGAAAGTGAATTTTTACTAAGGTTTGGATTTGTCTCAGGTAAAGATGATAAAGAGACCAACAAATTGACAAATGACATGGTTGAAAAAGTGCAAGAGGGTTTAAGAACCACTTTTTCAGAGCAGGGTGTTTCAATTCTAAGAGTGGACACTGTTGGTCCTCAAATTGGTGATGAATTAAAAAGAAACGGCTTACTGGCTGTATTTTACTCTTTGATCATTATCTTAATTTATGTGGGCTTTCGTTTTGACTTTAAATATGCGCAAGCAGCGGTTGTGTGTTTGTTCCATGATTCTATTGTAACTTTAGGTATTTTTTCTCTCATCGGTCATGAAGTGAACGTACAAACATTGGCTGCGATTTTAACCATCATTGGTTATTCACTGAACGATACTATTATTAACTTTGACCGTGTTCGTGAAAACTTAGCTCATTATAGAGGCGACTTTGATATTACAAGTTTAATGAACTTATCAATCAACCAAGTGTTCTCTCGTACAGTTTTAACTTCACTCACCACATTAATGGCTGTACTGGCTATGTACTTCCTTGCTGGTGGGGTGATTAAAGACTTTGCTTTCACTCTAGCTATCGGTATTGTGATTGGTACTTTTTCTTCCATCTTTGTGGCTTCACCACTTGTGATTCTTGCCACAAAGTTTGAGCAAAGAAAAAAGTCTAAATAAAGGGGATAATAGTTTTGCAAGAAAGCTTATGGCAACCAAAGGCCACAGTTGATGTGGCCGCACCCACTCCTATGCCGGAACTTATATGGAGAATCCTTTCTGCAAAACAAATCACCGACAATGAACAGATAGAAACTCTATTACAGCCCTCACTTAAAAATTTAGCTCATCCTTTCGTTTTAACAAACTTAGAAAAAGCCACTCAGCGTTTGCATGAGGCTTTTTTAAAAAATGAAAAAATCTGTGTCTACGCAGACTTTGACTTAGATGGCACTTCCGGCTTGGCTTTAATGCTTAAAGGCTTAAAAGACTTAGGCTATGATAATGTGATCCACTACCAGCCCAAGCGGCTGTCTGAGGGCTACGGTGTTCATGTAAAAGCTATTGAAGAGCTTAAAACTCAAGGTGTAGATGTAGTTATCACCGTTGATGTGGGGATTACGGCTCATGACGCCGCTATAAAAGCCAATGAGATCGGCATTGATTTTATTATTACAGACCATCATTTGCCCAAAGAAACGCTGCCTGAGGCTTATACTGTGGTAAATCCCAATCAAAACGCTTGTGACTCTAACTTAGGTTATCTTTGTGGAGCCGGTGTGGCCTTTTACTTTTTATTAGGCTTGAAGCTGACTTTAAATAAAAATAATATTTTAACTCCAGAGTTTAACCCGAAAGAGCTGTTAGACTGTTTTGTGATTGGTACACTGACAGATCTTGTGCCTCTTGTGCATGAAAATCGAGTGTTGGTTAAGCACGGGCTTGTGGCTTTAGAGAAAACAAAGCGCCCGGGCTTAAAAAAACTTTTAGAAGCTTTAGGCATGGGTAATAAAGCTCTCACAGGTAGTGATGTAGCCATTCGCTTTGCCCCAAAACTGAATGCCTTAAGCCGACTAGAGCTTGGGGTGATGCCCATAGATTTGTTTTTAATTGAAGATGAAAAAAAAGCAGATCAACTGATTAAAAAAGTACTCAGCTTCAACGATAAGCGCATTCATTTGCAAAAAAAATCTGAAGACCAAGCCCTAGATTGGTTGAAAAAACGAGACCAACAACACATTGGCTTTATGGCCTCTGAGGAATTTCACAAAGGAGTTGTTGGGCTGGTGGCCACCAAGGTGGCTCAGACAAGGTTGGTTCCAGCCTTTATTGGAAGTGTGAACAATGAGGGCATTGTCACGGGCAGTTGCCGCAGGCCCGATCATAGCAATATTAGTTTGCTGGATGGGTTAGAGGCTGTTGCAGAGCACATGATCAAGTTTGGTGGCCATGCACCGGCTGCTGGGTTTATGTTTGAGTACGAAAAGTTTGAGCTGATTGAAAAGGGGCTTGAAGACTTTTATAAAGTGGCCTCTCAACAAGAAGAGCAAAGACAAATTTTTGAGTACGATGTTATGGCTCAGTTTTCTGAAATCACCCCCGTGTTTATGCGTTGGTTTGATCAGCTAGGGCCCTTTGGAGTGGGCTTTGAGGCACCACTATTTTTGTTTGAAAACTTAAGTGTTGAAAAAATCACAGAGCTTAGAGGTGGTCATTTTAAGTTTAGCCTTAAAGCTAGACAAGAGTTGACCAAGGCAGATGCTTTATGGTTTTCTCCAAGTAAATTTCATCCTGTACTTAAAAAAGGGATGCGACCACAGGACATTGTAGATATTTTGGCAGAGCCCCAGTGGAACTTTTTTAATGGTCGTAAATCACTTCAGTACTTGATTAAAGACATACGATTTTCTGTCTAGGGGAAAGATGTGAAGACTAAGGCCATTGTGTTGTTGTCCGCAGGCTTGGACTCAACGGTGAATTTATACGCAGCTCAAAAAAACCACGACGTGGTTCTAGCATTAACCTTTGATTACGGCCAAAAAGCCGCACCAAAAGAAAAACAGCAGTCCCAAAAAATTTGTGAGGAATTAAATATTGCACATAAAGTTGTAGAGCTTCCCTTTTTTAAGGACTTTACAAGCACAAGTCTTATAAAAGAAGACGCAGAAATCCCCACACAAGACAAAGTAAATATTCAAAGCAAAGAGACTTCAGAGCAAACAGCCAAGCAGGTTTGGGTTCCTAACAGAAATGGAATATTTTTAAACATAGCTGCAGGCTTTGCCGAAGGGCTGGGGGCCGAGTACATCATCCCAGGCTTTAACGCTGAAGAGGCTGTGACCTTTCCTGATAACTCTAAAGACTTTTTAAATCAAAGTTCTGTAGCATTAACATTTTCCACTCAAAACAAAGTAAAAGTTCATTGCTACACAATTTATATGACAAAGGCTGAAATTGTGGGCTTTGGAAAAGAGCTTGAAGTTAATTTTGACCTTATTTGGCCTTGTTATTTTTCCAATGAGACACTTTGTGGGGAGTGTGAGTCTTGCTTAAGATACAAAAGAGCTTTAAAAGATATGGGTCATGCAATTTAAACTTTTAAAAGACCCCATTTCTTATGACGGCAGCCAACTTCGCTCGCTGTATGCCTATATGGATCACCATATATTAGGAGACTCTATGGTGGCCTGGGTGGGTCCTTGTGACATTCCTTTTGAACACATGGCAGACGGTGAGGACCTATTAGCCAAAGCCCAAATCAAGGGCGACAAAATGGTTCACTTTATTATTGAAAAATTCAACATCTCCCTATTTTCAGGAGTCAGTTTGCAAAGGCTTCTTGCCAGTGTTTGTATAGAGGTTTTGCAAGAGCTTTCGCCTGTTGAGGAAAAAGCTCAAATGCTCATCCGTGAAGGAGATGACATCTATTTTGATGAGCAAAAGCTCAGCATCAGCATTGCCACCCAAAGTCCAGTCTCCACACTGATCCACTTCGCCGTCAATGTAACCAACCAGGGCACACCGGTTAAAACCCTTAGTCTTGAAGACTTAAAAGTGGATGCCTACGAGTTTGCCAAGGTCATTTTACACCGCTTTTCTCAAGAAATAGACACCATCGACGTGGCCACCAAAAAAGTTCGCTGGGTGAAGTAGTCGGTGAGACTTAGTGATCGTCCCCCTTTTGGTATTTCTTCTAAAAAGGTTACGAGCACTAAATCCCCAAGCTTTATATGGCTCTTAAGTAATAAGAAAATCTTTCAACTATTAAATTTTTAAGTCGAATAAATTTTTCATTTAAAATGTTGAATAAGGTTTATCTATTCAGCCCTACCTTAATCAAGGTAAAGAATTAATTAATTCTTATAAAACATATCTAAATAAACAAGGGGAGTTAAATATGAAAAAGCTATTAGTTGGGCTAACACTTTTAGTGTCAATGTCATCTTTTGCAAGTGATATAAAGAAAAACGACTTATTGGGTATTTCCGTAGCCAAGATAGATATAGATGGCCCTTTTTTCGTTGTTCAATTAATTGTTAATGATGATGGAACTTTTAATTATAGAGATGCAAATATGGATCATCCCATGCCAAAACCGGGCTGCTCCGGGGAGTATACGTTTAGTAAAAATGTATTTTTAGGAACACTTGATTGTTCAGCTATAGGTGGTCCAAATGCTATTCAGATGTCAGTTGACTTTACGAATGTTACTAAAGAAAAGCTAAATAGCGAAAAAGGTGCTGCCGTATCTGTAAATATCCCGGGTGATGGGGAAATGCCATTTAGAATTTTCAAGAGGTCTGAACTATATTTTAATGACTAAGTTATTTGCTTGTCCATTTTTGATTTATTATAAATATTATTAATAAAAAAGCGAAGGGGATGGTTTCACCTTCGCTTTTTAGTTTTTCATTTAAACTCCTTAATAATTGAATATTTAATAAGTTTTAAGGCTTTTAAAAATTGTTGGTTTCTAAAAAGAATTGGCTAATCTTTTGAGGTGGTTAAATCTCCATTTATGTTTAGATTAAAAATGAAAGAAAATATTTAGTTTGAACATAAGCAAATCACTACTTGAAACCAAAAATCAAGTACGACCTCGACAAAAATATAGAGCTTTTTAAAAGAAGTTTAATTTTGTAAATATCATGAAATAATCAATGTATGAAAAATTTCATTATGGTTTTTATTCTGTTTTTGAGCTCACCTAAAGTATGGGCCTTATCTATTGATGCTAATTTGTTTTACTTTTCAGACAGCATTGAGTCGACTTCGAGTAATGCATTTACGGACACCTTTTATGATGTTGCGGTCACTATAAATTTAGATAAAAGAGGACGCTTTTTTACAGGTTGGAGTTATGGCTCTTTAACCTCTGATCGTGGTGACAGTGGTATAGCTTCCATAACTATTACTGATATGGGTCCTGTTTTTGGATGGCATATGAACCGAGACAACAATTGGGTCTTGGTAGCTGTTTATAACTTAATAAGTACAGCTGATTTTACAGAAGCTTCAAGTGGAACAAGTGAAGAGTGGCGTGGATCTAGTTATAAAGTCTCTGTGGGATATAAAGGCTATGTGGTTGAAGAGATGTTTCAGGCCGGACTCTATCTTAACTATTATGGCTCAACATTTTCAGAATCTGTTTCAAATTCAACCACTCTAAGCAATGTTAGCTACAGTAAGTCTTCTATTTACCCATCTATACTTCTAAGTTACCGTTTTGAATAAGAAGTCTTGCTCTTAGTACTGAACAGTTTTTATAAGTCTTTAATTTCAAATCCATTAGAGTTAGAGTTTCCATTCTCATCAAATAAATAGAGAAATTTTTTATCAGCACTTTTTAATGCTCCTAAATAAAGGTTAAATTCAATAGTTGAGTCATTCCATAGGTTGATCTTTTGTACTTCACAGTGACCAGTCTTGTCTCGTATTTCACTAAGCTGGGCTTTATTGCACAACAAAACTCGATGAAAACTATTATCTAAATATATATCGTCTAAATCTAATGAGAAGGGAACAGGCATAAAATCATTAATTCCAAGTAGTGCTATAGTTAAGCCATGGTCTCCTGTTTTTGTAGCTTCGGCTTTTTTCATTCCCTCAACCCACTCGGGGCCAGATTGTAAATACATTTTTCCGTTGATCCAAACATTTAAACTTGGATTTCTGTTTAATTCACTATCTCCGAGATCAATGGCCACTTCCATAAAGTTCCATTGTTGAGGAATTAGGTTGTTGTATTCAAAGGTATTGGCCCAAATGGTTCCACCTGTTCCGGCCACTCCAAGATTTGCAATAGAGTATCTATAACCGTTTCCGTCACCACTTGACCATAATCTTAAGTATTTTCCTCTTGGGCTTAAAAAACCTCTGCCATCAAATTTGCTTTTTGACGAATTTAAAGGAAAAGTAACTTCTGCTCCAGAGGTTAAGCCTGTTATTTTCTTTCCTGCCATGCTCGGTCTACCTTTTACCCTTGGAGGTTCAAAAAACAACCACCCCTCTGGAATACTACCGATATTTTTATGAGCAATAATTCTCCCAGGCTCTTTTATGCCTTCTATTTGAATATACTCACCGTACTCTTCATCACCATTTTGGATAAATCTAGTTTGTGCGCTGTCAGCAGGTATTGCATAATAATTTTGTAAATCAAATGGGAGTTTAATCCAAAATGCGGTATAAACTCTTTTCGAATTTGAGTTGGTTTCAAAACCTCCGTAAGCTGAAGGCCATCCTAAAAAGTTATTGTTACCTTTGGCATAGTAATGAGCCTCATCACCGGGATATCGACCAGGGCGACTTTTACTTATCCTCATTCCGGTATTGACACTGTCCGTACTGCCAAGGCTGGGTTTATGCCATAGGGTATTAGGATCTTCATCTATTCTTTGGATCTTATGCATGTCAGGAAGACTTTTATGATAAGTATTGAGTATTCCATTTTCTAGGGCTTCACTTCCGTGGTCATAAAGAATTGCTGAGTGTTGTTTTTTTAATGAAAATCCAGATCCTAAAATTTTAAAAGAATTTGATGAAACTTGATTAACAGAATTAATATTAATTTCACCCTTGCTAGAGCTGGACGGCGAGTCGTCGTCAGCAGGGGTGGAACTGCTGTTATTGTCTGATGGGCTGGTACTTGAGTTTTCTGCTGTGCTTAATACATAAGACTCTAGCCCTTGATTGGAGCAATTGTTATAGCCCAAAAGAATAAAAAATACAGACATTGTTATAAAAGTCTTTTTCATAAATTACCTCGTTAGGGTAGCCTCATATTAAGACTATCGTCTTAGACTTACGGGTTCTTAAATAATAAATTAAATATATTAAAACTAAAGAATATTTGTCTCATTTTAAGACAATATAGATATTTTTTGTGATTCTCCAGCGAAAATGTCCCTCTAATTTGCCAGCGATTTTGTCCCTTTTGTATATATCGTCTTAAGCAGCCCTTTTCTTTGTAGCACTTTGAACCAGTTTTACGTCTAAAATCCTTCCAGCATGAAATACTGCAGATTCTCCATCCTTGTAAAACCTGAGCTCAACATCTTGATTACGAATATCGCCACCAGGATTTTCTATCTGGTAACAGTTATTTTTCCACCTAAAAGTATAATCATTATTAACTTTTCTATATTCACGCTGGCTCAGGATTTCTCTAAGCTCTGTATCCGTAGGCGCTGGTCTATATTTAGTTTCTGGCTCTCGTGCATCTACTGTCTTTTTTGCATTCCAGTATTCATCAATAAAAACTTTTTTTAAATACT
>JAKUPT010000002.1 GCA_022450595.1 Bdellovibrionales bacterium
GCGGCAAAAGCCATTGGTGGTGATAAGCTTACTTTGATTTCAATGCCGGGGCCTTATAATTCCCCTAAAAGCCATCAAGCTTCTAAACAGTTAGCCAAAAACTTAGGGGCTGAGTTTATTGAAGTCCCAATTGACAGTTACTATAAAAATTTAAAGTCCGATTTAGACAAAGCTTTTGATGTTTCAGAATTTTCAATCATGCATGAAAACCTACAGGCAAGACTGCGTGGCATGATCTTAATGGCCTATAGTAATAAAAATAACAGTCTGCTTTTAAACACCAGCAATAAATCTGAATTCGCCATGGGTTACAGCACACTTTATGGCGACCAGTGCGGGGGCTTAAGCGTTATAGGTGATGTGCTTAAAACCTACGTATTTAAACTTGCAGAGCTTTATAATAAAAACGAAGAAGTCATTCCAAGGTTTATTATAGATCGTCCGCCTTCAGCAGAGCTTCGACCAAATCAAAAAGATGAGGACTCTTTACCACCTTATGAAAAGTTAGATCCTATTATCACAAAGCTTGTTGAAAACTGTAAGCCCGCAAGAAGTGCACTTGAAAAGAGGGTTCTTAAAGCCTTACTACTGACTGAGTTTAAGCGCTGGCAAGCGCCCCCAATATTAAAAATCACTGATCATGCTTTTGGTAGGGGTCGCAGACTTCCCGTAGTTCATAGAAGCCATAAAGGGATTTCTTTATGAAAACGCAAGAGTTCTCAAATCTTCCTGAATCTATACAAAAAGTCTCATAGAGCAAATGGCTTTATAATATGAGAAATTAATCATTTTGTATTTTTATTTTAAGCCGGTCATGGGCTTGAATTTGGCAGGCGAGCCTTTCATTGCTTTTAAACTCTCGGTCATTGGCCAATTCTTTTTCTAAAGAATTTCTCGGTTTTAGTTTATCAAGTGAGCTTAACACTTCTACTTTGCAAGTGCCGCAGGTGGCGTTGCCATCACAGGAATAATTAATGGGTATTTTGTGTTTTATAAGCAGTTTTAACAAGTTAGTGGACTTATAAAAGACAAGTGTTTTTTTCTGATTTAGAAAAAAAACCTCTAATTCGAATTTCGGTTTTTTGAAGAACATAAAAACATCACATTATTTTACTTTTGCATTGCGTAGAGTGCTGCTAAAGGCACTTTGAGTATGCTTAATTAAACACCTGTTGAAAAGAATTATTTGGGGTTAAAACAAACTTTTAAGGCTGGGGACTATGAGATTTATTGCTTTTGACTTAGAGACCACGGGATTTATCCCAGGTGTGGATAGAATTATTGAAATCGGTGCCGTTCGTTACATTGATGGCCAGGTGGATGCCGTTTTCTCAACTCTGGTTGATCCAGAGATGTCTATCCCTGAAGGTGCCAGCCGCGTGAACGGGATTTACGATGACATGGTTAAAGGCCAGCCTTTAATTAAAGATTTACTTCAACCCTTTGCAGAGTTTTGTGAAGACGACGTGATTGTGGCACACAACGCCGCTTTTGATGTGCAGTTTTTAACTGCCGACATAAAAAAATTAGAATCTGCTGCTCCAAAGGGAGTGATTTTAGACACCTTACAAATCGCCAAAAAAGTTTACACCGGTCTGACTAACTACAAACTGGGTACTTTAGTACAGGACCTAAACATTCCCGCCTCAAACTTTCACCGCGCAGAAGAAGATGCCTCATACACAGCCAATCTTTTTTATCAAATGATGCTAAAAATGTCGGGCAAAAACGAACTGCCACCCATTGAGAACCTAGTTTCTCTTTCTGGCAAAGAAGAAATGCGCTTTCCGCAAATAGTACCTCAGCCAAAACAGCTAGATCTGTTTGATTTGGTGTAAAGACACAAAATCTTACCTAAGAATTTATAAGTGTCTTCTAGACCGCGCCTGGTTTAAGTTTATTTTTTTAATGGAGATTTAAGCTTTATTCTATTCGAGACACGGCCTCCATGCCTCGCAGCTCGCGGTCCGTCCTGGACCGCTGAGGTCTCTCATAGAATAAAGCTTAAATCTCCATTAAAAAATAAACCAGGTACTATTTATGAAACACACACGCATTTTTTATCAAAGAGCTGCTTATAGTGTTTCATTTTAAGACGCAATTAGCTTTTAAATGTGAAAAATAGCTTATTTCCTTTTGGTGTATTATTTAAATACAAAGACTAAACTTTTGTCTCATTTTGCCGATATGTTTTACATACAAAGGTAATGAGAAAGTATGAATTTTAAAACCTCAAGACTATTACTATTTGCTACTGCAACAGTTTTGCTATTTGCCTTTCAAAACTGTGGTCAACCTATGCCTCAAGAAGGAGGACAGTCACTTGGCTCTGTGAATGCTGAAGACGGAAGTTATACGGAGACCTTTCCGTTTGATACTAAAGTGGATCAGGTGGCTATGATGTCATGTTCGCAAAACAATCCGGCAAGTCAGGGCTACTTTACTATTCGCGCTGGAGCTTATCAAAATCAAGGTATCAAACTCAGTGAAGAATTTAAGTCTAAGTATTTAATGAAGTCTACAGATCAACTAGCTTCTTTAGTTTACAATAACCCACTGACCAATGAAATTGCTCCTAGAGTTGCTTTAGTTGATGAAAAGACAAGCCAACCTATTTATCAAAACTATTTGAAAAATAAAGATAAAATGTCACTTATTGGTGGGCCTTTAACTATGTTTCCAATATTTAAACCCATTCGTGATTTAAAAAACACCGAAAGACTTCGTTATCTCAACCAATACGAAGGAACCACAAAGAGAAATGTGCAAGGTGACATCTTATATTCAGGTGCTGAAAACAATGCCTTAATGAATTCTATTAAAGGCAAAACCGGTATGAAATTGGCGTTAACATATGGACCTTATTCAAAGCCAGAGCAGGTTTTAGCTAGTAATGGATATCAGGCTCAAAACATCAGCGAAACTTTCTCAACAGTTTTTGATATCACCTTAGGCGCACATCAAGTAGGGAATTCATCTAATGCTGTCATTAAAGAGCTTAAAGAGGGAAGTACAGCTTGGAGCTGCCAGGATGATTATAAATTTCAGATTTTTAGGTTTGAAGATACATTGAACTCAGCCTGTTCACCACGACCGGATTTAACGAGCAAAGATGTTGGTCATACGGTTCGTACAAGTTTTTCAATTCCAGGCAATGTTCAACAGCAATTCTATGACACAGTCGTGAGCGAAGATCATATAAGGCTTCAAAAAGCATTAAGAAGAATTTTAGACCCTAAAAATGAACATTGGTTTATTGATGTGATTAATAAATGTATTGTTCCCAAAAAAGCCAGCAACAAAGATGCATGTTATGAACAGTCGCCTGTGTCGGCAACATCAAATGAAATGGCTTACAATATTGCATATGGAGTCGCGAACTGTGGTATTTCAGTAACTGGTCAAGATGGTAAAGTTTCAACAGACTTTAGAAGATGTCCACACTACGTCAGCCTCTGTAACCGCTTTCCATTAAAAGATATAAGTCTTGAAGAATAAAATTAAAGACTTAAGTTTTTAGACTTATCAAGCTTTGCAATGGTCTTTTTGACAAAATCTTTTTTATGATAAGGGTAAGTTTTTACATACCTAATTGGGTTTAAGTATTTGCCGTTTTTCTTAATTGCAAAGTGCAAGTGAGCCTTTGTACAGTAGCCGGTGCATCCAATTGTTCCTATGATTTGCCCACTGTGCACATAAGTACCTTTTTTAACAGATTTGTGAATTTCTTCTAGGTGGTTGTAATAGCTTTCAAGGCCATTGTTATGTTTAATAACAACATAATTACCTGCGGCTCTATTTTTTCCTTTTCTTAAAACACGTCCGGAAAGAACAGAGTACACATTTTCTCCTTCGGGAAGTTCATAATCAATTCCCATATGAGAGATACGAACACGTTTAATAGGATGAAATCTTCGTGGTTGGTATAAGCTTGAAATGCTTGCATAGCTAACAGGTGAGTAGAAGGGGCGGTCAAACTGTGGATCGGCCAAATCAACAAAGGCACCACCGCCAGGGAACTTAATAAAAGTGCGAGCTTCAGTTTGTCCGTCTATAAAAAGACTTGTTTTAAGAATTTCTCCATTTTTAATAAACACACCTTCATCATAAAGTTTCTCAAAAGTGATTTTAAATGGAGCATTTCGTTTAATGTCTTTTTTTAAATTGTACTCAAAAATATAAGCATCCATAAATCTTTGAACAATTTGGTTGTCAGGGACATGGGCTTTAATACTTGTGAAAATTGAGCCAACAATTTTTCCTTCAATGTTTTGAACTTGTCGGTCGTATTTTATTTTTACCACTCGTCCGCCAGCATCTATAGAGTTCTTCCAAAATTCAAAGGCCACATCAGTGCTGTTGTCATAAAATCTGATTTCGGTAATTTGTTTTGCCTTGATTTTTTTCACACGGTATTTGTTGCCAGGAATAAGTGTATAAGACTTTGGAAAAACGGGTTTACCTAACACCTGACCCATTGCCTGTTGGTCAAAGTTGTGTTGTTTTAAAATAGAATACAAGGTATCACCAGATTTAACTTTTTTAAATTTAACTTGCTGGTGACTGCTAATAGTGCCTGACTGCACACGAGGTTTTATTTTTGATGCATGTAAACCTGGAAGGCTAAAAATGATAAGTAGAAAAACAAGTGATTTCAAATTAAAGTCCTTTGTTGCAGCACTGATACTTACTATGACATCTCAACCCCTACTTGCGCAATACTTTCAGGGGCCACAAACAATGAGTCTTGCCGGTTCTGGTAGAGGTGCAGAGTTTGGACTTGAAACGGTTCATTTAAATCCTGCAACCCTTGTTTACGCTCCTCAAGGTGATGCAGCTCTTTTTTATAATTTTGGAAAAACTCCCGAAACTGGCCACAACAAAGAAACTGTGGCGATTTCAGCTCTTGAAAATAATCCAGACACGTTTTTCTCTGGAAGTTTAAACTTCGTAAAACAATCATTTGATTTTGAAAATAGAGCAAAGATCACAGAAGAGTCTTGGCTGTTGTATGGGGCTAAAAAATTTTTAAATCGCTGGTCTTTGGGCTTGGGATTTCATCATATGCGGCAAAATGACTATAAATATGGAATAAAAAACTACTTCCAATCCAGTGTTGGCGTTCATTATAAGTTTAGCCAGTATTTGGGAGTGGGGCTGTCGTATTTAAATTTTTTAAACTCATATGACTATGAGCCCAACTCCATTGTGCCGGAGCTGGGGCTAGGGCTGACTTATTTTTACCAAGATATGCTTAGGGTGCAGTTTGACCTGGTGCAGATCACTCGTGGAAACCCCAGTAAAAAACTTCAGTACGCCATGGGGATCGAGAGTTTCTTGAATGATTACGTGAGTTTACGCTTAGGCTATCGAATTAACAACGTTTTGGATAAGAACACCCTGCATGCTGGAGTGGGCTTAAATGGGCCCAGACTTCAAATTCATTACTCCTACTCTCAAGATCCAAAAAAGAATAAGAACGCAATGCATGGCGTTGACTTGCGTGTGCCCTTTTGGTAGAAAGCCTTCTTTGTATTGAAATTTAATCAATTTATGAGGAGTTAAAAATGGCTTCACCGACCAAACAAACAGAACTTATCCGTGAGAGAAAAAGATCTAATCAGGGTAAAAAAAGAAAAGCTAAAGATCGCAACGAAGGCTCTACAAAGTCTGCAGCAGAACTTTTTGGCGACAAGTAATTAAAAAAACAAGAGCACAGTCTCTTGTTTTTTTATGACCAAAGTATAAATATATATAGTTTATACTATGAGACCTTAGTTTGGAAAAAGCAAGCTGGTCATGTCTTTACAATTCTTAATACAAATACCTTTGGACTATCCCTAAAATTGTGTTGAAATTAATACTGTAAACAGTGGGGGAGAGCCATCATGATTAAAGGATTAGGCCAGCTATTTTTTATTGGATTAGAAGGGCCTCAACTTCAAAAGCATGAAGAAGATTTTATCGTCAATAACGATATTGGCGGTGTCGTTTTATTTTCTAGAAATGTAGAAGATCCCAAGCAAATCTTTGAACTCACATCTAAATTACAGTCGCTTACAAAAAAACAAAGCTCTCAGCTTCCAATGCTCATTGGTATTGATATGGAAGGGGGGCGTGTACACAGATTAAAGCCTCCATTTACCAAGTGGCCAGCATTAAAGCACTTAGGTGAGGTGGACTCCACTTCTATCTCTTTTCGCTTTGCTCAGTCTATGGGTAAAGAGCTCCATAGTGTGGGTATTAATTTAAATTTTGCTCCTTGTATTGATGTTTTAACCAACACTAAAAATGAAGTGATAGGCGATCGTTCGATCTCTTCCGATCCAGAACTTGTTAGCAAACACTCCTCAGCCCTTGTACGTGGTTATATTAAATCGGAGGTTTTACCCTGTGCTAAGCACTTTCCAGGGCACGGGCACACCACACTCGACTCTCATGAAGAGTTGCCGGTGTCGGAAAAATCATTAGAAGATTTAAAGGCTGTGGACTTAGCACCTTTCCAAAAAGCCATAAGAGCCCGAATTGATCTTTTAATGACTTGTCATATTCTTTATAAAAATATTGATCCAAAGTATCCGGCCACGCTGTCTAAGATCTTTATCCAAGATTTATTAAAAACAGAATATCGCTATAGAAATCTTGTCATTACAGACGATTTAGACATGAAGGCCCTACGCTCAAACTTTTCTAAAGAAGACATTCCAGTACTAGCACTGGACGCTGGCTGCGACATGCTGTTGTACTGTAACGAACCTGAAAGTCATAAGGTGGGCTTTGAGTCCGTCACTAAGGCTTTAAGTTCAAAATCACTGGATAATGAGGCTGTAAAAGCCAAAATTGAAAGTGTAAAAAGCTTTAAGCAAAAAAAGCTGGCGACAATCTCAACTCCTAGCTTTGAGGACTCTGTAAATATTATAGGCCATCCTGAGCATCTGCGCCTAGCCAAAGCTATAAGCAAAGGGGAGATCCCTGAAGATCTTATGTTGACGTAGCGCATTATTTTTAATATACTCCATGCGTCATATCTACTATATGCAGGGAGTAAGAATGAACGCAGACAGTCGCCGACTGACCCTTTCCATTTTATTGGCCTCAAGCCTTCACGCCGCTGTGGCAACCACACTATTGGTTGTGGAAGAGCCTAAAAAAGATCCCTTTCCAGAGGGAGAGTACATTGAGTTGGGAGCCATTGAGGTTCCCGAAGGAATGCAAGTGGTACAGCCTGAGGTTAAACCCACAGCTCCTAAAAAAGTGGTTCCAAAGCCAAAGTCGGTTGAAGTGGTAGAAGAGCAGCAACCCATTGTTGATGAACCTAGCCAACAATTACCAGAAAAGTCTCAACAGTCTCCTGAAGTCGCCCTACAACCAGATACAGAATCATCAGAGTCTGTAGTGACGGAGACAACAAACACTGAGCCAACAGAAACTGCTGTTGAGGAGCTTCCTGTGGATGAAAACTCTGAGGCCTTAGCCGAAGAGATGTTACAAGAAGAAAGTGAAGTCTTAGCTGCCGAAAAAGTGGCCATGCTGGCTAAGCAACAAAAACCACAAAAACCAAAAGTGGACCCTGTTGTGGAAAGAAGAAAAAAGCTTCGTGAAAAAAGAATGGCTGAGCTAAAAAAACAACAACAAAAAAGAGCTGAGCGTTGGAAAAACAGAAAAAAACAAGTGGCGCAATCACAAGCCACATCAACTCCTTATGGACTTCCTAACGGCAGTCGTGATGCTAGAACTTTGAGTCAGCTTCCAGGCAATCCAAAACCTGTGTACCCAGCGCCAGCGAGAAGAAAAGGCTGGGAGGGCAACGTGGTGCTTGCTTACTATGTGACAAGCTCAGGACATGTTCAGGGATTAAAAGTGTTACGCTCTTCAGGGCATCAAATGCTAGACCAAGAAGCGATTAGAAGCATCTCTCGCTACCGCTACCGACCAGGGCAGGCGGGTTGGACATATCATCCGGTTTTATTTCGTCTTAATGGACAAGCTCAGGTGGAGTTTTCTGGTTTAAGAACTCAATAATTCTATCTTATAAGTTAAAGCTTATATTATGGGAGTCACATTACAGACATTTTTGTATTAAAAGATGAGTTAAA
The DNA here is from genome assembly GCA_022450595.1 of Bdellovibrionales bacterium. Lineage (GTDB taxonomy): Bacteria > Bdellovibrionota > Bdellovibrionia > Bdellovibrionales > UBA1609 > JAKUPT01. The sequence goes on from JAKUPT010000002.1 coordinate 8,097, forward strand.
TAAATCATCATTTAAGTTCAGAGCTAGTTAATAAAATCTTACAAACGAAAAATTCCCTACAATAAAATAAATTTTAAATTTGAATTTTACTCTTAACTTCTCCCGAGCAGGAATGGCCGCAGGTCGTCTTCGTATTGCATTAATCCCTTTGGGATTAACGCAACACGGATACGCCCTGCACATACTGAGGTCGGCGTTAAGAGTAAAATTCAAATTTAAAATTTATTTTATTGTAGGAAATTTTTCTTGCCGCGGGGGACGCTTTGAAAGGCGCCCTTTAGGACTTTTTCATTAAGTTTGAAGCCCTTAGTGGCCTCAGCTGGGGTTTTAACCACCTGTGTGCTTAAGCCTTGTTGAGCGAGGATAGTTTTATAAGCTTGGCCGTCTTCAGTGATATGGCTTTCAAACTGAGAGCCTGAAAATACAAAAGTGCCTACAAATACCTTGTTGTTATTATGTTCATAAGTAGATTTGAATAAGGCGCTTCCAGATGAGGCCGAGAACTTTTCCTCTGCAATGGCTTGAAAGTCATACTTTTGGTTGGTTTTGTATTTGTACTGTTTGATCACAAGATTAACGAAAGTGCTAAGGAATGTGCCTTTATTAAAAGCTTTAGTGACTGTTTTATTGTTTTTGCCATCACCAATCACAGCAGTCGCTTTAAGATTTTTGTCTGTGAGTGAGAACTTAGCATCAATGGTTTTTACCGTTTTACCAATTTGGGCGGTGTATTGATAAGAGACCGGGTTGAACTTGTTGTCACTGACAGCTTTTAAGCTTTCTTGGGTTCCACCTTCAAGTAAATTAGTTTTAATGTAAGAAGTGGATACAAACTGTTGAGTGCTTTTGTTGTATTCGTACTTTTGAATGGCGTAACCGACATGTTCACCATTTTGTTCAATTTTTAAGTAGGCCTCGTACATGGTTTGTGCATGGGTGTGAAAACTTAAAAAAAGCAATGTGGTGATTAAAAGACTTTTCATCATACTATTTTATCGGCTTTTCATTTTAAAAATCAAATTGGCTCAGACGTGGGTCCCGTCTGGTTTTTCGTCTGTGCTATTTCATAGACTATGGGCTGAGTTAAAAAGGTTAAAGCTTATAACCTACAACAGTAAAAAAAACTCATATAGTATATAAGGTGATGAAAGCAGTTAAAAACTCACGTGGGCAAGTGGCTATATTTATTGCCTTTATATTTCAGGTGTTATTTTTATTTTTTGCCATGGTGGTCAACATTGGCCTTGTGGTGCACGATAAAATCAACCTGCAAAACTCTGTGGACTTGGCGGCTTATTACGGCGCTCAACAACAAGCTGAGTGGATGAATGTGATTGCTCACACAAATTATCAAATCCGACAGTCATGGAAATTACTAACATTTAGATACCGTGTTTTGGGCACTATGGGGCAAGTGCGCCAAGGGATTAGTAATACCGAAACCCATCCCGCACAACAAGGTGGTAGAAATGATGAGAGTTTTTACTCCGCTTTTCAGACCTCGCCACCGGCTACGTGTATAGGATACTCTCCCACTTGGGTGGTCAATACCACTCAGAATAACACGGAAAACTTATGCCAAGACCCAGGACTAGAGTTTCCTCAGTTTCCGAGCTTTTCAACCTCTTTTTGGAACCCCTTAACTATTCAAGTGAGCCAAGAGGTTCAAAGAATTAAGAAACAATTTGAAGATCGTTGTGAAGATAAGGCTGCTGCTAATTGGATTTATGCCATGCTTATCCATACATCTTATCGTTTTGATCAAGGTGACAGGAGAAAAGTCATTGATGAGATTGCTAAGAATATGGCTCAAGGACAAGACAAGTTTTTAAGTCTTGATGGAACACCAGTGTTTCAAGGAGTGCAAAAAACTTTACTTAAAAATTTAACTTATGGAAATTGGGATGGAGCCAGTAACCAACCCAGCATTGAAACTTTTAATTCTCTAGAGGGTGTGCAGCCTAGAAATTGGATTGCACCAATTCTTACAAGTCCACAAATGATGTTTGTTGATGTTTCTAACCCAAGCACATGTGCCTCTCGTCCAAAACCAATATTCGCTCAAAGTGGAAACCCTTTTGATCTTCCCGGGAACACAACCTATGCTAGAGAATGGGTGGGCGATGGTATTTATCAATTGTTGAGTCACTGGTCACAGTCTGTGGAGCCAACAACAATGTTAGAAGGTAATGGTTATGATCACAGTAGTTTAGGGATAGAAAAAAATCCATGGTGGATGGTTTATTACGGAGTGAAAGCCAAAGCTGAATCTCGACAGTTGTTTTTACCCTTTGGTGCTTCTGTGACTTTAGAAGCTAAAGCCTATGCAAAGCCTTTTGGTGGACGAATTGGTCCTTGGTACAGTAAAACTTGGAGTGCTGATTCTTTACAATCAGATCCGGTGACAGATCGAAGTCAAATGAACGACCCACTTCTACCTAGTCGAATTCAACCAGGCGGAATCACAAATATTATCACTGACGATTTAAGACAATATCCTAATTATTCAAGATTTCCCGGAGATACACTTGGCCTAAATTCAAGAAGAGCCTTATCTATTTTTGGTGAAAGACCCGGGAATTTTTTAGCTACTTTTGTAAACTTAATGCAGCTTGATTTTTTTAGAAATGTACTGATCGATGATTCTCCTGGAAATAACTACTTTAGAGACCCTCTGACGTGGAACAATGAACTTAATAATAAACCTGTAGTCCGAGAGTACGAAGAAGCTTCAGTAGCACCAGACTTGTTTGACATTACACACTACTCAATACAATCAAATTTTGGAAACACATATTTACCTAAACTAAAAGCTCTTCAACAAAGTGGAGATATGTTTGGACAACTGGCACCCATTAGGGGAGATTTAGGTTATAAGCCAGAAGTGAGTGAAGGTTATAGTGTGTTAGATCAAATGCGCATGGTATTAGGCGGAGGCGGACAAGTACCGCGTGTAAAAGATGTGTCATCAGTGAATTATTTAGTGGAAGACTTCTCACACCTTCTCACCAGCTGGGTGTCTGATGGGGCCAATAGATACCCAGCCAGTCCTCAAGAGTTTGCAACTTGTGGGCTTCCCGTCAAAACCAGTAACAAAAATATGCCGCAACTTCCTACACAATGCATTTCTGGAGGGCGAAGTGGGTATTCAGTTAAACTTGTGCATGAGAACTATTTAAACAGTAGCATGAACCTTGGTGGTACAGGCTCAGCTCAAATTAAAAACCCGCCTGAAAACTTTTAAGTGTTTCATTCTGAGAAAATAAAAAAAATCCTGCTTGTACTAAAGTGAAACGGGATGTTGGTCGATATATATAAGTAGGAGTACTTCTTTTTTATGAAAGCTATATTTTATCTTATTTTATTATTACCAATTGTAAGTCAGGCTCAAGGTATTTATGAAGGAGCCCCTTCAACGCCTTCTGAAAACTCAGAGGAAAAGGGAAATCCTATATATGATAGACCTTCAGCCTATGACCCTTCTCAAATAAACAATATGAATACGAACACTGGAACAAAAGTAAAAAATGCCAACAATCAAGGTGAGGCCATTGATGTACAACTCAGAGACTCAGCCTACAATTTAGCCAGAAAGTCAGGAAAGCTTAAAGAAAAAGCCAGCTATTATCAAAAATTGGGTTGGGCTACAATAGGTGCCGGTGGAAGTGGGGCCTACTTTTTTTGGAAAGCCAGAAAGTATAGAAAAGAAGCTAGTAAAACCAAAAAAATAGCGAGGGATTTATTTGATCAGGCTGACAAAATCAATGATGTAGATGACGGTGAGTTTAATGCTTTACTGCCAACTGATTCTAATGACATTGATCCAAATACAGATGTTCCAGACAACGTGGAATACCCTGACGCCTTAGTTGGTGATAACGGTAAAATTTCAGATAAAGACTTTCAAGAGTATTTAGAAAATGAATACGGCATAAAAGTAGAAGAAAATGGCGATGAGGTTATTGTGACAGAAAACGGTGTTCAGTATGATTCCAACAATGAACCACAACTGACCCCACAAGCCTTAGCCTTACTTAGTGAAGAAGATCAAAAAAGACTCAGCCAAGGTATTGCTGAAGATGAAGGTGAAGAATCAAAAGTGACTCAACAAGCCCAAATGGCAAGGCCACAAAAAGTATCAGAAAAAAGTAACCGCCAAGATGAAATTTATAGAGCTTATTTGGCAAAACAAAAAAAATCTAAGCCCAGAAAGCCAACGGCCACAGCGGCAGGTAAAGTGGTTCTTTATAACGGTGAACCCATAGGACATAAATACGACAACCTATTTGATATGATTCACAGAGCCTATGAAAAGGCCACAGAAGAGGGACTTTTTTATCCGCCCAACACACGACTAAACCCAGACGGAACACCGAGGAATTAATATGAAGAAACTTTTATCACTTTCAGTCTTTAGTTTTTCACTCACTTTGTCAGCTCAAAGCTACATGAACAACTACGACCCCAATGCACGATATGGCAACGGTCAGCAAAATCAGCAACAACAACAGCAGCAGCAAAATCAACAGCGAGGTCAGATGGCAAATCCATCAGGCGGAGGCAATCTTGTAAATGATATGAATCAAAGTGCTGATAAAGTTGATAAAATGGGGCAAGCCACAGAAATGTTAGGCACAACGGCTGTTGGGGTGGGAACATCAATGCTCGCCACTTGTTATTTTTCAGGAGGGAGTACTGCAGCAGCTGGTAGTGCTTACCATAAGGGAGCTCTTGCCAATCCCGAGCTAGCTTCTAAGGCAGGCTTAGACACTGCTGCACAGGCCTCAACTGAAAGTGCCGAAGGTCAAGACTGTTACGGCGTAAGTGCCTTAGTTGTAGCAGCTGGTGTTGGATTACAATTAAACGGTAAAGATGCAAAAAAGAAAGCTGATGATATAAGAACTCAAGCCTGTGAAGTCAGTGCACAAGGTTGTGACTATGGTAACAATCCGGGAGCAAATGCAGGAAATCCCAATGGCGCTCCACAAAGCACTGTGGATGATGAGGTGGCTGACATTATGTCTGACATTCCTGATAATTTAGGAATCAACTACGACCCAGATACAAAAAGCTTTACAACACCCGATGGTTCTAGTGTTCCACTATCAGCGGCAAGAGATGGCTCCGCTTTGAATGCTGCCATGTCTATGATGTCTGGCCCTGGAGCTGAAAAAGTAAAAAGCATTAAAGAAAAATTAGATAAAATAAATAAAGAGTCCAAAGTGGTATCTATGGGCTTTGCTTCCGGTGGAGGCGGTGGCTCTAGCGGTGGTGGCGGAATTGTTTTTGAGGAGGACGACTCACTAGATAAACTGCTTGCGCAGATGAGAAACAAGAACCGCAGAAAACAAAGAAACCCTTCAGCGACGGCAGCAGGCAAGGTGAGCACCTACAATGGTGGCCCCATAGGTCACAGAATGGACAATTTGTTTGATATGATTCATAGAGCTTATGATAAGTACACTGAGATGGGATACTTTTATCCACCGGGCACGCGCCTTGGGCCAGATGGTTTACCGGTAAGACGAAATAAATAACAAATATTAGGCGGCTGCTTTACGTGTATTCTCTAAATGCATGGCTTGGACATAAATATGGCCAAGGCTTGTTTTGATGGGCATAACAATAGCTTTTAAGCTGTTAAGTTCTTGAATGGTGAAGTCTTCATTGCTGGTCACAATTTGTTTTTTAACTAGACTTATATTTTGCTTTTCTTCCTGCATTTTACTAACCACAGTTTTAAAAATGGCAGATAAAAAAAGTTCAAGAGGATTTGTATTAGAATTTAGGTTCCCCTCTTTAATCGTCTTTACAATTTGAGCAGCTAAGTTTTTATCAATACCAAAACAGATTTTAGAAATAGCCCCTACATGCTTAAACTCAACCAATGCGTATATATCCCCCTTTAACTGGTCTTGAGGGGCTTTTGCAAGTGGGGATGTAAATTCAGCCTCCAGTTGAGTGAGCTGCTTTAAAAAGCTCTCTGTGGCGTCTACAAAGGCGTTTAGCACATTGGCTGCCACTCTTTGGTTCATTTTGCCTAGTTTTAGTTGAGATTCCACCAATTGAATGAGTACAGACTTATCAAAGGGCTTTTCTACAAACGTGATATTGCTAAACCTCTCTAACAGCTGATCATCAGGAAATCCTGTAACAACAATAATAGGGGTTGTAGCATTTAAATTGCTCTGTTTGATCTTTTCAATCAGATCAACACCATCTTTTTTGGGCATTTGAATGTCTGTAAGTATACAATGAAAGGTCTGATAGGACAGCTTCGCCATGGCCTCAGAACCGTCTTTAGCTTCAATGATGTTGATGTCTTTTATAGAGCTTGTCAGGTGCTGTTTGATCAGTGCTCTTACGTCCTCTTCATCATCAACTAGTAGAATAGATTTAACGTCCACTTTTTCTGCGTTCATAATATATTTATCGGGCATAGGGGGTGGGCTTTAAAGAGCACGGGCCGGCTAAAGGGCAAACTTAACCAAAATTTAAAATTTCATTTTAAGACAAAAGTGTTGTCCAATGTGATTCTCCAGCGAAAATGTCCCTCTAATTTGCCAGCGATTTTGTCCCTTTTGTATATATCGTCTTAAGCAGCCC